>NZBC01000207.1 GCA_002687715.1 Planctomycetota bacterium | reverse complement strand
TCCGCAAAGTGCTCGGCGCGTACAGCGAGTCGATCGGGATCGCGTACCAGATCAAGGACGACCTCGACGACTTCACGGGGGAGGGTGACTCCAACGATCTCCGCGACCTGCGGCCGTCGCTGCTGCTCGCCATTGCGCGCAAGCGGGCGACGGATGGCGCGGAACGCGACCTCGTCGACGCGCTGTGGACGAAGCAGACGTGCTACGAGGACGTCGCGACCGAGGTCCAGCGCATTCTCGCGGAGCGAGGCGTGGTCGAAAAGACGAACGATCTCCTCCAGGCTTACGAGGAGCAGGCCGTCCGCTCGCTGCGCTTCCTCCACAACGCCACGTTGAAGGGCCTCCTGCGCCGCGTGGTCGGGAAGATCTTCCCGCGCACGCTCATCGAGGGCTACTGCAGTGAGTTTGAGGCTCGAAATGCTCCAGGTCGCGAGGCTGGCGCCTCGACTACTGGCTGACGCGACCCCGAAGGTCACCGCCTTCTACGACGAGCAGTTCAACGACGACGGCGGCGGGTGCGATCGCGCTGGGAGGAGTGATCTCTACTACACGGTCTTTGCCGCGGAGGGGATGCTTGCGTTGCAGTCGGAGCTACCCGCGGACGCGATGCGCGGCTACCTCGAGAAGTTCGGCCCCGGCGACGATCTGGACCTCGTGCACCTCGGGTGCCTCGCCCGCTGCTGGGCGTGCCTCGGTCCGGACGCCGCCTCCGCATCGGTCGCAGATGGCATCCTCCTGAACCTGGAGAGGTTTCGCGCGGCGGACGGGGGCTTCGACGCCAAGGTCGGGTCGGACGAGGGGACGGTCTACCACGCGTTCATCGCACTGGGTGCGTGCCAGGACGTCGGTCGCGAGATGACCCGGCTCGACGAGGTCGTCGCGTCCGTGGAGGGTCTGCGGACGGGGGACGGCGGCTATGCCAACACCAAGAGCTTGCCCGTCGGCTCGACGACGGTGACGGCGGCGGCGGTCACGATACTGCGCTACCTCGGCCGCGACGTCCCGCAGAACATCGGCTCGTGGATCCTGCAGCGGATTCACGCCGACGGCGGGTTCCTGGCGGCGCCACGTGCGCCGATGCCGGACCTCTTGTCGACCGCGACCGCGCTTCACGCGCTGTCCGGTCTGCAGATCGACTACACGCCCGTGAGAGAGCGGTGCCTCGATTTCATCGACACGCTCTGGACCGGCCAGGGGTTTTGCGGTCATTGGGCCGATGACGTCCTCGATGCCGAGTACACGTTCTACGCGCTGCTCTCTCTGGGGCATCTCAGTTAGTAGACCCGGCAGTCAGTAGACCCGGCAGCTTGTAGACCTGGCAGTTTCTTGACCCTGGGACGATGGAAGACCTCCACGCGACTCTCGATGCGGCACGCGCCCGCCTGATCGGTCATCGCACCGAACGCGGGTCATTTGTGGGCCGGCTTTCGTCGAGCGCACTGTCGACGGCGACGGCCTCGATGGCGTGCGAACTGGCGTCCCGAGCGGAGACCCCCCACGATGCGGACCTCGCGCAGCTAGCCAGGAACGCCCGCGGCTGGCTCGCCCTCCACCAGAACGAAGACGGCGGCTGGGGCGACACGACCTCCAGCCCGACCAATGTCTCGACCACGACGCTCTGCTGGGTCGCGCTGGGGCTCGCCCCCGACCCGTCATCGGCCACCACGGCCGGGATCGCCGCCGCGGAGCGGTGGCTGCAGGAGGCTTGTGGCGGGACGCTCGAGCCCCGTGTCCTCGCCCGCACCATTCGCGACAGCTACGGCAAGGACCGCACCTTCTCGGTCCCCATCCTCACCACCTGCGCGCTCGGGGGCCGTCTCGGCGAGGGCCGCGACGCGTGGCGAGAGGTCCCGTCGCTCCCGTTCGAACTCGCGGCGCTGCCCCACCAGCTCTTTCAGTGGCTCGGCCTTCCGATGGTCAGCTACGCCCTTCCGGCGCTCATCGCCATCGGCCAGGTTCGCCACTACCACCGTCCCACGTGGAACCCGATCACCCGCCTCGCCCGCCGGTTCACCGGCGGTCGCACCCTGAGGATCCTCCGCGAGATCCAACCCACGACCGGGGGTTACCTCGAGGCCGCTCCGCTCACGAGCTTCGTCACCATGAGCCTCGTTTCGATGGGCCTGCGCGACCACCCGGTCGTCACGTCCGCGCTCGACTTCCTCTCGTCCACCGTTCGCGAAGATGGATCCTGGCCGATCGACACCAACCTCGACACCTGGCTCACGACGCTGTCGACGACCGCGCTCGACGTCGCACCCACTGCGGCCACGATGGACTGGCTGCTCGACCAGCACCACGCGGTCGAACACCCCTACACCCACGCTGCCCCCGGCGGCTGGGCGTGGACCGACCTGCCCGGTGGGGTGCCCGACGCGGACGACACCGCGAGCACTCTCCTGGCGTTGGAGCGTGGGCTCGAGGGGAGCGCGGACCTGGAGCCCCGCGCTCCCTCGGACGCTCGCGAGCGGATCCATCAGGCGGCGACCGCCGCCACCGCCTGGCTACGCAACCTCCAGAACCGCGACGGTGGCATCCCCACCTTCTGCCGTGGTTGGGGCAAGCTCCCGTTCGACCGCAGCAGTCCCGACATCACCGCGCACGCGGTCCGCGCGTGGACGGCATGGCGGGATCGGCTCTCCAACCCGCACCCGGCTGCGATCGACCGCGCGACCGCCGCCGCCATCCGCTACCTCGTGGACAGCCAGCGCGACGACGGAGCCTGGATCCCGCTGTGGTTCGGCAACCAGTCCGAGCCCAACCAGGAGAACCCCCTCTACGGCACGACCCGGGTCCTGCGTGCGGTCATCACGACGCGGGCTCCCGATGCCGCGCTCGACGTCCGGTGGCGCGACGCGGGCGTCCGCGGCCTACGCTGGATCCTGGACGCTCAGCAAGAGAGCGGCGGCTTCGGCGGGGCCCGGAACGTCTCGCCGTCGGTCGAAGAGACTGCGCTGGCGCTCGAGACCCTAGCGGCTTGGGACCTCGCCGGTGACGACGACCCTGATCAGTTGCACCGTGCGATCCGGCAGGCTGCAGCGTGGCTCATCGAGGCCACCGACCGCGGCACGCGCTTCCCCAAGTCCGCCATCGGCCTCTACTTCGCGAAGCTCTGGTACTCCGAAGAGCTCTACCCGCTGATCTTCACGGTGTCCGCGCTCATCCAGGTCGAGCGTTGCCTCGCCCGTCGTGCATCGGGAGAATCGGGCTGATGACCGGCGATGAACTCATCTACCTCGACCATGCGGCGACCACGCCCGTCGACCCTCGTGTGCTCGACGCGATGCTGCCTTGGCTTCGTGACGACTTCGGCAACGCGGCGAGTCGCCATCACTTGCCAGGTCGCCGCGCCGCGGCCGCGGTCGAGACGGCGCGCGAGCAGGTCGCGACGGTCCTGAACGCCGACCCACGCGAGATCTGCTTCACCTCCGGCGCGACCGAAGCCAACAACCTCGCGCTCCTCGGACTCGCCGGCGCCCCTGCATACGCGACCAGGCGTCACGTCGTCACCGTTCGCACCGAGCACAAGGCGGTCCTCGACCCCTGCCACCACCTGGAAGGCCAGGGCTTCGAGCTCACGGTGCTCGGCGTCGATGCGAACGGTCAGCTCGACCTCGACGCCCTGGCCGCCGCGCTCCGAGACGACACCCTCGTTGTCTCGGCCATGCACGCCAACAACGAGACGGGAGTCCTCCACCCGATCGCCGACATCGGCCGCCTCTGCCGCGACCGCGGAGTTCTCTTCCACACCGACGCCACCCAGTCCTTCACCAAGGAGCCGATCGACGTCGCGACCGCCAACATCGACCTGCTCAGCCTCTCGGCCCACAAGATCTACGGCCCGAAGGGGGTCGGTGCGCTCTACGTTCGCTCGCGCGGCCCTCGCGTCCGTCTCGCCCCACTGATCCACGGCGGCGGGCACGAACGTGGGCTGCGCTCCGGCACGGCCAACGTTCCGGGCATCGTTGGCCTCGGCGAATCGGCGCGGCTTGCGTACGAGTCGATGGCCGACGAGACCGCTCGCCTCCGCACCCTCCGCGACCGTCTCCGGTCGTCGTTCGTCGATCGCATCACTGGCACAACGGTCATCGCCGCGTCATCGCCGCGTCTCGCCACTGTTCTCAATGTCACCTTCGACCACGTTGACGCCGATCATCTTCTCCGTCACCAGACCCGGATCGCGGCATCTACCGCCGCGGCGTGCACGAGCGCGACCATCCAGCCGAGCCACGTCCTGGGCGCGTTGGGGTTGACCGATTCCCAGATCGACGGAGCGATCCGGTTCTCACTCGGCAGTTCGAGTTCCGAATCGCAGATCGAAGCGACGGTTCAGCTGATGACCCACTTCGTGGCCGGGCACAGGGAGGACCCTCCAGCGCCCCAGTGCTGAAGCTCCTAACGAACGGGAGCGCTCGCGAGCCACTCCCGCCACTGCTGGACGTCGTATCCGAACGTGCGACCGGAGAGGCGTCGCAGCGCCACCGCCGAAGCCTCTCGCACGGACTTCTCTCTGGAACTCTCGAGGAGGCCTACGAGCATCGGAATGGACTTCACGTCGCGGCGGCGCGCCAGGTACCCGACGGCGGCCTTGGCCAGGTCAGGGTCACCGTCGCGACAGAGCTCGCGAGCCAACGGCACATGCGTTGACGTGGCGAGGTCGGCCGCCGCGGCGAACGCAGCGACCTTGGCGTGGACCGAGCCCAGGGTCAGCGCTATCGACGCGACGCCATCGAGGTCTTTCGTGCGCACGCGCGCGATCACTCGGAAGAGCGCGATGGCGGCGGCGCGGTCGAGCTTGCCGAGGACGCGCGGAACGGTCCTGATCAGCGGGTCGCGACTGCCGTCGGTCGGCGGCGCCTCGGAGAGGATGCGTAGGCAACGGCCCCGGATCCAGAAATCCGGATCGGCGACTCCCATCACGGCCGCGGCCAGGAACGGCCGCAGCTCTTTCCCGGAGAGGGTTCGCACTCCATCCCAGGCGCGCCGGCGCACCTGAAGGTCGGACGCACGAATCGCCTCCGGCAGGACGGGAGCCAGGTTCGCGCCTGGGATGTTGCAGGCGGTTGCGATGGCCTCCGCCCGGACCTCCGCGGGCTCCTTGGTGCACAGAGCGAGCACGGCGGAGGCCGAACGTGGACTCCGGATGGACTTGAGTGCCCGCAGTGCGAGGATCGTGCGACGCGGTTCCGTCGAAGTCTCGAGCGCCGCGATGAGCGGTGTGACGGCCGCCTCGCCGAACTTGGCGACGCGTCTCCCGAGCCTGTCGACTACTGAAAGGGGGCGTCGGGTGGCGGAGAGGAGCTCGTTGACGGCGGCCGGCGCGTTCTCGAGCTCCTTGGTCTGGGCCAGGGCCGGAGAGGCCACGAGCATCGCGAGACCTAGGGCGTAGCGGAGCATGGTGAGTCCCCGGCTATTGAGACGCCGCGCGGCTCCAGGAGAGCACACGGACCTGGGTGGTCGGAAACACGGGCGGGAGGCTGCCAAGGACCGATGAGCTGTAGCGGACCTCCGCGTTACCGTTTCCGTACGCGTTTCCGTACGCTTCGTCAGAGAACGACATGAGAGAGCCCAGGATCGAGGAATCACCGTTGATGCGCTCGACGAAGTCGGTGATCAGCAACCCCTTGAACGCTCCGTGGAGGTTCTTGATGAGCGCATCCCCGGCGGGCCGGTGGTGGATGATGACCGACGGCGGGTCGTTGAACTGGTTCCCGAAATCCGCCGGCTGCCAGGTCTGGAAGTCGATGAACACGAGAACGCCGCCCGGAATCTGCCCACCGTTCGCGGCGATCCACGCGTTGAGCGCGGACTCCGTAGCGAAGTAGGTCCCCGCGGCCTGGGCCGCCGACTTGAGTGTCCCCTCGGAGAGCTTGAAGAAGACGTCGGGGCTGGAGGGATAGTCGTTCGTATCTTCGTCGATGGCCCCGTCGCCGTCGTTGTCGATCCCGTCGAACGCCTCTTCGTCCACCATGCCATCGCCGTCGTCGTCAATACCGTCGGCCCATGAGGCGTTCTCCTCGAGGCTCGCGGGATCAGGAGGGTCGAGCGGCGCGATGCCGTTGCCGCCCACCGAGGAGGAGCCGGTGTTGTTGATCCCCTGAGAAGACGAGATCCCGAAGACTCCGGGCCCAACGACCGTGGCGCCGCTCGAGTCCCAGTTGCGTCCGTCGATCTCGATATTGCCCCTCGTGGTAACGGGTCCATTCGCGGTGATGGCGGCGCGGGCCGGGAAGCTCAAACCCAGGGAGGGGATCAGCTCAGCCAGTACCTGGGTGCCGAGCGCTGCCCGCGGTACCGTGCCGACGGAGATCAGGCGATAGAGATTACCGCCGAGATCAGTGGCGGTCGCTCGCGCGATCCGCCCATCGGGGCCGGTGAATTCGATCGTCCCCACGCCGTTGCCGTCGGAGTCGACGCCGGTCTTGAGCTCCGCCATGACGAGGTGAAGCCCTTCCTCGGAGGCGAGTTGAGCCCGGGCTGCATCGAGCTCGCGCTTGCTCATCTCGTATCCGTTGTGGGAGACGAGGAGGTAGAGGGCAGCCGCACCGACCATCACGGCGGTGAGCGCCATGCCGGCGACGAGCGCGGTTCCGGACTCGCTGTTCTTGGAGAAGGGGTTCTTGGAGTAGGGGTTTCTCATCGGTCGGACTCCTGTGGTGGACCCGCGATGAGGCGGTCCAGGAGGACGTCCGCCATTTCCTCGGCTGGGGAGAGTTGGGGACTCATTGAGACTGGAGCCGTCGGGGCCGTCACGCCCTTCGGGAGCTGGATGTTGGCGAGCGCATCGGCGATCTCGACGCTGGCGGGTGCCAGCAAGTTGCGATGACTCGCTGCCTGCTCGCGCATGGCGTCGGCGCGCGCCCGGAAAGCCGCGGCGGAGACATCGTGGTCCGCGAGCGCACTCGTCAACTCGGAGGAGATCGCCGGACCGCCGAGGAGCTCCCGGGCAGGCACGGAGTCTGGCAGGTCGCGCACCACGTCCAGCCACGCGTCTACCGTCGCGGGCGTCACCGGGGGCGCCGGTTGGACGTCATCGTGCCGGAAGCCGAACGCAGCGGCGGAGACCATCATGAGTCCAACGGCCAGGGCTGCGAACCTCAAGACTGGTCGCCGATGGTTCAGTTGCGAGACGTGATCGTGATCGTGTCCAAGTTGTGGAACCACTTCCGGGCTCCTTTCTCTTCGGACTCGCCAGTCGTGACGAGCGTGATTCTCGTGGCCTTCGGATCCTGTAGCCCGGACGGATTCTGGATGGCGTCGAACGGGCAGGATGCGGCGGTGGAGACTGCGAACTCAGTGACGTCGCGCGCGAGGACTCGCGGGGCTCGAGTGAACTGTCCATACGCGATCCAGTAGACGTCGGAGGCCTCCTGGTGGGTCACGCTGAACCAGGTCGTGCCGTCGGAGAGGCGCACCATCAGCGATAGATACCGATAGGGCCAGGTGCCCGGCGTGTTGAGACGCTTGCTGATGACCACGGACGGGCTGCCGTACCATTCCCCGATGAAGAAGGACTCTTCTTGTGCATCGGACGTGACCGCCGTGACCGGGACCCTGCCGTCCGGCACACCGTCGGTCGTACCGTCCGTGCCGAAGTCGAACAGGTCGATCATCGAGGGAGCAGCAGCGTCGAATGCGGTCCAGTTGGAGACGGCCGCGGGGGTCGTTCCCAGGAGATCGTCGACCCGAACGTCGTATCGCCGGAGCTCTGGCAGGCCGGCGGCGGAGTACGGGAATATGAGCACGAGCCCCGTCCAGTCGGGCTCGGGCCCGGTTCCACCATCGGTGGAGAACTCTCCGTCCTCGCCGCGGGCCGTGAAACACTTGAGGCCGTCCATCACGGCGCCCGGAGTTACGGGAGAGCCATCTAGAGGGCAGGCGAGGACCGAGGCCGGCCACGCCTTGCCCCGGGCCTGGTTGTTCGGATTCGGTCCCTGGTACTCGTGACCACAGAGGAACGCCGTCTCCTTCCGCGTGAGTCCGGGTTGGTGTGGAAGGCGCACACGGGCGAGATGCACTGACGGAGGGCGAGCTGTGGGATGAAGAACCGATCCGAGTCCAAGTCGAATCCGAGGGCGGCCGAGTGGACCCGCATCGACGTATCGACGAATGCCGTCGATGTTTCGGTGAGCAGGTCACGGAGCGGACCCTGGAGGTTTCTCTGACCCGAGTCGGTCGTCGTTGCCTCACTGGCCAGACGAGAGAAAGCGGTCCCCCCCGAGGCGGCCGAGAAAGCTCCGAGCATGCCGACCGAGAACAGCGTGATCGCGCCGAGCACCTCGACCAGGCTGTTGCCCGAGTGGTTGCTGACGTGCCTCGATTCGCAGACGCACCTCATGGGATAACCTCCGTGAGAGTGAGAGGCAGGGCCAGCCGCCGAGGACCTCGCCGGCCTTCCCAGGTGATCGCAACGGTGACGACGATCCGATCGGGATCGGTTCCATCCACCGTGATGGTTCCCTGACCGACCGCCGGTCCCTCATCCGGGATGCCCGCGGGGACCAGGTCCTCGATCACGAACAAGTTGTTGGCCGGGTCGGCGTAGAAGGCGACGAGGTTCTGGATGTCGTCGTCATAGTCGAATGCCACGACGCGTTCGATCGCCGAGCGGGCGGCGCGCAAGGCGACCGCGCGTTCTCGCAGTTCCCCATCCGTGGCCCAAGTCGTGACGAGGCACGAAAGGGCCATCATCGCACCGACGGTGACGATGGACAGCGAGACGACGACTTCGATGATCGTCATGCCGCACCGCGATTGGTTGGGGTTGGTTGCGTTCACGTTGGTCTGGGGGAGCGTGAGAGCCTGTCTTGGCGCGTTCTATATCGGGAGAGTACATTCTCGAACTTTCGCAACATGCCCCCCCAAACCGAGAATCCGAAAGGTGTCGCCGCGCGCCGGAATTGAGCCGGCGGCTCTCCGCTCCTCACGACAAGAATCGAGGGGCGGAGAGCCGCCGTTGCGACGACGAGGACCTGGCTGACCGGCGGTCCCTACTTCTTGTCCAGCTCCATCCGGTAGCTGTCCACCGTGAACAGGTTCTCCGGGATGAACCGGATCTCGTTCCAGTGGCTGTCGAGGCTGTCGACGTCGAGCCAGTCGAAGAAGCAGAACGACCCGGAGCAGGTCGTGCCGGTGAACGTCTCGAACATCGCGTTCAGCGACCCGGACGAGCGCTGGCCGCTGCTGGTGAGGTCGATTTCGGACGCGCTGGAGATGCCGTTGCCCGGGGAGATCCCGACGATGGCGTCGCTGGTGCTGCAGTTCAGGTGCTCGATCTTGATCTCGCCCGTGTAGCCGAAGAGGGTGACGCGGACGGTGTTGCTGGAGGACCCGGAGCCGCCGTAGATGGGGACGTCGGCGAACTCGATGACGACGAGCTGATCATCGGCGGGGCCGGTGAGGATCTCGCGGACGCGCACCACCGGGGTGCCTTGCATGCCGATGCCGGCCGGGTTGAGGTCGTCCCAGAGGAACGCGATGCGGGGCCGGCCGCTCAGGAGCTCGGCCGTCGTTTCGGAGTAGTCAACGCTCGGGCCACCGAACGTGATGTTGCCGTTCATGTTCACGTAGCACTGGGTGTAGTTCTGACTGAAGAACGAGAATCCCGCTGGCAACGCTTGCACGAAGTGGCCGTCGTCGGAGCGCGTCTTGTCGGTGGCGGCGGGGAGGACGCGTGTGGTGAGGACCTCCGAGAATTCCTTGATGTTGTCGGCGTACCCGGCGCCCGACTCGAGCGTGATACCGATGTGGTACACGGTCAGCCCGATGAGGCTCGGGTCGTTCTCGAGGAAGAGGTTGAAGCCGCTGCTCTGACCGGCCGAATTCAGCACGCCGATGGAGTTCTCCCATACGTCGAACGCGGGGAATTGCTGGACGTCGAAGAGCCAGAACTCGGTGAGCGCGTCATAGGTCAGAGGTTGCCAGTTGTACGGCGAGTAGGCGGCGCCCGGTCCGCCGAAGTACGGACGCGTGAGGCTCGGTGCGACGATGTAGGTCGCGTTCGGGCACATCGCCGCGTCGACGTCCATGGTGAAATCGGGATTGCCGATGCTCGGGCCGGCGTTGGCGGCCGTCGGGTCGTCGGTGCGCTCGCGGATCTTGTACGAGGAGATGTCGCGATACTTGCGGCTCCAGGCGATGCCGACCCGCTCGGAGGTCCCGTCGAAGCGGTAGTCATTGATGCGGATCGTGTGGAGACCGGTGATCTGAGGCGTGAACTCGACGATCTCGAAGTTGTTGTTGAACGACAGCGAGCCGCCGCGGTAGGTGCCGGAGGTCACGTTGTTGCCCTCGTAGATCGCGATGTCGAGGTCGGCGTCGAGGACCTGGGTGTTGTATCCCGAGTCGGAGTTGGCGCCCCACGCGATGACGACCCGGGTCCGCTCACCGGCGGTGAGGTTGATGGTCGTCGTGTAATAGCCGTTGTTGCTGAAGCTCGATGCCGTGACGGTCTCGTAACGGACCCGGTTCTCCTTGGCGGTGCGGAACGCGGCGAGCCCGTGGAGGCCGCCCGCGCCGTCCTTTTCGGAGAGGCGGCTCGAGCCCTCGATGTTGTGCCACGCCGTCGCCATCATGAGTGCCATCGCCGCTTCGGGGGAGATGCGGATTGCCGAGTTGACGACCATCGAGTTCGCGAGGTTCCCGGCGACGTGCGGTGACGCGTAGCTGGTGCCGCTGCCGACGCCGCCGTGCCAGGGATTGGTCTGGGTGAGGCTCTGCAGGCTCACGCCGTTGGCGGCGAGGTTCGGTTTCTCGACGCCGGTCGACGGATCGAGCCACCCCGAGCTCGACGCCATTACGTCGCCGGTCCAGTTTCCGTTTCCGCCGTCGCTGTGGCTGCCGACGGAGATGACGTTCCAGGCGCGTGCGGGCGACGTGACCCGGGTGTGGGTATTGCCTGTGTTACCCGCCGCCACGACGTACGAGTCGAGGTAGTAGCGCGAGTGGTACTCGAAGTAGCGGTCGAAGAACGTCGGCTGGTTGGTGCCACCGTCGCCCACGTAGAACGAGAGGTTCGAGATGTCGACGTTCTGGGTGGCGATCCAGTCGCCTGCCGCGATGATGTCGGCGCCGACGTACTGCTCGAAGTTTGCGCTCCACAGCGTGCTGTCCGGCGCGGCGCCCAACTCACCGCCGTAGCGCGACGCCGTGCAGCCCGCGACTGCGTGGACGTGATCCGAGAACGCGCCGGCGGGGCGGAACGTCCCGCCCAGGTTGTTGAGATAGGCATGGCCCCCCGAGATCCGGCCGTCTTCCATGATCGCGATGCGGATGTTGCGACCCTTCACCCCGTACTGGTGAACGCGGTCGGTACGGTGCGTCGCGTTGGCGTCGGTGTTCGTTGCGCCGCCGGTCCGCGTCTCCAGGTAGACCGTGTCGACGACGGCGAGCTGCGCCAGCGAGCGAATCTCGCCCGGGGTTGCGTCCGCGACGACGACGGGGGAGACCTCCGACACGAGTCGCGTTGCCAGGCCCATCCGATCGAGCATGCGGCCGAACGGGCGGGTCAGGTTGCCGATCTCCGCTGCGACGCGGGCGCCGGCGTCCGCCTCGAGCTTGCGGACTTCGGCCTCGGACAGCTTCGTGAGATCACGGCCGTCCAAGATATTGCGGACGTGGTCGTCGAGCGCCGCGGCGTCGAATCGCAGCCAGAGCATGACCGGCACCCTGGTCGTCGGGGTGACGCGGGTCAGGTGGGCCTGGAGCTGATGACCGAGCTTCAGGTCGGGATCGGCCGCGCGGGCCAGGATCTCGGCCGCCCGCAGCGCGGACACGTCGACCAGGTGGCCGGCGGCGTCCCGCGCCGATCCGACGATATCGCCCGTAACCGGGTCTACGACCTTGGTTTCGGTGGCTGTGGCTCCGAGAGCGGGGAAGGCCAGCGTGCGGGTTTGATCCCCCTGACCAGATACCAGCGCGGGGACCAGGGCGAGGCAGAGCAGACAGAGTGCGAGTGGATTCATGACCGAAGGCTCCAGGGTTGCGAAGTAGTTGCTTCGCCCCTTGTTCTTCGGTGGTCGCGTTTTCGAGGGGAGATTCTCGCTCAGCTGTCTGCCGGAAGTACGCCCGGCGCGGCCGCCTCGACGCGTTCCGCCACCTCAGGAGGCAGCAACCGCGCCCGCATGCGGTCCGATCCCGCCGGTTTCGCGACGCAGATCGCGGTCATCGAACCTCGAGCTGACTCGTGGGCGCCGTCGTCGACGTCGTCGCGCCCCCGGTTCGTGAACACGACGTCGTAGATGATCAACTTGTCGGTCATTTCGCGGACGACGACGTGCAGCTCCACGACATCCTCGTAATGGAGAGGGCGCCGGTAGCGGCACTCCGCATGAGCCCGCGCCATGCCCCACATGCCGGCGCCGCCGGCCGCGTGGACCCGGAGATCGAGCGATCGGAAGAACGCGTGCTCTGCCTCCTCCATGAACCGGAAGAAGTTGGAGAAGTGGAGGATGCCGGCCATGTCGGTCTCGGCGAACTCCACACGGCGGCGGATCTTGAATTCACACGCCATGGTCAGGCGTACCGCTTGTCGCGGTGGGCGTCGAGGAAAAAGCTGGGCAGTAACGTGTCGACTCGCAGGAGGCCGGCACGACTCAGGGTGATGGTTTCGCCGTCGACACTGAGCCAGCCATGGTCGGCGTGCTGGCGCAGTCCCGCCTCGAACCGCGTCCGGACGTCGACGCCAAACTTGTCCTGGAAGTAGCGCGTCCCGACCGTGCCGAGTTTGAGCTGCAGAATGAACTCACGGATGAGCTTCTCGTCGTCGGACATCGACAGCCCGCGGTGGACCGGGAGCGCGCCGGCCTCGACGCGGTCCGCGTACGGTTCGAGGTCGTGCTCGTTCTGGAAGTGCAGTCCACCCAGGTGGGAGAACGATGCGACCCCGAGCCCGAGCATGTCGGCGCCGTGCCACAGACCGTCGCGGTAGAGGAACGAGACGTCGTCGCTCTTCACCGCAGTATAGGCGCTGCCGATGCGGTAGCCGTCCTCCTGGAGCGCGGCGAATGCCTGGTCGACCCAGCGGCGTTTGGTCTTCCAGTCGGCGACTGGCGCGACCTCCTCGCCACCGTCCTTCATGTTGCGGAACACCGTCGTGTTGTAGGGGGCCTCCATCTGGTAGATGGTGACCGCCTCGGGTGCGAGTGCGCGCGTCTTCGAGATGCAGTCCTGCCAGTTCTCCTCCGTCTCGCCGACCATGCCGGCGATGAGGTCGATGTTGATCTGGGGGAAGCTGGCTGCGCGCGCGGACTCGTAGGCGAGACCGATCTCCTTGGCCCGGTGCGCCCGGTTGTTGAGCTCGAGGATCTCCGGGTTGAAGTTCTCGACGCCGAGACTCAGGCGCGTGACCCCGAGCTCGCTGAGCGTCCGGATCTTCTCGTCGTCGAGGGTTCCGGGCTCGCACTCGAAGGTGACCTCCTGCGCTTCGTCCCACGGGAGATGCTGCTGCAGGCCGGTGAACAGATAGCGGAGCTGGTCCACGGAGAGGAATGAAGGGGTGCCGCCCCCGAAGTAGACGAAACGCGGCTTGCGGCCCTGGATTCGCGGATGCCTTGCGTACCGGGCGAGCTCCGCGATGACGGCATCGAGGTAACGGGTGACGTCCTTTGCGTCGCGCCCGGTATAGACCCGGAAGTAGCAGAAATCGCAGCGTCGCCGGCAAAACGGGACGTGGACGTACAGGCCGAACGGAACCCCGGGATCAGGGACTTCGTCCAGGCGATTCCGTACGAGGTCGTGAATCCGGTCCTCATTCCAAACCGAGAACGGTGGGTAGTTGGCGACGAAGTAGTTGCCGACCGTCGTCTCTTCGCGGCCGCCGACCTGGAGGATGGGCTGGTTGGAGTTGGGTTCGCTGGTGGTCATCGTGTCGGCCGCATCGGTCCTCGGGGAGGAAAGTCCTGTCCACCCCGACCGTTGTAGCAAAAAGCCCGGACCCTTATGCTCGCTAGTGGACACGATGGGGCTCTTCGATCGATAGGTGAAGCGTGACGCACGAGTTTGATGCGATCGTCATCGGCGGAGGCCCCGCCGGCGCTGCGACGGCCGGGCTGCTCGCCAAGGCGGGTCGTTCCGTGGCCGTCTTCGAGATGCGGGAGTTCCCCCGCTTCCAGGTCGGGGAGTCGTTGATCCCGGCGGTGAACCTGATCCTGGGCCGATTGGGGGTCCTGGATCGGATGGACGACTTCGGGTTCCCCCGGAAGTACGGCGTCCAGTTCATCTCCGAGCGCGGACCCGGTCGCCCCTTCTACTTCGAAGAGGCGAGTGACTCCCGGATGCACCAGACCTGGCAGGTGGTTCGGAGCGACTTCGACGCCATGCTCCTCGACCATGCCGGCTCCTGTGGCGCGACGGTCGAGACGCGCACTCATGTCACCGGGCTCGAAACCGACGGTGAGGCAGTGACGGGGGTGTACGTTCGTCGAGAGGGATCTCCGGACCGCCACGTTCGAGCCCGAGTCGTGATCGACGCGTCCGGCCAGAAGGGGCTGCTCGCGCGGAAGTTCGGCGGACGCGAACACATCGCCGGGCTCGAGAACACGGCGGTCTACGCGCACTGGGAGAACGCGGCTCTCGACTGCGGCAAGGACGCGGGGTCGACTCTCATCTATCGGATCAACCGGTCGTCCTGGATCTGGTTCATCCCACTACCGGACACCGTCAGCATCGGACTCGTTGCGCCGGCGGAGCGGATCGCCGCCCAATCGGGGAGCCCCGCCGAGATCCTGGACGAGGCCATCGCCGGCTTCCCGCTGCTCGCCGAACGCCTGAAGGGCGCGCGACGCACGATGGAGGTCAAGGTCGCGCCGGATTTCTCCTATCGCGCGAAGTTCGACGGAGGCGAGGGTTGGCTCCTCGTCGGTGACGCCCTCGGCTTCATGGACCCGATCTACTCGACCGGTCTCTACCTGGCGATGAAGTCGGCGGAGATCGCGGGGGACGCCGTGGACGCCGCAATGGCGAGCTCGACCGGGGGCGCGCTGGCGTCGTTCTCGGGCTGGTCGGCGGAATACCAGGAGGCGTTCGATCGGTTCCGCGTGCTCGTCGAAGCGTACTACCGTGAGGGCTTCAGCTTCAGCCGGCTCTCTCGCGACGACGATCTCCGGCGTGGTCTCGTCGACCTCCTCACGGGCATCGTGGATTCCAAGTGGGCCGAGATGGTCACCGAGGAGATCCGCTCGCTTTCCAGCCAGAGCGCCTGACCCCCATTGCCTCTCCGCTCCGCCCGGGCGAGACTACGCGGACGTCCTTAGTCTGGAGAGTTTCATGAACGTCGTCGCGCGCCTCGTCGTCTGCTCCCTCGCCCTCCTCATCATCCTGCCCGCGCCGGCCCAGGATTGGCCACATTGGCGGGGTCCCAACTACGACGGGTCGGCCGACGTCAAAGGTATCCCGGACACGTTCTCCAAGTTCAAGAACGTGAAGTGGAAGACGAAGATGCCGGGGCCGAGCGCGTGCACACCGATCGTCGTCGGCGAACGCATCTTCCTGTCCTCGGTCGACAGCAAGCGCGACAAGCTCGTGGCGATGTGCATCAACCGCCAGGACGGCCACATCCTGTGGAAGCACGACGCGGGGTCGGGGTACCCCGGTGGAACGGGCGGGAGGCGCTCCAACTACTCGTCGCCGTCCCCTGCGACGGACGGCAAGAACGTCGTGTTCTTCTTTGGCAACGGCGACCTGGTCGGGTTCGGCCACGAAGGCATGAAGCGGTGGAGCCGCAACCTCCAGAAGGACTACGGCCAGTTCGCGTTCCAGTGGACGTTCTCGGCGAGTCCGACGATCTGGGAAGGGAAGCTGTTCCTGCCCATCCTCCAGCGCGACGTGCCGGTGGGGCGCCGCGGCGGCGACGGGTCGGGAGACAAGATCAAGTCGTTTCTGCTCGCGATCGACCCCGCCACCGGCAAGACCATCTACAAGCACGATCGTCCGTCACCGGCCCGCATGGAGTCGCTCGAGTGCTACGCGACGCTGATCCCCTTCGTTCGCGGTGATGGCCGCAAGGAGCTCCTCTGCGTCGGCGGGGACGTCCTTACGGGGCACGACCCCGCGTCAGGCAAGGAGCTGTGGCGCTGGGGCACGTGGAACGAGGGGCATCGACAGCGCGCCTGGCGTCTCGTCCCCACGGTGGTTTCGGGCGACGGCGTCGCGGTGATCTGCGCGCCGAAGCGGGCCCCGGTCTACGCGATCAAGCTCGGCGGTGACGGCAAGCTCGACGCCAAGGCGCTGGCCTGGAAGAGCCAGGGGCGCCCCAACAACATCTCGAGCGACGTCCCCAGCCCTGCGTATCGGGACGGCCATTTCTACGTGTTGAGCGACGTCCAGTACGCGCTGTCCAAGGTCAACGCGAAGACGGGCAAGGTCGTCTGGAGCACCGAGGTCCCACGCGACTATCTCTGGCGGGCGTCCCCGACCATCAACGATGGCAAGGTCTACTGCATCAACCACACCGGTCTCGTGATCGTCGTCGATGCGAAGTCCGGCAAGATCGTCCACAAGACGTTCATGGGCGAAGTCGACGATGACCAGATCCGGTCATCGGTCGTGGTCGCCCACCGTGCGCTGTTCATCCGCACGTGGGACACGCTCTACTGCATCGGGAAGTAGTGACCCACGGGAGCGCGGACCTCCAGGTCCGCTCCGGGTCCGGATCCGGCTGCGCCGCCAGAGCAGAGCGGACCTGGAGGTCCGCGCTCCCGCCAGAGCAGAGCGGACCTGCCTGGTGCTCCTCACGCGCTCTCGCGATGGCCTCCCGCAGCACCTGCCTCAGGTCCGATGGAAGGTCGGTGTCGAGGACGCGCGCCTTCAGCGCGGTGAACCTCCTTTCCACGGTCACTGCGTCGTCGGCTGCCGCAGCCTCCAAGTGCCGGTCGACGGCTTTTCCGAGGCCGGTCGCGTCGAGGAACCGGCGCAAGACGATGCGCGACACCACCGTCCCGGCGGGCGTCGCGAACCCTGGGTCGGATGCCATGCGCGACAGATTGACCGCCTTGCCTCCGAATCCTCCGGCGGAGGAGGGTCCAAGGTGGGCGAGGTCGGCGCCGAGCGGCTCGCTCACGGTGTCTTCGCGATGCAGTACAGGTGCTTCCACCCGCGGAGGTACATCTCGTCGCCTACGATCGCGATGCTGGCGTCGAACACGTCGTCGAGCTCGTTCAACGCGACCCTCTCGAACGTCGAGCCGGACTTGAGGACGAGGGTCTGCCCCTCGCGGCTCGTGACGTAGACGTGGCCCGCTGCGGCGACCGGCGATGCATACACCGTCTTCAACCCGCGGAGTCGTTCGCCCTCGTAGTAGACCTTGCCGGTCTTCGCTTCGAGGCAGGACAGGACGCCGTTGTTCTGGCGGATGAAATACAGGCGTCCGTCGTAGACCAGTCCCGACGGTACGTACGGGCAGTTGCGGGAGTGGGTCCACTCGACGTGCTTCGAGTCGGCGAGGTCGCCCTTGGCGCCGGAGAGCCGGATCACCTGGAGCGACCCTCTCATGAACCAGCTCATGAGGATCACCCGGCCGTCATGGAGGATCGGCGTCGGGACGATGGAGCGCGCCTGGCCCTTGCACGACCAGATGAGGTCGCCGCTCTTCAGATCATAGGCCCGCGATGCCTTCACGCCCGCAACGATGATCTGCGGCTTGCCATCGACCTCCGCTACGACGGGGCTGGCCCACGTGGTCCCCTCGTTGCGGTCTTTGCGCCAGAGTTCATCTCCGGTCTTCTTGTTCAGCGCGGCGAGGAACGAGTCGCCCTGGTGGTCCCAGTTGACGATGAGGGCATCGCCGTAGAGCGTGGGGGAGGCCCCTTCGCCGAACCGGAACATCGTCTTCATCCGGCCGAGGTCCTTCGACCACAGCACCTTGCCGTCCAGGTCGAGGCAGTGCATCCCCCGCGACCCGAAGAACGCGTACAGCCGCTCGCCGTCGGTGATCGGTGAGTTGGACGCCTGGGTCCCGGTCGAGTGACCGCCCTCGTGGGGCAAGACCGAATTCACCTTCCGGCGCCACACCTCCCGGCCGTCCTTGCGATCGAGGCACACGACGAAGAAATCGTGGATCGCGGTCGGCTTCGCGTTGATACCGCGACGCCCCGATCCGGGCTCTGGAGCGGGCTTCCCGTCGGGCGTCTTCTTGGTGTCGATCGCCGTCGTCAGGTAGATCCGGTCCTTCCACACGATGGGGGATGAGCTTCCGAGTCCGGGGACCGCGACCTTCCACTTGATGTTCTTCTGCTCGCTCCACTCGGTTGGGGGCGAGCCCGACCGGGCGACGCCGTCACCCCTCGGCCCTCGCCACGTGGGCCACTCATCCTGTGCGAGAACGCTGCCGGCGCAGCCCGCGACGGCGAGGACGAACCAGACGCGGATGATCGGGTTACGCGACATGGAGGACCTTTCGTCCTAGTGCTCTTCGTCGATTCGGTAAAGGTGTTTCACTGACCGCAGGATGAACGCGTTGCCGTCGATCGCGGCCGACGCCATGAATCGCGCTTCGAGTTGGTTTTCGGCGATCCTCTCGAACGTGTCGCCGGGCTTGATGACCGTGGTCTTTCCGTCGCGGTCGAAGAAGTAGATCCGGCCCGCCGCGTGGATGGGGGAGGAGCAGTGGGAGCTGCCGAGACGCTCGCGCCAGATGCGCTTGCCCGATTCGAGGTCGAGGCAGGTGGCGGTCCCCTTGTCGCTGACCATGTAGATGCGCTTGCCGACGATGACCGGTGACGACATGGTCGGGACGCTCTGGCGGTAGCTCCAGATGGCGGCGGATTGCGTGACGGTGCCCCGTCCCTCGGCCTTCGCCGCGATCAGTCGCGGACGCATGAACCCGGTGTTGAGCAGGAGCATGCCGGCGGCGAAGAGTGGTCGCGAGGAGTTGGAGAACCCGGAGTGCCGGAACTTCCACAGCTCCTTGCCGGTCATCGGGTCGTACGCCATCGTCCCCTCGGCGGCGGTGCTGATCAGGCGCGGTAGCCCACCCACGTTCACGATGATCGGCGTGCTGAACGCCTTGCGCATGTCCGAGGGCTTCTTGCGCAGGTCGATCGAACGATTCGTCTTCCACCGCGTCTTGCCCGTCTTCTTGTCGAGCGCGATGACGTACTGCACATCGATTCCGTCGCAGTTGAAGATCAGCAGGTCACGATAGAGGATCGGCGACGATCCCGGCCCCTCCTTGCTGTCATGTGGGATGTCCGTTCGGGACCACAGCGTCTTGCCGCTCGAGGCACCGAGGCACGCGGTGCCGTACTCGCCGAAGTGGATGAACACCCGGCCCGGCTCGGCCGTAGGGGACGGCGAGGCGTAGCTGTTGAATGCGTTCTTCTTCTGGTCGGTGTCGTTCGTGAACAGGACGCGGTCGACCACCTTCTTCCCGGTCTTCAGGTCGACGGCAATGACGGACAGCTTGCGCCCTTTGGGCGACGACGTCGTCAACCACGCCCGGCCGCTGGCGATTACGGGCGACGAGTATCCCACTCCGGGGATCTCAGTCTTCCACGCGATGTTCTTCTTTTCGCTCCACGTCAGGGGAACGTCGGCACCCGGCGCTTGACCGTCCCAGGTCGGTCCACGGTAGTCGGACCATGCGCTCGTCCGAACCACGTCCTGGGCCGGAGCGAGGGAGACGAGCATCGAGAGCACCAACGCGAGGGAGCGGGGGTTTCGCACGGTTTGTCATCCAGGGAGCGGGGCGGCGGCAAGTGGATCCGCTGAAACAGCGACTCATCCTACCGTGGCCGGCTACTTCACGATCGCTTCCAGCACCCGCTTCACGATTCCGTTCATCGCATTCCGGCGAACCCATCTCGCGACGATGAGCAGGTCGTTGTCCCAGTCGATATAGACGACGTTGCTCCCCGCGCCCCGGAAGGTGACGCTGTTGATCGGGGCTGCAGACATCGGGCGGTGCGGCTGGCCGTTGCGGGTCGTGGAGGGGTTGAGGAACCAGTTCATGTAGCCGTATGTGGGGCGAGCCTTCGTGGGCGTGCGAGCGGCCTTGATCCACCGATCGGACATGATCCGGCGCGAAACCCAGCGCCCGTTGCGGAGGAAGAGGTAGCCAAAACGCGCATGGTCGCGGGTACTGATGAACATGCCGCCGCCCCAGTGGCCGCCACCGCTCACGCATTGGACCTTCAAGCCGTCGAGCGTGATCCACGACGTTTCGTAGCCGTGCCAACGCCACGTGTTCGAGGCCCCGATCGGGTCCATCACGAACTGGCGCAGTACCTGCGGGAGTGGTCGGCGCCAGACGTGGGTCGCGCACAGCGCGAGCAAGTTGACGCGTACGTCGTTGTACTCCCACGCTTCCCCGGGCTCGCGTTTGGGCTGGTTCTGCATCACTTCGAGAGAAGCTCCGCGCGGCGGTCGATCCGCCCACGCGGGCTTGTCGAACAGCGTGCCGCGCCAGTCGCTCGTCTGGCGGAGCAGGTGGTTCCACGTGATCTTCGCGTTCCGCGGCTCCTCGAAATGACCCGTGGGCACATAGCTCGACGCCAGGTCGTCGACGCTCTTGATGAGCCTGCGCTCTACCGCGAGGCCAACCACGGTGGAGAGGTAGGTCTTGCTGACGCTGAACGTCATGTCGACGCGGCGAGTCGGCCCCCACTCGGCCACGACGTAGCCATTGCGGATGATGATGCCGTTGGTGTCACCGCGGTGGCGGGTTGGGCCGACGATCTCGCCGTGAGGCTCATTGGCGAGCGTCGACTTGATGTACGTCTTCAGGTCGCGCGCCGTGTTGCTGCCCTGGGTCTTGGCGAACGCGACGGCAGCCGCGAGCTTGTCGGCGTCGAGGCTGGTCTGGTCCGGTGTTCCGGTGCGCCAGGTGCCCTTGGGCGGGAAGTACGTGCTCTGCCCGACGGCCGAGACGACGAGCAGGGCGACGAGTCCGACGGATCCCAAACCGAGTTTCATCGTGCTCCTCCCACCGAGACGAGGTGCCGCTCCGTTCTCAGATAGAGGACGCCGTTCGCGACGGCAGGCGTAGCGGACGACGGATCTCCGAGCTCGACCGATCCCAGGAGTCTGAACGTGTCCGCGGCTTCGATCACGTAGAGAGCGCCCCGGCGGCTCATCGCGAAGATGCGGTTTCCGATGCACACCGGGGACGAGTAGAACGAACCCTCGACCCGCTCGCGCCAGGTCACGTCGCCGGTCTTCGCGTCGATGCACGAGAGCACACCGCCGTCACCGAAAAGGAAGAAGCGCTTCCCGATCCCGAGCACGCTCGGGACGTAGGGGAGAGCGCGCCGCATCCGATACAGCTCCTTGGGCTTGCCCTTCGCGGTCATGGGGAGCTCGTATGCGATGCTGTCCTTGCCGCCACCACCCGATCCTGCGGTTGCCAGCAGGACGCCGTCGGCGATGCCGGGCGACCCGACGCAGCGATACTTGAACACCGGACCCGTCTCCCAGTTCGGCTTGCCCGTCTTGGGATCGAGGCTGGTGATGCCGTGAGACGTGCTCGCGAACAGGACCTCCACGCGAGTCTTCATACGGCGGACGATCGGCGTCGCGTAGGACGCACGTGACGACTCGCGCGGTCGGCGCCAGATCTCCTTGCCTGTCTTCTTGTCGAGGCCGACGAGGAAGCTGTTCTCACCTTCGTTGTCGTTCCCGATTACCACGACACCCTTCACGACGATCGGAGATGCGCCGCTGCCGTGCTGCGCCGAGAAGTGGCCGAGCTCCGTGCGCCACGCCGGCTTCCCGTCGTGGTCGAGAGCGGTCGCGACGAGCTGCTCGCCCGTCGACCACACCACATACACGCGCTCAGCGTCCACAACCGGCGTCGACGACGCGAAGCTGTTGAACCGGTGCTGCGCGTGGGGCGCGAACTCACGCTCTCTCTTCCAGCGGACGCTGCCGTCCTTCGCGTTCAGGCACACGACGGACCGGGTGCCGGCCTTGGCCCCGTTGCAGGTCAGGAAGATCCGGCCCTTCCAGATCACCGGTGAGGAGTGTCCCTTGCCGGGCAACGGGACCCTCCAGTTCACGTCATCCATGGTGAACGACACGGGCACCGAGGGGGCACCACTGAGCCCCGCGCCGTCGGGGCCTTTGAAGCGACCCCAGTCCTGCGCAACGGCGAGCGGGACGCAGACGACGATCCAGGCGAGCACGCGAATGTTCATGATGCGAAGTGTATCCTGACCGCGGCTCACCCGTTTCTTTCCCTTTCCAATCGGATCGCGTCTCTTGAGAGCCCTGCCTCACGTCCTGATTATCGGGGTCCACCTCACCGGCGCTCTCGGTTCGGCGTACGGGCTCTCGTGGGCGCTGCGCCGGACCCACTCGCTCTACGACTGGCCCGATGCTCGCTACTACTCGGTGGTCGTCGCGCTGATCGTGTCGTCACTGCTGGGGCTGATCGTCGCCGGCCGGGCCGCGTGGCGGTGGCGGCGGGGGACAGCGTCCTCGGCGCCCGGCGCGCCCCTCCGGTTCGCGTTTTGTACGGCGGTCGTGGGGGCGGTGGGGTACCTCGTGTTCTTGCAGCCGTTCAAGGGGCTCTACTTCCTCCTCTATGCCGGCTGTGTCGCGGGGGCGCACGCGTTGCTGACACTGATCGGTTCCCACGTGGTCCCGGGGCATGCGCTTCGGAAGCTCGACGCGGTTGCGTTCCGCACGTGCCTGGCACTGTTTCTGATCGAGATGACGCTGAAGATCGCGGCGTCGCTTCTCGCCATCCCCCTGTTCGCGCCCGGGAATCTCTCCGTCGACGAGTACATGACCCGGTTCCGGCGTCGCCCAGGGCAGCTCCATCTTGGCTTCGCGTGCGACGAGCGCGGGTTCAACGACGTCCTGCGGGAACGCGGGACCGGCGACAAGCTCGTCGTCGCGGTCGGCGACTCGTTCACCTTCGGGATCGTCCCACGTCCTCTTCTCTACACCGAGGTGGCGGAGCGCGCGACGCCGGGACTCCAGATCTACAACATGGGGGCGCCGGCGTTCGGACCCGCTGAGTACCTTGCACTGCTCAAGGAGACCAGCGGCGAGTTGAGGCCTGATGCGTACCTCGTTTGTTTGTTCGTCGGCAACGACCTCGACGACGCGCGTCGGGTCGGCAACGAGTACGCGCTGATCCGGTCCTGGTTCGATCGCGGGAGCGTGATGCTCTCGCTGATCCCGTCGCGCTTGATGAAGGTGCAGGACGCGGTGCCAGGGGGTGCGGGGTTCGGCGGGTGGTATGAAGAGGGAGATGCGTTCAGGGCCGATCCGACTGAAGCGGAGCTGGTCGCCCGCTATGCCTGGCTCGCGGACCCGATGACCGAGCCGGCGTCGATGACGGAGGAGCGATTCCTCCTCGTCGAGCGCGATCGCTACACGACCGTCTGCCGCGATCCCGATCCCGAGCTGTTCGAGCTGCTCTTCGAAGCGCTCACCGAAATGAAACGCTTCGCCGGATCGACGCCGTTGCTGGTGGTCATCATCCCCGACGAGTTCCAGGTCGAGGATGCCGTGTGGAGCCGAGTTCGCACTGGTCCCGATGACGAGCGAGCGTTGCCGCAGCGCAAGATCGCCGAGTGGCTTCGCGAACGGGACGTGCCCCATCTCGACCTGCTACCCGTCCTCCGCGCCGTACCGCCCCTCGCCGACGGTATGCGTCACCTCTACCACCTCCGCGACACCCACTGGAACCGTCGCGGAAACGACGTTGCCGGACGTGCCGTGGCGGAGTTCGTGCGGACTTGTATCAAGTGATGATCGCGGGCCGCGGGTTGCGCTGAGCGCAGGCGGCGAGCATACGATGGCTACGAACTCATGAACCACCAACCCCCTCTGGCGGTCCTCCTTCTGACGTCCGTAGCCATTGCGCAGCCGGCTGCCGCTCCCGATGACTGGCGGGCGTTCCGCGGGACGACCGGGACGGCCACCCATCCCGGTCCGGCGCCGGTGGAGTGGAGCGACGGCACGGGCATCCGGTGGAAGAGGAAGCTGCCGGGGCCCGGTGCGTCGAGTCCGGTGATCGTCGGCGACGATGTGTTCGTCACCTGCTGGTCCGGGTACGCGCTGGATCCCAAGAAGCCGGGCGACCCTCAGCAGCTTCGCCGGCAGCTCATCCGGTTGAACCGCAGGACGGGCAAGGTGGTGTGGACAGCGGACTGCAGGCCGGTGAAGACGGAAGACACGTTCGATGGCCGCATGAGCACACACGGCTACGCGTCGAGCACGCCGGTCTCGGACGGTGAGTGTCTTTTTGTCTTCTTCGGCAAGTCCGGCGTGTTCGCGTACGACCTCGACGGCAAGCAGAAGTGGTGGGCCGACGTCGGGACCGGGTCGAGCCAGTGGAAGACGGGGTCCGGATCGAGCCCGGCGTTGTGGGGGAACCTGCTGTTCGTCAACGCGTCGGATGAGAGTCACTCGCTGCGTGCGCTGGACAAGCGGACGGGCAAGGAGGTCTGGAAGCGCGAGACCGAGGCGATGGACCAGGCCTATGCGACGCCGGTCGTCGTCGGCCAAGGAGACGGTGCCGTCCTCGTACTCGCGATCCTCGGGAGAATCTGGGGCCTCGACCCCAAGACGGGCGAGATGCGTTGGTCCGTGAAGACGGTGACGGGCGGTGCGCTGGTGCCGACGATCATATCGGACGGCAGCGTCATCTACAGCTTCGGCGGACGTACGCGGTTGCAGAGCTACGCCGTGCGGCTCGGTGGCGAGGGCGACGTTTCGAAGACCCACGTCGCGTGGTCGAGCCGGTATGGGGCGTACGTGTGCACGCCGGTGCTCCATCAGGGCCACCTGTACTGGGTGGATCGCCGCGGCGCGGCGTTCTGCGCCGAAGCCAAGACCGGCAAGCTCGTATACCGCGAACGGCTCGAAGGGTCGTTCTACGCGTCTCCGGTCCTGATCGGGGACAAGATCTACGCCGTCAGCCGCGACAACGGTACGTTCATCCTCGCCGCCCGTCCCAAGTTCGAGCTGTTGAAACACAACCAGCTGAAGAAGGACGAATCGCTGTTCGACGGCACGCCCGCGGTAAGCGGCGGGTTACTGTATCTGCGGTCGCGGCAGTTCCTCTACTGCATCGGAGGGTGACGATGGTCGGTCGGTTCGGTACGGGGGTGATCGTCCTCACGGTCGTCTCGGCGACCGTCGTCGCGCAGCCCGAGTGGGCGCAGCGAATGCCCGAGACCGTTCCCCCGGGAACCCACCTGTCCGCCGCCGCAACGGACACGGCTCGCGGGCGGGTCGTCATGTTCGGAGGCAGTGCGCTCTTTGGCACGACGAGCGTCGTGGTGTCCGACACCTGGGAGTGGGACGGGGTGACGTGGCTGGCCCGAAACGTCTCGCCCGCTCCGTCGGCACGATCCATGTCTGCGATGGCGTACGACGCCGCGCGGCAGCGCACGGTGTTGTTTGGCGGCGGTTCGCCGACCGGTGCGACGCTCGGCGATACCTGGGAGTGGGACGGAACGAACTGGACTTCGATCGCGCCCCCTATTACACCTCCCGCACGCATGGGGCACGCCATGGCCTACGACCCGGGCCGCCAGCGCATCGTGATGTTCGGTGGATCACCGGCGTCTACCGCGCCGGCGTTGGGGGACACCTGGGAGTGGGACGGTGTCACCTGGACCCAGGTCTTTCCAGCGACCAGCCCGGCGCCGCGGCAAGACCACCGCATGGCGCTGTCACCGTCCGGCAACGTGTTGATGGTCGGCCGCGTCGGCCCTGCCAGCTCCGTCGAGACGTGGGAGTACGACGGAACGAACTGGCTTCAGTTCGCCCCGGGAGCGCCCATTCAGGCCCGGATCCGACACGGACTCGCCTACGACTCGTCGACGAATCAGACCGTCCTCTTCGGTGGTTACTGCGGACTGGGAGTCGCGGATACTCATCGGTGGAACGGTTCGAGTTGGGACCTCTTCGCGACCTCCGGAGACAGGCCACCAGGTAGGTGGGGGCACGTTCTTTCGGCCGACCCCACCGGTGGTGGCATCGTGATGTTCGGTGGGGGCTTTCCGCACTGGCGCGATACGTGGTCGTACACCCTGATCCCGCAGAGCGCAGGCATCGGTCAGCCCAACTCCGACTACGCCTGGTTCGACATCGCGGGAGCGGGCTGGCTTGGGCACAGCGGGCCCGGGCCCTTCATTGGCACGGTCGCGGCGGGGGGGCCCGTGACCCTGGCCTTCCGGAGCTCAATGACAGCGCCGTTTGTGCTCGCGGCCGGCCCCGCCAACCCCGCCAACGCGACGTCGGCGAACGGCATCCTCGACATCGGGATGCCGCCCTTCTACCCGGACGTCGTTGTGTTGCTCGACGGTCTCGTCGATCCGAATGCGTCGACGTCGATCCCGTTCTCGGCAACCTCGCCGAGCCTGAACCCCGTGTTCACGAGGCACATCACGCTGGTGCTCGGGGCGGCCCTGGCCGGGTCGGTCGTGAACCTGCAGGCGGTCGTAATCGGTCCGCCGCCGGTGCTGACCGCGGCGTACTACGTCACGATCCTCTGAGCGCTACTGCACCGTCCACAGGATCGGGTGGCTGAGCCGGAACGAATCCGGGTGCGTCGCGTCGAGGTTGAGCATCTGCGCCCCCGCCTGAAACGCTGCCGGCGAGGCGATGGCGAGATTCACCGGTGCGAACGGAGCTCCGAGAGCGGGCGCCGAGCCACCGTTGAACCAGAACACCGCCGGGCTCGCGATGTTCACGTTCAACGTCTGCAGCCCCGGGGTCGCGATACCAAGGACCGAGAGTCCCGCCGGTGTCCCGGGCGCGATCACCGCCATCTCCCACGGGAGGCCGGCGTTCGTGGACGCGAGGTTGATGGTCGCGGTCGCGCCGATCGCCGACGTCACCGCGATTGGCTGCGTTGGGCCGGGATCGACAGTGCCGTTGATCGAGAGCGAGGAGCCGGGGGTGTTGAGCTGATACTCCCAGGGCGGCGACAGCCAGCTGAGGACGTCGTGGTTCTCCCACGCGCCGCCGTTGCCGGCCGTGAACCCGACCAACGCCGAACCGCCTCCGAGCAGGTTGAGCCCCGCGACGGGGATGCCGTTCAGGTGACTGCCTCCGGTCACGATGTCGTAGGCGATCGAGAGCAGCGGTGTCTCCATGTCGTCGATGAAGACGTCGAGAGTGCCGGGCACGTAGCGGATGCGCATCGTGTGAGCGAATCCGTCGCTCAGGTTGGCCGTGGGGGTGGCCACGCCGATCGAGAGGCTCTCGTTGGCATGGTTGTCCGCGGGTCCGTCGGTGTGAACACTGACGTGATTCCCGTTGGGGTCGGCCATGTTGCCGTTGGCGTACGTGTCGATTTCGAACGCGAGCGAGTTCGCGATGGCGGTTCCGGGCGCCGCGTTCGCGAACTTGCCGTACCCCATCTGCGACGCGTGATTACCCAGCGCCGTGGTGAGGCGCGGATCGTTCTGGATGACGAACGCCATCCCGTCGCCGCCGCCGGCGGCCAGCTGGTTGATGCGGAATACGAACGCGAAGTCGAACCCGCCCGCCAAGGCGACGGGGAAGTCGTACCAGACCGACCCGCGGTCGGAGATCACGGCCGCGTTGACTCTCAGCTCGTTCCCGTTTTGCCCCGCGTTCCCGTTGAACGACAGATCGGTGACGCTCGAGAAATCAAGGTAGTAGGGCTGAGCGGCGACGAGGCCGGTGACGAGGACGATGGCAGCGAGCAAGCGCATGACAGACTCCGGGTGTTGGGGGGGGCCGGACGTGCCAAACGGGGCGTCCGGGACCCCACAAGCCTAACAAACCGGAGTCATGGGTCTCGAGTGATCGCGATGCCATCGGTGGGGCAGTCGACTCTCCACTCGTGCCGGAGGAGCAGATTGTTTCACACGCCCTCCAGATCTGCTCCGCCGGCGACAGCCGGGTCCGGACCCAACGCGGACGTGGAGGTCTGCGCTTCCGGTGGGCCTGTCGTGGTACGGTCGGGTCGGTGCTGCTCACGCGCGATTCCCGACCGCTCGCTATCGCGAGCATGATCACGCTGACGTTGATCTTCAGCGGGGCGGCGTGCGGCCAGACTGATCGTCTGTCGGTCCCGGATGATCCCATCCTGCAGCAGCAGCTTGCTCGGGCGGAGCTAGCGCTGAAGCGCGATCGCCGTGACCTCGCCCTGCAGGTGTGGCAGGAGGCGCTGGACGGCTGCGCGGCGAAGGTCGTAGCCGTAGGGCGGTACTACGTAGGCGCCCGGTCGAGGGTCATGGATCGCATCCGGGCCCTGCCGGGTGGTGGTCTCGAACGCTACCGCGAGTTGATCGAGCCGCAGGCGCGACGTCTTCTCGACCCGGCCCGGAGTCTTCACGACGAAGCGGCGTTGGTCGACGTGGCGCGCCGGTTCGCCCTGACCAATAGCGGCCGCGACGCGTATCTCGCTCTCGTAGATCTTCTGCTCGAACACGGGCGATTCGCCGAGGCGCGACTCGTGGCCCGGCGGGCGCTGGTGGAGGAGCTGGTTCCGGATGACCCGAAGGCGTTCGTGACGCAGATGCTCGCGCGCGATGCGATGGCGGCCTGGGGGGCGGGGCGCGGCGACGTGTTGCGGTCACTGGCCGTGACCTGCCGGCGGGACCATCGGGAGACCGAAGTCGTCGTCCGTGGACGGTCCACGCCACTCGTTCGCTTCGTGGACGATCTCGTATCCAGGGTACCTGCGTCCCAGGCCACGCCGTCGTCCGCGCGCGTCGTCCGCGCCCCCGCGTGGAACCGCCCGTTCCTGCGGAACGACGGCGGTCGCGACTTCTTCGGCTCGAACTCCGAGGCGCCCGATCACTACCCCGTGATCCCCGTCGTGGACGGAGACACGACCTTCTATTCCGACGGGATCGTGCTGCGCGGCCGCGACCTCGTGCGTGGCACGGATCTGTGGCGGTCGATCATCATCCCCTCAGGCGGATTCACCGGGGCCGAGAACCCGGACCTGCAGCACCGCGTCATCGTGGATCGCGACCTCGTGTTCGCCTATCTCGAGGGCGAGCCGTTGGTCGACAACCCGTGGCGATCCATCTTCCGTTCGATCCCGTCCCACAAGTTGATCGCGGTCGACCGCGAGACCGGACGGGTGCGCTGGACGCACGCGAAGATCACCGGCCGCTCCGAGGTCGAGACCGAGTTCCTGGCGAAGCTCAGCGTCAATCAGCCGCCCCTTGTCGTGGGGGACACATTGTTCGCGGCCGGCACGGTGCTGATGGGCATGTACCACCACTGGCTCTGTGCGTTCGAGCGAGACACCGGTCGGTTGCGCTGGCGCACCTACACCGGCGTGGGGCAGACCGAGCTCGGCCGCGGCGGCAACCCACGCCGCGCGGCCATCCCGGGACACGTCGCCGAGCACCAGGGCGTCCTCTACTACACGACCAACATGGGCGTGGTGTGCGCCGTCGACGGCGTCACCGGCAGCATCGTCTGGCAATCCGTCTACCCGAGAGAGCCGACGTTCGATGACTTCGGATTCGGCCGGCGCCGCCGTGGCTGGCGCGGCGGCATGCTCAACCGTAGCCCGGGCTGGCTTCCTGCCCGCCCGGCGTTCCACGGCGACAAGCTGTACTTCGCACCGCTGGACACCTCGTTGCTGTACGCCGCCGATCTGAAGACGGGCAAGCTCACCCGCGTCCGCGGTGCCAATCCCCGCGTCGCCACCGGCGCCCGCGAGTTCCTCGGCGTCTTTGACGATCTCCTCGTCGTCTCCGGCGCCAACCTCATCGCCATCGATCTCACCACGGGCACCACTCGCTGGAAGGTCCCCCCGGCACGCCGGTCCGGGGCCACGGCGTCGCTGCGCGGCCGCCCCGCGGTCGTCGGCAATCGCGTCTGCTTCACCACGACCCACCCCGCCGAGCTGCGCGAGATCGATCTTGACACCGGACAGCTGAAACGTCGGCAGCCGCTCCTCCACTCGGTACGAGTGGGAAACGTGGTGTCTTCGCCGGGCGGGCTGGTCGTCGGGAGCGAGGGTTCGGTGACGTCGTACGGCCGGTGACCACGACCCGCCCCGCTACAGGTCCACGATCACCTCGTTGAGACCCCATTTCGGGGTGAGCGTGAGCTTCTTGGTGCGCCGGCCATTCCACCCCGAAGTCATGGACACCGTGATCGGCAGGGACGCGCGCGGTGACACGAACACGAGCTCACCCCGTCGGAAGACCGGATCAAGCTGGAAGAAACCCCGGAGTTCATGGGAGAAATCGCACCAGAATGAAGGCAGCAACTTCCCGGAGCGGTGATCGCGAACTGTCAGGCGGACCAGCCGCACCTCGTCGTCGAGGACGAGGTCGAACTGGTCGCCGTCCTGTGCGACCTCGATTCTCTTGGGTGCGAACGCTTCCAATGACGTGACGGGCCAGGACGCGGCCCCGAACGAGGGCTGCACGACGTATTGGCCGACCGGAAGCAGCGCTTCGACCACTCCGCCGTTCGTCGGCGTCGAGGACCGGCGTAGCACGATTCGTCCGTTCACGTCTCGCTTGCGAACGGTGCACGGGATCGCGACTGACTCGGGGGTCATCCCGTCGGCGCCCAGGAACCGGAGCTTCACGCGCCGGTGGTCAGGGTCGAGGTGGGTCTGGTATCGCCCCGCATCGACGATCTTCACATGCTGCCTGCCGAGGTGGGATGGCAGGCAGAGCGCAATGTCCCCAAGCGGGATTCGAACATCGAACTCGTTGAGCGACCATCCGTGGGCCGTGACGACGGGGTCGACGCGTTCGACTCCCTCGCCGAAGTAGAGGATTCTCCTCAGTGGCACGGACTCGTCGAGCCTCGCCTCTCGGGCGGCGCGTAGGTAGACCTCCTCGCACGTCCCCCACCAGCCCTCCTGGCTGTCCCGGGCCGAGGGATTCATGTCGCTGTCTGCGGGTGAGCGCAGGCCCGGAGGCACTGGTCGCTGCGCGAACCGCAACCAGGTGTCGCCACCGCGGAGCCACCCCTTCAGCGCAACGACCCCGAGATAGACCGGGAACACACGGATATCGAGCCGGGCGTGCGGGCGCCGGACCACGATCGGTTCGTTCGCGCCGTAGCCCCTTACGCGATAGTCGATCGTGTCGAGGTGGCAGAACACTGTCGCGCCGTCCGGCAGTCCATCGACCCGAAATGCGCCGGTTTCGTCGGTGATCGCGGCAGCCGCGATCCCGGCTTCGGAGGCGTCGGGCAGGATGACCGCGGCGTCGTCGGAGAGGGTCGCGGGAGAGCGTTTCGACTCGACGCTGAACGTGACCTTGAGTCCGGAGACCGGGGCGCCAGTGATGTCCGTGATGGTGCCGAAGAGGGAGCCGGGTTTCTGCAGTCGGGTGTCGGTGATGCCGGTGGCGCCCACGTCGCACCACTTGGGACAGTAGCCCTTGGCGATGACGACGTAGGCTCCGTTGCTCGGGAGAGCGGCGACCCCATCCCTGCCCGACGATGCCGCCAGAGCATCACGCGTGACCGGGCCTGAGCGGTCTGCCACGGTGAACACCTGGCCGCCGATGACCGGGGCCGCGGTTGCTTCGTCCGTCAGCCGCAACGCCCACCAGTCTTCCGCGCCGGCGAAGGGTTCGCTTCGAACTGGGGCGGATCTGGCGCGTGCCTGATCGGGCCCGCCCTCAGCCAGGCTCTCGGGCGAAGGCGCGGACCCGGAGCGGTGAGCGCCGTCCCCGGGTCGCAGGATCGTCCAGCCGGCGAGGACCAGCAGGACGACGGCGACTCCGGCGACGACCGTGCGCGTCACGACCCCCGCTTCACCGTCTTCCAAAACGCGATGCCGCCCGCCTGCAGGCCGACGTCGACGGACGCGACCTTCAGGTTGGTCGACAGGTCGAAGACGTCGACGGCGCCCTTTTCGGAGCCGACGCCCTCGCAGGAGACGAAGGCGTAGCGACCGTCGGGGGAGATGAGGACGCCGTGGGTGACGCGGCGGGTGGAGGGGATGCGGGCGAGCTCCTTGCCTGATAGGAGGTCCCAGATGCCGACGGCGCCCGCGGTCTTGTAGCTGACGACGAGCCTCTTGCCGTCCGGGGAGACCTCGAGGTTGTAGGGACCCTTGGCGGTCTTGAAGCGGCGGGTAACGCGCCAGGTGTCGAGATCGATCTCGGCGATCTGGGCGGCGCCGTTCAACGCGGCGTAGGCGCGGCGCAGCTTGGGGTGGGGCTGGACCCACGTCGGCTTGACGTTGGAGTCGTGGCCCTTGGGCTGCTTCTCGTCGAGCTGGAGCCGTCGCGTGACGCCGAAGGTGGCGGCATCGATCTCGAAGAGGTGCCCGGACATCATGGCGCATGAATAATGGTGGAGGCCGTCCGGCGACAGGCGCGAGCCATGAGGCATGGGGCCGGTGATCGTGCGTCCGACCTCGACCATCTCGTCGGGATCGACGATGGAGACGGAGCTCGGGAGCATGCGTCCGTGGAGGTTGAAGTTGACGCAGTACAGCAGCCCCGTGGACTTGGAGATCTGCATCGTCGCCGGGAACATCCCCAGCTCGGTCTGGCCGACGAGCTCGTCGTTCTTCGCGTCGTACTTGTAGAGGATGCCGAACGGTTTGCCGTGGGCCATCGAGAGGTACCAGTACCGTCCCTTGGGACCCACGGTGAGTCCGTGCGGACCCTCGACTTCGGTCGGCTGGTACCCGACGTTGACGACCTTGGTCACCCGGGCCTTCTTCCCGTCGAAGGCGACCTTGTAGACCTCGTCGGCGGACTCGGCCGCGACCAGGACGTGGTACTCGAGACCGCTCGACTCCCGAATGGCGACGGGCTTCTCCTGGGCGGCGAGAGACGCTGTCGCAGCGAAGACGACTGTGATCGCCGCGGCGGCGAGGTCGGCGGACCGGCTCATTGCTTGTCGCCCGAGAGCTTCACGGCCCACAGGCCCGAGTTCCAGTCGGTGAAGAAGATGTGGCCCTTGTGCGGCTGCGGCCCCCAGACCATGGGCGCGTTGGCGATCTTGCCCGCCTTGTCGGTCGGGATGAACCACGCGACCTCGCGACCTTGCTTGTAGAGGTCGCCCATGAGGTCGCCGGAGATGTCCACGACGCGCAGGCCGCCGTTGTAGTACGCGGCGTACATGAGGTCGCCCTCGATCCACAGGTTGTGGGTACCGGCCTCCGGGACCTGGTAGCGCGCAACCTCCTTCGGCTTCTCGAGGTCGGTGAAGTCGATGAAGTGCATCCAACCCCGGGCGTAGGTCGGCGTGTCCTTGGTGTGGAGTCCGAACGGGAACGCTTCGTCACCCGCGACGACGTAGCGCTTGCCGGTCTCCTGGCTCTTGAACGGGAAGGCAGCGTGGTTCCAGCCGCTCGGGTAGGCGTAGCTGGAGATCTTCTTCGGGTTCTCGGGCGAGCCGCCGGCGATACCGTTGCCGACGTCCACCATGTGGATTCCGTAGCGCCAGTTGGACGAGTACGCGATGCCGTCCTCGACCCACACGTCGTGGATCGACGCGCCAGGCTCGAAGATCTGGTACGAGGACACCCGCTTGGGGCTTTGGGGATCCTTGATGTCGATGATGTCGTAGCGGCGGCCGGCGCTGAGCGCGTAGACGTAGTGGCCGTCGATGAACAAGTTGTGGACGCCGCCCGTCAGGTCCGTCGTGAACTCGGACAGGATCTTGGGATTGGTCGGATCGACCACGTCGAGGATGACGATGCCGTTCTTGCGGTTGGACGCTCCCTCGCGACTCAGGATGCAGATCTTGCCGTCCTTCGACACCTTGACATCGTTGACCGTGCGCGCGTCGACCGTGACCGACGAGATCTTCTTGATCTCTCCCGGGTTGGTGACGTCCCAGAAATGGGCAACGCCGTTGGCGCCCCACGTGCCCGTGACGCAGTAGTCACGGCCATCGACGCCTTCCCAGACCCAGAGATCCGAGGTGTGGGTATCGGTGACCGAGCCGCGTCCGATGACCTCGACCTTGCGCTGCTTCTTGAACCGCTTGACCACCCGGATCGTCGTCCGCGCGATGGCCGAGCCGGACGATGCGACCACCGTGTAGTACCCAGGGGACTCGGCGACGAAGCGGCCGTCCTGCTCGATCTGACCCGTGGCGGCGTTGCCGAGGGTGTCGTCGGGCTTCGCGGTCAACGAGTAGTGAACGGGAACGCCCGTGACCTCGGAGCCGTCCGCTTTGCGGAGGCCGGCTGTGAACTTGACCACGTCGCCGGTGCGGACCTTGGTCGAGTTCGGCGTGAGCTCGATGTTCGCGACCGGATTCGCGAGCACCTCGATCGTGTGCTCGGCGGTGAGACTGCGGTGGCTCGCCTTGATGACGGTCTTGCCGGGGTGGGTGCCGGTGACGGTCCCGAAACCGTCGATCCGCGCGACCTGGTCGCTGTCCGAAGCGAGCTTGGCGTCGAGGTCGTTGCGGACGACCCCGTTCTTGTCGACGATGACCGCGCCGATGCGAACGGACGTCCCGACGTAGAGCCGGGTGGGTGCATTGCGGAACTCGACCGCGGCGGCCTCCGGGAAGGGGACGGTCACGGTGACGGTCGCAGAGGGTCCACGCCGCTGGCGGCCGACCACCGCCCGCGCCACGACCTTGAACGTCCCCGGCTTGCGGGCCGTGACCTTGCCGTCGCCGGTGACGCTCACGGCACGTCGGTTCCGCGAGAAGAAGAACACCGGGACGTTCTTCACAGGCCGGCCACCGATGTCGACGACCTCGGCCTCGACCTGCTTCGTCTGGCCGATCGGGATGGTGATCGATGCCGGCTTCACCCGGACTACGATCTCGTCTTTCGTCAGGTCCTGTGCACCGACGGGAACAGCGACGAGGATCAGGAGGCCGAGGATGGCGAAGAGGCGAGTCATGGCAACTCCGGGAGAACTGCGGTAATCGTGCAACCAATCGAGACTACGGGGGGCAATCGGCGCCGTCAACGGCGTGTGATTCACGAGCTGGCGATGCAATACAGGTACTTCTCCGACCGCAGATACAGCTCCTTGCCCGCCACTGCGGGAGAAGCGTCGAAGCGGGTGTCGTCCGTGAGCTCGTTGCGGGAGAGGAGCTTGAAGTCCCTCGCGGAGTAGACGTACACGCCGCGCTTGCGGGTCGCTATGTAAAGGCGGCCGTTGGCGAGAGTCGGAGACGCGTAGATGCTGCCCGTGCGGCCGTCGAGGCGGGCGCGGGGGACGAGGATGTCGCCGGTCTTGGTGTCGAGGACGCTTCCGAATCCCTGGGTGCTGACGAGGTACAGGCGGTCAGCGTGGAGGGTGGGTGAGCAGATGTCGAGCTTCGCGCTCTTCCAGGCGATGCGGGTCTTCTCGGCGTCGTCGGACGTCGGGTCGAAGTTGATGGCGTAGCTGTCGTCGCCGCCGCCGAACGCGTACACCCGGCTGCCGTCCGCGACGGGGGTCGGACACATGCCGCCGCGGGACTTCGTCTCGACCGACCAGAGGGGTTTGCCCGTCTTCGGTGCGAGACCCCAGATCTCTCCGGCCAGCACGATGACGAGGACCGAGGTGTCGCCCGATCCGACGACCACCGGCGAGGTGGCCGACCCCTCGAGGTTGGACGACTCCTTGTGCCAGACGAGCTTGCCCGTCTTCTTGTCATAGGCGCGGACGGAGTTGCTCTCCTCCGACGCGTTCACGATCACGAGGTTCTCGTGCAGGACGGGGCTCGCGCCGGCACCCCAGCGCAGCGAGAGGGTCTGACCCTTGCGGACGACGGTGTTGGTCGGGGGTGGGGCGTCCTTCGACGGTGTGCCGACTCCCGTCTTCCACAGCACATTGCCGTCGAGGCCGACCGCGACGATGCCTGCATGCCCGAAGTAGGCATAGATGGCCCGGCCATCGCAGATCGGCGTCGGACTTGCGAACCCGTGTTCCGTGATCTGGACGCGGCGCGCGTCTTTCTCGAGTGGGCTGGGGATGGCGCGGTCCCAGACCACCTTCCCGGTCTTGCGGTCGATGCAGACGAGGTGGTGCTTCAGGTCCTTCTTGTCGCCGTGGTCGTCGATCTGGATTCCGTAGCCCGAGTAGCACGCGACGTAGACGCGATCGCCGACGATGATCGGGCTCGCTGATCCGGGGCCCGGCAGCTCCGCCTTCCAGCGGACGTTCTTCTCGTCGCTCCACTTCACGGGCGGGTTCGCGGCTGCGGCGACTCCGTTGCGGGCGGGTCCGCGAAAACCGGGCCATATGAGGTCCTGCGCGGGAATGGCGACGGCGATCAGGGCGAGCAACGAAAGAGAGCAGCAATGGCGCATGGGCGGGCACCTGGGGGTTGGGGATTCCTGGCGTCGGGGGCGGATCGCCGGCAACCGTAACGGGTCCGGAGCCGGAGTTGATCCCCGATTTGCCCCCGCTCCCGGCTTCCGGCGGGGAGCGGGGCATCGCCGGGATTCGGGAGGTTAAGGTGGTACCCACCTGGAGAGGTACACCCAACACTCCCCACCCGCCACCGGCCGACAAAGAGACCCATTGGAGACCGCCATGAATCGCTACTACGGCCTGGCTCTGCTCGTTCTCGGGTTGAGTGTGACGACGACACTGATCGGGCAGCCGCCGATCCAGCTGAACACCACCGTCCGGAGCACCACTCTCACGGGGAGCGGGATGGCCGACCTCTGGACCTTCATCGATTCGCAGGGTCGGGAGTTTGCGCTGATCTGTCAATCGAGCGGTGGTATGAGCGCGTGGGAGATCACGAACCCCGCCACCCCGGTCTTCGCGGACAACATCCCCACGACCGGCTCCGATCTGAAGGACATCAAGATCGAGGGCAACTACGGGTTCATCTGTCAGGAGAGCGGCGACGGGATGGTCGTGGACCTGACCGACCCCTACAACCTGAACGTGGTCGCGACCGTGCCCGGAATCGGTGCCCACAATGGTGAGGTCGGCGACGGGTACTGGGTGTTCTGCAGTGTGCCCGGCGGCAGCCAGATCTGGGACATCTCCAACCCGCTCAACCCGTTCCTGGTCTCGACGGTCAGCGGGAGCTCCCACGACGCGACCATCGATGGCGACCGCCTCTACATCCACTCGTTCTCCGGGACGCAGACCCACGTCTATGACATCTCGAACATCGCGAGCCCGCAGCTGCTCAGCAGCATCCCGTACGGCAACCACAGCGGCGCGACCTACACCGCGCCAGGCGGTCAGCGGATCGTCATGGTCTGCAACGAGACAGGCGGCGGTTACAGCCAGATCTGGGACGTGACCGACGGTTCGAACCCGGTGTACCTGAGCTCGTATCAGACGCCCGGCTGGGCCTCGATCTCCGTCCACAACCCGGTCGAGATGGGGCGCTACATCTGCATCTCGCACTACGCGGACTTCCTGCGCATCGTCGACGTGGCGAACCCGAGCACCCCCCAGGAGGTCGGCATCTTCGACCCGGTGCCGAACAACGCGGGTGCGGGCCTCTTTTCGGGGTGCTGGGGCGCGGTGCCGCTCAAAGAGCTTGCCGGTGGGGGCCATCGCATCGTCGTCGGCAACCGCAACACACCGGTCTCGTTCTACGTGATCGACTTCACGCCGCCCCCGGCGATCGACCTCGCGATGTCCACGACCGGTGCGGGCGACCTCGATTTCACGCTCTCCGGCGTCGATCCGTTCACGACGGCCTACAACCTGATCTCGGTGCAGTCGCCGATCCTGCCGTTCGGTAGCGCCCCGTTCCTCGGCATCGGCCAGGACGCGTTCTTCCTGCTCATTGCGAACGCGGGCGCGCCGATCCAGGTGGCCACCGATGCCCAGGGCCAGTGGTCGATCTCGCTGCCCGCGGGCGCCATCGCGCCGGGGTTCGCAATGGACGTGGTCAGTCTCGGTCTTGCGGGCGGTCAGTACCGCCTGTCGCCGGTCGGCCGGATCGGGTTCTGAACTCGGACGCGGGCGGAGCCGCGCGATGGCCGGCTCGCCCGCGGAGATCGTCGGGTCAGTTCAGTGTGAGCTCGGTTGCCTGACTCAGCCAGAAGCCGTCCGGCGAGCCGATGTCGAAGACGATGCACTGCTGGGTCAGCGTGATCGGCGACGGCACGATCGGAGCAACGAACGCCAGACTCACGTTGCCCGGGAACGCGGCTGGTGTCGGCGCCAGCGGTGCTCCGATCAGCGCTCCGTTGAGGTAGAACACGATCGCGGGGTAGTCGAGGTTGACGACCTGGGTGGGCGTGGTGAGGAACGGCGGCTGGATGCTGCGTCCGAGCGCCGGCCCCAGGGCCACCGCGCACTCCCAGAATTGCCCCACGCCGGTGAGAGTCGAGGTGAGGACCATGCCGGAGTTGACGGACAGCTGCGCCGGCAGGGCCCCGTTGCCCATGGCCCCGTTGTAGTCGTGGCTGCAGTTCGCAGAGTTCTGTTGGAAGTCCAGCGGCGGGCACACGCCGGCCTGGATGTTCCCCAGAGTGAAGTTGTCCACGCCCCAGCCACCGGCGGTGGTCACGTTCTGGAATCGGACCTCGTCGAAGCCCCGCAGATCTTCATAGGCGAGGAACGGATTCGGGAAGCCGCCCGTCGCGGACGTCATGGTGAACGTGAACTGGTCACGCATCACGCCGTTGCACCAGGTTTCCACGGCCATGAGGTGATTGATCTGGTCCACGACGAGGCAGCCGAATTGCGTGGCCCAGGTTCCGGACGCGAGCCGGAAGCTCCATCCGGCCCCCGCGGTGTGGTCGTCCATCGGCCCGCTGGGTGCGACGATCGCCAACGTGTTGCCGACCGAGCAGAGCGCCTGGCCCATGAAGCCGGAGGACAGGGTGTCGCTGCCCACAGTGTGCAGTCCCGGGGCGTTCACGATGGAAACGGAGTCCAGCCCGGCGTTCGTGAAGTAGGGGTCCATGGACGTGATCAGACCGGCGGGCGGAGTCTCGAAATCGAGGACCACCGGGCTGACGAAGCTCGCTTGAGGGATCGCGGTGATCTGGGCCGGGACGAGAGCGACGATGGCGAGGACCACGCAGGTTGATAGCGGGAGGTGCGTCATGACAGAGCTCGATTGGGGTGGGTACGGGAGTGTGGCTAGCCCCCGATTCTAAGGGTCTGTCCGGGAAAGGGGTTACTTACCTCGGGAAAGGGGTTACTTACCTCGGGAAAGGGGTTACTTACCTCGGGAAAGGGGTTACCTACCTCGATAGAGGAGCTCTACATCCGGGTCCACGACGAGGTCACGGGCCAGGGGAACGGGGAGCTCCTTGCGCTTACGGTCGATGACCCAGCGCTGCCGATGGGGGTTTCCCTCCTGGTCCTTCCAGGCGAGTTGCAGATTGAAACGGTATGGCTCTCCTCGCTGGACCTGCTCGACGACGATGCTGTCCGCGCCGGCGGTCACGGTGAGCTGTGGACATCCAACGCGATCGAGCCACTGATCGAAGAACCAGCCCAGCTCCTTGCCGGAGGAGCGTTCGATGGCGTCGACGAAGTCGGACGTCAGTACCGAGGTACCGCGGGTCTTCTCGAAGTAGCTCTTGATCGCGCCGAAGAACGCTTCATCACCGAGCTCGCCCCGCAGCATGTGCAGGACCCAGGCCCCCTTGGGATAGGTGTTGGCGTTGAGCGCTTCGTCGGGGTGGGCGAAGCCGCCCCAGCGGATCGACTTCACGCGGCCATCGCGTGAGCGCCGCCAGGCTTCGCGATGCTGGTTGAGCTTGCGGACGAGCGGCGGGCCGCCGGTCTGCGCGTGCAGCCAGGGGCCGAAGTACGACGCAAATCCTTCGCTCAACCACACTTCGCGCCATTGCGCGTAGCCGACGCCGTCACCGAACCACATGTGAACGAACTCGTGGGCGAGCGTCCCGACTCCCCGCGGTCCGTCGAAGAGCGACTCGTTGAGCTGCACGTTGCCCGGCGCCTCGAAGCCGCCCCACCGCGTCGGACACTGGATGGTGGTGTACTTGCCGTAGGGGTACTTGCCGAACGTGCTCTCCATCGTTCGCATCCAGGCCGCGTGGTGGACGAGTTGCTTCGCCGCCTTGTCGACGTCCTTGCGATAGACGTAGTGGGGAAGGAGGCGGTCGTCGCCCTTCTCCGGCACGCGGGCGTACGGACCGACGCAGATCGCGAACATGTACGGCGGCACGTCGCTCCGCGTCGCGTAGTGGACCCGCTTCTTGCCGTCCGGGGGTGACTGTGGGTCGGTCCGGGCCGCGCCGCTGATGACGGCTTCGTGCTGCTTCGGGTAGGTGAGATCGACCTCGAAGCGCGCCCGATCACCCGGATGGTCCTCGCAGGGCAGCCACCCCCGGGCGCGGATCGAGTAGTGATCGGTGAACGCGAGCGGCTCACCGTAGCGGCTGTTCTTGAAGTAGAACCCGTCCGGAGGCGTTCCCCGGAGGTGCGCGGACAGCCGGATCTCGTCGCCGGCGGCCACGGTCGTGCTCAACGGCAGGACCACGCGGTCCTCGTGCCAGCGGGCGGGGATGGGTTGACCGTCGGCGTCGCGGAATCCGACCGACCATCCGTCACCGCGCCGGGCGTCGAGGAACACGCGATCCGTCGCTACGAGGGCCTTGATGCGATACCGCACCTCTCCTTCGAGGCGGCGGGCCGTGGGGTCGACGTCGAGTTCCAGCTCGTAGCTGAGCGCGTCTTGCGACGGATAGCCGGGGAAGCGCGGGGCGCGGTAGTCGAAGTCCGCGACGGTGCCGGGGTGGTCGGAGTCGCGCAGCGCATCCGGATCCGTCCGCCACTGGCTACCGATGCTCTTCGCGGCGAGGTCCTGGGACGCGAAAATGAAATCGATGCGAGGGAGCGGAAGCGGATCCGTCGCGGTGCGGTGCTTCCCGTGGATGTCGACGAGACCGGCGGCGTGGACGGCGTCGATGACCGACGTCCGCGGGCGACCGTCCTTCGTCTCCCACTTCCACTTCGCGTAGCGCTCGTTGGCGGCGTCGCTGAATCGGCCGACGTCGGCGGCGGAAACGGCGTTGAAGTCACCGAGGATGACGACGCGTCGCCCCTGGGCGCGCGACTTGCGGTACAGCTCGAGCGCGGCGTTGACCTCGCGCAGCCGCTCATCGCCCTTGAACGGCCACAGGTGAACGACGACGAAGTCGATGCCGGACGTGCGGCACACCATCATCCCGTGGTGGAGGCCTTTCAGCCGACGTTCGACGACGACGATCGGTCGTTTCGACGTCAGTGCGGTCGGATACCCGGACGTCTTGAGCATCACGGCATACGGATGCCCCCAGCGCGCGGAGTCCTTGCGGAGCTTCGCCTCGTCATAGCCGTTCAGCTCCTGCAACGACACGACGTCGGGCTTCTGGCTCTTGAGCCAGGCGAGGACGTTCTCGCGCCGCTCCTGCCCCGGCCGGTAGGGGGTGCCGACGCGGTGGTCGCCGAAACCGACCAGGATGTTGTAGCTGACGACTCGGAACGGACGCGGCGTCTGGGCGGCGGCGGCCGCGTTGAGGAGGGTCGTCGCCGCCAGCGCAACGACCAGGTGACGAGCGGGCGCGATCATGACGATCTCCGGTGGTGGGCTCAGAGCTTCTTGCGCAGGTGCGCGAGGGCGGCTTCGAGAATGGGGTCCTTGCGCTTGAAGTCGTCGGACGTCGCGGCGACCTCCAGATCCGGCGCGAGCCCTTCGCCCTCGAAGCAGGTTCCGTCGAGCCGCAGCACCTGCCACGACGGGATGAGGATCGTGACCCCGTTGGGCAGCTCGTGCGGCTTCGGGTTGCCCGAGCTACCGAACGTCCGCTGGCCGATGAGCGTGCAGTCCTTCGCCTGCTTCATCATGAGGACGAAGGCCTCGCAGCTGCTCATGACGTAGCGGCTGGTGAGAACGACGACCGGCACGTTGAAGCGGCGGGCGTTCGGAACGCCCTGGATCTCACGGTCGAAGACCGGGCCGAAACCGCTCTTCCCCTTGCGCACGCGGTTCCGGTGCTTCGCGTAGATCCGCTTGCCCTTCACGAAATGGCGGGCAATGCGGCGGGCAAGCATCTCCGACCCGCCGCTGTTGTTGCGGACGTCGATGATGATCGCTCTCTGATCGCGCATGCCCTCGAGCGCGCGTTCGACGCCATCGAGGTCGACGGACTTGGTCCAGGCTGCGATGAGGACGTACCCGATGCCGTCACTCGACTTCGCGGCGAGCGCCTGTGGTCCGAGTTGCTCGAAGTCTCTCAGGTAGTTCTTCAGCAGCGGGGGTCGACACAGCGAATCGACAGCGCGCGATCCGGTGCCCACGACGTTCGACCCGTGTCGCAGGTAGAGGTGAAGGTCCTGCGTGGGGGCGAGCATCCGGCCGACGGCGGCGGCCCAGCCGCGGTCCGTTCTCGCCGCGAGGACCTGCGCCTCGTGCTTCGCGTAGAGCGCATCCCAGTCCTTCACTCTCAGGTCGTAGTACGAGTACTTCGAGGGGAGAAGGCGCTTCAGCTCTCTCAGCGCTCTCCGGTTACGGGTGCGCTGGCGTTTCGGGTCGAGCAACTTCTCCGGCAGCGTCGAGAACGTCCACCGCACGGGGACGAGGGCCACGCCCTGTCGGCTCCGGAAGTTCTGGAAGCTCTGGGAGTTCAGCCCGAGGCTGTACGCGTGGTCCGGCACCAGCGTCACGGGTAGGACGCAGGTCTTGTCGTTCTTCCACCGCGGTCGTTTGCCCGTTGGGATCTTCGGGAAGGTCACTCCACCGCCCGTGAACGAATAGCCGTTGTGGCTCATCGCGCGGTCGAACACGACGACGATCTCGGTGACCTCCGCCGCATCGACTTCTTGATTTCCGTTCGCCGGCGTCAGGGAAACGACGCGTGGTGCATCCTGGGCGCCGCCCACCGACGCGAGGGTGATGAGGGCGGCGGCGATGACGGGTGACGTACGCTTCATGGCTGACTCCTGCGGGGATCGTACCCCTAGCGCCCTACTTGACGGGTTTGAACCCGGGTAGGCGATCCGGCACCTGCGATGCCAGGATCACACCGAGCGCCGAGATGTCCAGATTCGCGTCGCGGAGTCGGTTGAGGGTCCAAGCGTTGCAGCTCGACCAGAAGATGTAGCTCGCGCGTCCGGGGTAGAAGCGGCCTCGATAGCCGTCGACCGGTTCGAAGGCCTCCGGACGTTCACCGTACTCGGTGCGATCGAATGCCTGCTCAAGCGTCAGCAGCAGCGCCCGCATCTCGCCCAGCGTCAGGTCCCGGTGGTACACCTCAGCGCTCGATGCGAGGACGGCCGGCGATTGCGACCAGGACCGGACGTAGCAGACCGACGACGACGGCAGGAGTGCGGCCGCGAACAACGCGTGCGGCCAGAAGTTCGATTCCATGTAGAAGCGACGGTCGCCCCAGGCGTACTCGACGTAGGGCGCGTCCGGGGCCTTCGGCTGACCGAGTCCGAAACCGCTCGGTTGCTCGACGAAGATCGACGTGTGGTGGCTCCGCCTGACGACCCAGACCGGCCAAGGGCGGGTGCCGGGCAGATCCGGCAGGTCGACCCGCCCCGGGGGATCGTCGAAGAGCTCGATCCACGCCCAGGGCAGGACGAGCAACGCGAGCAGCCACCAGATCCACCGGCGCCGACGAAACGGCGCCGCGAGGAGTGACAGCACGCGTCGCATGGAGCCGAGCTACTTTCGCCGTGGCGCCTTCTCGTTGATGTCGGCACCCGGCTGATAGTCGTTCAGGAGGTGCTGCGCGAAGTACTCCCAGGTCCGCTGCGTCGAGTACTTCCTGGCGTGGCCGAATCCGTGACGCGCGCCCGGGATGATGAGCAGGTCGAAGCGCTTGTTGGCGCGGATGAGCGCGTCGGCCAGACGCATGGTTCCGGCGGGGTGGACGTTGTTGTCGATCTCGCCGTGCATCAACAGGAGCTTGCCCTTCAGGTTGGCGGCGAGCTCGGCGTTGGTGGGGATCTTGATCTGGAACTTCTTCTTGGGCTTCTCTTCCTGCTTGGTCTTCTTGCCGTCGGTCTTCTTGCCGTCGGTCTTCTTGCCGTCGGTCTTCTTGCCGTCGGTCTTCTTGCCGTCGGTCTTCTTGC
>NZBC01000206.1 GCA_002687715.1 Planctomycetota bacterium | reverse complement strand
TTGTCGTAGTCCGCCCAGACCGCGCTGCGGTCACCGGTGAACAGGACGCCTACGGTCGCCGTGATGTCCGTGAACACGCCGTTGCCGTCGTTCTGGTAGAGCTTGCCGGTGTCGCCGACGAACAGGTCGAGGTCGGTGTCGTTGTCGACGTCGATGAACGATCCGCCGCCGACCGCTCCGGTGTCACCCAGTCCCGCCGGCACCGTATCGTCCGCGAACGGGACGTCCGGTGCGGTCGCATCCTGGGTGATCGAGAGGGTCGCGCTCTTCCAGTCGATCGTGGTCGGAGAGCTCGGGTTGCCAGCCGGATCGGTCGCGGTGACGGAGAGAGCGGTGGTCGCGCTTGCGGGTGGCGCCCACGCGACGACCCAGGCGCCGTTGTTGTCCGCCGTGCCCATGCCCGTGGCCGCGCCGCCGACGACGTCGATGACGTTCTGGATCTCGGACACGCCCGTGATGTTCACGGTCGTCTCGTTCGTGGGCGAGGTGACGGGGTCGACGATGGGAGTCTGCGGCAGCGTGATGTCCTTGGTCGCCGCCGAGCCCGATGCCGAGCCGGTGTTGCCGGCGAGGTCGTAGAGCGCGAGGCTGATCGAGATGCTGGCCTCGTTCAGGCTCGTGGTGTCGAAGGCCGCGCTCGTTGCGGTGGAGCTGGGCGTCGCCGTGATCTCGAGTGTGGAGACCATGTTGGAGCCGTCGGACAATGTTGCGATGGCGCGGTCGTTGGCGTCCGCCGTGCCGTCGTAGGTGACGGACACGACCGTGGTCGCCTGACTCGCGAGGTTGATGAAGTCGGCGGGGTTGGAGCCGCCCATTGCGACCTGGGACGCGGTGACGCCCGTGGGGTCCACGACGTCCTGGTTCGCGTTGATGGTGGTGGTCGCGGTGTTGCCGTACTGGTCGGCGACGGTCACGTTCAGGTCGATCACGCCGTCCACCAGGGCCGAGAGGTTGATGCTCGAGAAGTCGACGTCACCGGCGCCGTTGGGTGCCGCCTGCGGCCCCGTCATGACGGTGGTGATGTTGTCGTCGATCGTGAGGTCGACGGTGTCGGTGTTGACCGAACTCGCCGTGAGCGAGACCCGGGCGAGAACGGAGGCCACGGAGGCACCGCTCACCCAGCCCAGGTTGTTGCCCGGACCGGAGGGGAGGATGGCTGCCGACGGAAGTGTCGGGGGAGTCACGTCCTTGATCGCCCCGGTACCGGAGAACGTCGAAACCGGGTTCCCGTACTGGTCCTGGATCATGATGTCGACGGTGATTGGGCCTTCGACGAGCGTGCTCGTGTTGATGGTTGCGAACGAGACGAGGGCGGCGGAGGCCACCGGGCCGACCACTAGCGGCGTCGAACCCATGTCGGTCAGGGTGAGCGTCACCTGGTCGTTCGTGTCGAACGTGCCGAACGCGACGTCGACCTGGGCGCTGGCCTGGTTGAACATGTTGATCACGTCGGCTGCGTTCATGCCGCCGGCGATGACGCTGGCGCCGGTGGGCAGGATGGGTGGGGCGGTATCCATGATCGCCGCGGTGCCCGTGAACGGCGTGGCGTTGCCCGCCGGGTCGGTGAACGTCCCGTTCAGGGTGAGCGCACCGTCGAGCACGCCGGCCCCAACGAAGTCGTTGCCGGTGTACATCTGGGTGCTCGCACCCGCGGGCGGCGTCGGAGGCGTGAGCATGAAGGCTCCGCCCCCGCCGCTGGTGATCGTGAGCTGCACGGTCTCGTCACCGGCGGTGCTGGCGTGGTAGGTCACGTCGAGCTGGACCGCAGCGCCCGAGAACGAGTTCACGACGTTGATCGCGTTCATGCCACCGGCCGCGACGAGGAACGCGGTCGGAGCCGTCGGGGCAGCCGTGTCCTTCGTGGCTGCGCTGCCCAATCCGTTCGCCGAGTTGCCGGCGAGGTCGGCGACGGTGATGTTGACCGTCAGCGCGCCGTCCATGAGAGAGGAGAAGTCCTGGTTCACGAAGACCAGGTCCCCGGTGCCGTCCGTCGCGTTGGTCGGGCCATAGTTCATGTTGCCGACGCCGATGTCGGTGATGTTCACGGTCACCACGTCCGTCGAGAGCGAGGTCGCGGCGAACGTGACCAGGACTTCGACAGTGTTCTGGCTGGCCAGGTTGACGAAGTTGACCGGGTTCTGGCCCGTGGCGCTGATGCCGGCGAAGGTCGGCAATGCAGGCGGGACCACGTCCTTGATGGCCGGGGTTCCGACGCTGGTCGCCGGGTTCCGGTTCGGGTCCTCGACCGATACCGCGATCGTGATCGGACCGTCGGGGAAGAGGCTGAGGTCGATGGCCGTGAACGACACGGTCTGGACGCCCGGAGCCACCAGGGTGAACGGGGTCGGGCTGACCATCATCGCGCCGCCGGTGAGCGTGATCGTGACCTCGTCACCGACCAGCGCACCCGCTGCCATGCCCACGTCGACAGCTACGATCGCATCACTCGCCATGTTGACGTAGTTGGGCGGGTTCACGCTGCCGCCGGAGTCGACGACGCCCGCCGAGGACGCGGCCACCGGAGGGGTGGTGTCCTTGGTGGCGTTGGCCGGACCAGCGAAGTTCGTGGTGTTGCCGGCCGGGTCGGTGACGTCGATCGACATCGCGACCGCGAGGGTGCCGTCGGTGAGAGCGGTGACGTCGATGCCCGAGATCTGCGCCGCGCCGCCCGAGGCGGGGACCGCGGTCAGGGCGCTCATCGCGGACGCGCCGCTGGTGAGCGTGATCAAGGCCATCTCGTCACCGACCATGCTGCTGTGGTAGGTGACGTCCATCGTGACGTTGCCAACGTTCAGCAGGTTGATGATCTGGGCGTCGTTGCCCGATCCCGCCGCGACCTGGAGCGCGGACGGCGCCGTGGGTGCGATCGTGTCCGCGACCACCGGTGTCCCGGTGAACGTGGTCAGGTTCTGGTTGGGGTCGGTGACGTCCACGCGGATCACGTGGCTGCCCTGGACGACCAGGCTGGCGTCGAGTGATCCGTAAACCACGGTGGAGCTCGGGCTGACCGCCATGCTGCCGGAGACGACTGGGTTGGAGCCGTCTTCGACGGTGACGATCGCCGTCGCGGTGCCGTCGGCGGCGGAATCCCAGGTCACGTCGACCTGGAAGTTGGCCACGGTGGCGATGTTGATGAAGTTGGCCGGGTTGCTACCGCCCGAAGGCACGACCGCGAGGGTCGGTGCGGGCGGGGCCACCGTGTCCTTCAGGCCAGCGGTGCCCGCGAACGTGACCGGGTTGCCGGCCGCGTCGAAGACGTCGATGGCCAGGGTGACCGCGCCGTCGGCGAAGTGGATGCTGGAGAGTCCCGCGAACGAGGCGGGGCCGCCACTGGCCGGAACCGCGAACGGTCCGAACGTGTCAGTGGTCGTGCCGTCTCCCTTGACGCCGGTCACGTGAAGGAACGCCAACTCGGTGCCAGCCATCGACCCGTCGTAGGTCACGTCGACCTGGTACGAGGTCTCGGTGGCGATGTTGATGACATCGGCGGGGTTGCTGCCGCCGGACGCGATCGCGAGCGCCGACGGAGCGACGGGCGGAGCGGTGTCCATGGTGGCGGCGGTACCGGCGTACGTCATCGCGTTCTGGTTTTCGTCGGTCGTCACGACCTGGACGGTGATGGCACCGTCGGCGAGGCTCGAGGCGTTGACCGAGAAGGTGATCGTCGTACCCGCCGACGACGGGCTCAGTGCGGCCGAGCTGGCCGTGCCGCTGCCGGAGTCGACCAATTCCACCTGGGCGGTGACGTTGCCGTCCCAGGAAGCCGGGTAGTCCACTTGGACCTGCACGGCGGCCGAGTTGTTGGAGTTGATCACGTTGGCCGGGTTGTTCGCACCCTGGACGATGAACGAAGCCGTCGGGGCGGCTGCCGCCTGGGTGTCCTTGAGCGCGGCTGTTCCCGGGGTCGTCGAGGTGTTCAGGTTCGTGTCCACGACGTCCACCGTCACGGTGACCAGGCCCTCCGTGAGGGCGCTGGTGTTGATGGCCGTGAAGTTGAGCGTCCCGGCGCCGGCCGGAGCAGCCATCGAACCCGTGGTCACCATCGAGGCGCCCTGGGTCAGCGTCACGGTCACGGTGTCGGTCGCGACCGACGAGGAGTCGAACGAGACGTCGACCTGGACCGCTCCGACGCTGTTGGAGTTGATGACGTTGACGGCGTTCATGCCTCCAGCGGCGACGAATGCGCCGGTCACACTTGCCGGGGCGGCCGTGTCCTTGGTCGCCCCCGTGCCGGTGAACGTCGTCTTGTTGCCGCTCGGGTCGGTGATCTGGATCTGCAGGATCATCGCGCCGTCAGCCAGCTTGCTGGTGTCCGCGATCCACGAGAATGGCCCACCGCTGGCGGGCACTGCGATCGGACCGATCTCGACCGTCGTCGGCTCGCCGCCCGTAGGTCCGGTGAGCCGTAGGATGGCGGTCTCGGTGCCGGTCATCGAGCCGTCGTACGTGATGTCGAACTGTGCAGCCGTCTCGGTGGTGCTGTTGATGACGTTGGCCGGGTTGCTGCCGGTCACCGCCACGGCGAGCGCCGTCGCGGCGGCCGGTGCCGAGACGTCCTTGGTTGCAGGCGTGCCGGGGAACATCGCGCTGTTGCCGGCGGGGTCGGCCGACAGGAGCTCGAGAGTGATCGCGCCGTCCGCAAGGCTCGAGGCATCGACGATGAACGTCAGGGAGTTGCCTTCGGCCGGCGGGCTGAACGTCGGGGAGCTCGCGGTCCCGGAGCCTGAGTCGCTCAGCGTGACGGTCATGGACTCGTCACCGGCGTACGCAGCCGAGTAACCGACGGTGACCTGCACGCTGCTGGCCGTCGTCGAGTTGATGAAGTTGGCCGGGTTATCCGACGTGCCGTTGATCGCGAACGACGTCGGCGGCGGGGGCGCGAAGGTGTCCTTCGTGGCCGGCGTGCCAGCGAACGTCGTGATGTTGCCGTTGATATCCTGGACCGAGATCTGGATCGAAACCGTCCCTTCCGGGAACGTGTCGCCGGCCGAGAAGTCGAGTCCCGCGAAGCTCAGGGTGCCCGTGCCGCTCGGCGCAGACAGCGGACCCCAGGACAGCGACGCGGTGCCGCTCGTCATGGTCAGCGCGACCAGGTCCGTGGCGACCGAGCTCGCGCCGAATCCCACGTCGACCTGTGCCGACGCCTGGCTGGCAGAGTTGATCACGTTGACGGGGTTGCTACCGCCGACGATGACCGCGGCCGACGTCGGTACGGCTGGGAACACGGTGTCCTTCAGGGCAGCGGTGCCGAAGAAGTTCGTGGCGTTGCCTGCGACGTCGTTGATGCGGATGTGCACATTGACGGTGCCGTCGGTGATCTTGTCGGTATCGATGGTGAACAACGACATTCCGCCGCCGCTCGGCACCGCGGTCGGCGGCGACAGAACCTGGTCCGGAATGTCAGTCCCGGAGAGACTCAGGACGGCCGTTTCCGTACCGGTCATCGAGCTGTCGTAGTTGACCGCGACTTCGACCGCTGTCTCGGTCATGCCGTTGATGATGTTCGCGGCGTTCTGCTGGGTCATGGCGACCGCCAGCGACGAGGGCGCCGCAGGGCCGGTGATGTCCTTTGTCCCGGCCCCGATGCTGTAGCTGGCCTGGTTGCCGGTCCAGTCCGTGGCCGTGACGCCGATGGTGATCGAGCCGTCGGCGAGGCTGGCCGCGTTGATGGCACCGACCGTGAACGTGCTGCCCCCGGGGAGCGGGCTGAACACGCCGGAATTAACGACGCCAGACCCGCTGTCGGACAGCGTGATCCTGCAGATCTCGGTACCGGCGTAGGTTGCCGGGAACGTCACCTCCACCGAGACGCCGCCTTGACTCGACGCGTTGATGAAGCCCTGCGGGTTCGACGAACTCGCGGCAATGTGTGCGGCTGTCGGCGTGGCCGGCGGAAGCACGTCCTTGGTAACCGGGGTCGAGATACGCGACGACTCGTTGCCGAAGCCATCCGTGTGCCAACTCTCCAGCGTGAGCGTGCCGTCGGGCAGGCTCGCGAGATCGACACCGGTGAAGCTGATGGTGGCGCCGCCGGTCGGGGCGGACGCGGTCTGCGTCACCTCGGAAGCACCGAGGAACGCGCGGAACGAGATGCTGCGCGACGGATCGTTGCCCACACCCGCGTCGCAGTCGATGTTCGCGCTCGAGACGTTGGTGCCGTTGACGACGTTGGGGCCGTTCATCGCCCCGGCGAGGAGCGAGACTGCGGCCGGCGCGCCTGGCGCCGTCGTTCCCTTGTCGCCGGCGCTCGCGGCGCCCGTGGTGGAGTTGCCCGCGGGGTCGGTCATGGTGACGGCGATGGTCACCGTTCCATCGAACAGGGTGTTCGTGTAGATCGGGCCGACGGTGAGGGAGCCGGGCCCCGTCGCCGTACCGTTGGCCTTCACTACGAAGGAGGCAACGTCCGTGATCGTGACCTCGACACTATCGCCGTTCAC
>NZBC01000205.1 GCA_002687715.1 Planctomycetota bacterium | reverse complement strand
GGACGCTGGGTGAGAAGTGTGACGCCCTGCGTGCGCAGCGGCTGTCGCTGTTCCGTGATGCGGGGGATGCCCCCGCTGTTTCCACCCCACCAATCCTCGCGTGCGAGATCGTGGGTGTGCGGTCGTCCGAGCGGGCCTTCCACTTCGAGGTGGCGGCGCGCGGCGGGGCCCCGGGGAACCTCGCGATGGTTACGGTCGAGGGCCAGGGTGTCCACACGCAGATCCTCGCGTTTGATTCGCGAGGTGAAGCCAGGTGTACGCTCCCCGTCTTTCGCGCCGTGGCTGAGTCCGGCCTCACGCTGCTGGTCTTCGGACTCGATCGGCGCGGGCACGTGGTCCGGGGTGCTCCGTTGCCGTGGAAGCCGTGACTCTCAGCGCTCCGATTTGCGATCACGACTGGGCGGCAGATCGTACTTCGGTGAGAACACGTGGCGGCGCACCCGGAACATGTCCGTGATCGTCTTCCGGATGTTCGTGAGGCTCGTGGACGCTCCGTGGCCGAACTTGCGGGGAAAGGTCTGGATGCCGACCTCGCCGACCCGGTAGCCCTTGAGCATCGTCTTGACGGTGATCTCGGCCCCGATGAACGGGCTCGTCGATTCGAGCTCGAGCTCGTCGACCACCGCGCGTCGCACGAGTCGCAGTCCGGTCGAGATGTCGCGGTACCGGGTGCGGAACAGGATCCGGAACAGCACGTTGTAGACCCATGAGATGAAGACGCGGAACGTCGAGTAGATCTTCACGTATCGGAACGTGATGATCAGGTCGTAGAACGCGCGGAGCCTCCACAGCCGGCGCAGGTCTTCGAGGTCATACTCGTCGTCGCCGTCAGTGAAGCAGATCCAGTCCGCGCTCGCGCGTTCGAGCCCGCTGCGCACGGCCGCGCCGTAGCCGAGGTTCTGCTGGTGGTGGACGACGGTGACGCAGTCATGCTCCCGCGCGAGCTCGTCCGAGATCTCGCCGGACCGATCCGGGCTGCAGTCGTCGATGATGATGATCGAGAGATCGTCGGAGAGCGCCTGACCGACGGAGAGCGCCTTCTCCGTGACGGAGCGGATCGTGCGCTCGTCGTTGTACACGGGGAAGAAGATCGCGAGCGACGTTTCGGACTCAGACATCGAGCCGCCTCCTCAGCGCGGAGTCGAAGCGCCGATTCGGATCGAAGGCCAGAAGATCGGTCCGGAACCCGTCGTACCCGGGGAACATCCGACGCACGGCATCCGCGCCGATGCGACTGTCCTTGGACAGGTTCGCGATGCCGCCCGCGTCCGCGACGAGATCGTCCAGCTGGCCGAACAGCGGTCGGCTGGCCGATCGCGCCGGCACGTCGAGTGCGAGACACACCCCGCTCGCGCAGAAGTGCAGGTACTCGACCGCTCCGTCGAAGAGCTTGAGCGATCCCAACGTCACGGGCAGTCCAGAGTCGTGGAGGAGCCGCCGCAGTATCGGGACGGTCTCCGCCCAACGCGTCCGCGGGATGATCATCTGGTACTCCCGCAAGCCGGTGCGTCCGAACAGGCGGAAGTAGATCTCCTTGCCGTTGATGGGAAACGCCCCTCGCTTCAGGTCGATGATCTTGTCGGTGGCCTTCATGCGCTCGAGCCGGAGGTAGAGCGCGCACATCAGGCGCCCCGCGAACCGCGGATAGAAGCCCTTGCCAGGCCACGGACGTCCCTGTGGCGTGAGCACATTGTAGGGGCGGTCGTGCCACTCCTTCCCCGGAACGATGTTCTCGGAGTAGACGATTCCTGCGCCGAACCCGGAACCCCGGCGGTTGAGGTCGTTCCACGAATACACCGTGTTCGACCCGGCGCGGCGCTCCTCCATGACGTCGATGGCGGCGACGAGGTCCGGCACGAACGTCCGCCGCACGCGAATGGCGGTGCCGGCGAGCGGACGCAGCCGCAGCGTGATGCGGGTGATGAAGCCGGTGAGTCCGAAGCCGCCCACGGTGAGTTTGAAGAGCTCCGGGTTCTCGCCGCGGCTGCACCGGATCTCGCCGTGGTCGGGGTGGAAGAGGTCGAGCGCCTCGATCCACTCGATGAAGCAGCCGAGGTCCGCCGGCGACTTACCGTGGACGTTGAACCCGGCGCAGCCACCGATGGTGATGCTCGGGTGCCCCGGCATGACCGGCAGATACCATCCGCGCGGGACGATGGACTCGAGCAGCGCGCCGAGGGTCACGCCCGAGCCGACGACGATCGTGCGGCATTCCTCGTCCACGTCGCCAATGGTGCTGAACGCGCTCGACGCCACGGTGCGGACGCCGTCGCCGGCGCTCGCGTTGCAGTACGAGAGTCCAGCGCCGCGCGGGATGGCCGGGCCCGCGGCACCGAGGCAGGCCGCGAGCGCGCTCTGGTCCACGGGCGTCCACAGCTCCGAGTCGAAGCTCTCGGTGCCGTCGAAGCTGACCAGTCGCGCTCGCGTCGCAGTCATGGCTTCTTGGCTACGAGGAACGCCTGACCGCCGAAGAACCGGAACAGGAACGGCATTCTGAGGTACGCCCGGATGAGGAACGGCGCCCGCGGATACCGGCTCTTGGTGGTGTAGGGGAGGAACTTCGGGAGCTGCACCGTGGTCTCGAACCCCAGCACGTCGAGCATCTCCCGCAACGCGCGATCGTCCACCGGCGTGACGTGGTCGAAGAACATCCAGTAGTCGCGCGCGGTGAAGCGGATGTTGGGTTGGAGGATGAGGATCTGTCCGCCCCTCCGCAGGACGCGTTTTGCCTGCTCGACCGTCGCGACGATGTCGTCCTTGGAGATGTGCTCGAAGAAGTTGGACACGAAGACGACATCGACGGACTCGGAGTCGATGCCGTCCAGCTCGGTGGACGACGTGATGATGACCTCCACGTCTTCGTTGGCGTGGCTCACCGTGTCGGGATTGATGTCGACGGCCAGCTTCTTCCCGGCGCGGATACTGTTGATGAACTCACAGTGGCCGGCGGCGATTTCGAGCACGGTCGCGTCCTCGGTGACCCAGCGTTGGAACCAGTGCTCACAGAGGATCGACCACAGCATCTGGCGGAACTTCGCCTCGCCCTGGAATCGCTGGCGGTAGATCTCCCGCTCCGGCAGGCTCACGTCTCGTCCGGCGCGTCGGGTGGCTTCATCCAGGGCGGCATCTGCGTTTGCTGCCCTGGCTGCTGCTGCGGCGCGATCTGCACCTGGAACTGTCGCGCCGCGAGGAAGCTCCCGTGCGCGACGAGCTCGAGCGTGTAGCTGCCCGCTTTCTCGAAGCGTACGGGCGGGAAGTTGAACGCGAACTCCGCGATGCTCATGGGGATCTGGGGGATCTGTGCCTTCACGCCGCAGACCGGCTTGTCCTCGGTGTCGCGGATGCTGACTTCGACCTCGCAGTTGCCTTTGAAGTCCGACAGGCCGATGAAGACGACGAGGGGAGCGTGGTTCACCGGGAACTCCCGCGCCCAGATCACGCCGAAGGTGCCAATGACGCACCACTTGCCGGTCATCGCCTGCTGGAACGCCTGGTCACAGAGAACGAACGCGTTGACTTGTGGAGGTGATTCGGCCATGGGCGATCATGGTCACCTCACCTCCCGATGCGGTCAAGGGACGTCGGTCAGCGCTCCTTGCGTTCGCCGCCGCGCAAGGAAGATCGCAGATAGCGCAGGAACCGCTCGTCGCGCTCCTTGCCGAAGCCCGAGCCGTTCGCGGGGAAGTGGTTCACGTATCCCCCGTCGGAGGTGAAGATCATGTTGTCCACGGGGTAGGAGTAGCGTTTCAGGACCTTGGCCGCGATCTTCGCGAGCGGGGTGTCGCCCTTCGCCAGTGCCATGAGGTCCTTGCGCAGGATCCAGGTGTTCACATAGGACGCGTTCAGCTCGTTGATGACCGTTCGGGTGGAGAGCGGACCCGCTCTGAATCCCTTGCCGCTGCCTCAACAGCTCTCGTCGTCGAGGGTGCCGAAGAGCACCATGACGTGGAGACGTTGGTCAGCGGCCGAGGCCTCCGGCCAGGCCTTCGCGAAGGGGCGCCACTTGATGTCGAGGAACGGGTAGAACGCCCGCGCCAGCTTCTTGCGCGGGAAGGACCGCCCGTGGTTCTCCTTTGCGTCGCCGCCTTCCAACATCATCTTCGGGACGTACACGATGTCCGCCATCCCGGCGTGGTTGAGGTCGACGTTCGTGTTGCGGTCGATCAGCGCGATCTTGAGATATAGCGGGCGTCCCTTCTTGTCGAGGATCAGTCGTCCCTCGAACCCAGCGGGGGTGAACCAGGTCCCGTCCGCGATCCGGAAGTCGGCGTGGACCCGAAAGGCGATGTCGTACCGGTCGCCGGAGCCGAGCAGGCTTGCGAAGCCGCCACCTTTCCCAGTCCCATGGTGCATGTGCACCCGCGCTCCGGGATGGAACTGCTTCATGAACCGGATGACGCGTTCGGGGTCGAGGCGGTAGAGGCCATCGACCGGAGCATCTCCGTTCTCAGGTAGTAACGCCGTCAGGTCATCCGCGTGATAGGTCACCGTGCGCTTCGCGGGGGACAGATCGTAGAGATCCGTCGACTCATGAAGCTGGTAGGTGCTGTCTACGATCTTCGACCACGTGGCGGTGAGCGTGATCTTCGCGTCGTTCGCGAGGGGAACGTCGGTGAAGAGCGGCTGCGCGTGCGCAGCGGTGGCAACAGCGGCGATGAGAAGCACTGCAAGACGCATCGGCAACTCCCGGGAGCGCGGACCTCCCGGTCCGCTCTGGCGGCGCAGCCGGCTCCGGGTCCAGCACCAACTCCGAACGCAGAGCGGACCTCAGGTCCGCGCTCCCGGCGGAGGCGCGGTCCGGCTTCACGCCCTATACGGTCAGACCTGGATCGACCTCCACGAACCTCGGCGCCATCTCCAAGCCATCGCACCCGCCCACGCGACGCAGTACGCGCCCCATCCCCACCAGGCACCCATCAGCGGCGCGGAGTCGGCCAGCGCCCACGCGCCGAGCAGCGTGGCGGGAATACACACAATCCACGCGATCCCGATCTCCGCGTACATGACGTACAGGACCTCGCCGGCGCCGTTCAGCGCGCGGCTGAGGATGATGCCGACCGAATCGATGATCTGGAACACCAGCATGACCAGGAACGGCATCACGCCGATCGCCACCAGCTCAGCCGTCGGCCGGTTGCCGTCGTACACCGACAGCGCATGGGACACGGTGAGGAACTCACCGAGGATCTGCTCCGCGAAGAGCGAGAACACGGCCGCGATGATGGTCACCACGCCGACGCCCAGCTTCACCGCGATCCACCCGAAGCGGGCGGCTTCGTCCGGGTTGCCGCGTCCGAGCTCGCGTCCGACCAGGGTCGCGGTTGCGGTACCGATGCCCAACGAGACCAGCACCGTGAATCCGAGAAAGCGCCAGATCACGGCACTGATCGCGAGCCCAGTCGTCCCGGCCGCGTCGTTGACGATCTTGAAGAACACGATCGCGTGAGTGAACGCCAGCGCCTGGACCGAGCGCGGGAGGGACAGGCGCAGCACCCGGACCGCGATGCCTTTCTGTGGCCGCGCCCGGAACGTGGCGTACTTCTTTCGCATGACGTGCCGCATCGTCAGCGCGGCGAACACGGCGACGGAGAGCGCGTTTGCGATGGCGGACGCGAGCCCCGCGCCAGCTGCGCCCATCGGCTCCGATCCGAGGTTGCCGAAGATGAACACCCAGTTCAGGAAGACGTTCGCGCCGTTGAACAGGACGCTGACGAACAGGTCGGTGCGCGTGAGCCCGAGCCCCCAGTAGAACCCCCTGAATACGAACGCGATGACGATGAGCCACATCCCGCCGCCCCAGCGGTACTGCAAGTAGTCGGCGGCTACCTCGGCCGTCGCCGCGTCGTCGGAGATCCCCGGCATCAGGACCTCGGGGAGGAAGATGCCGATCAGGCTCGCGGGGATTCCCACGAGCAGCGCGAGCACCAGAGCGCTCGACAGGACGGTCCCCGTCTCTTCGAGGTTGTCCTCGCCGAGACGCCGCGCGCACAGCGTCTGCGTTCCCTGGAAGAGCGCAGAGAAGAACAGGAACCCTACGAGGAAGACGGGCGCGGCGAGCCCGAGTCCGGCCAACGCGACCTGTCCGGTCTTGCCCACCATCCACGTGTCGGCGAACCCGACGAGAATATGGGACACCTGCCCGATGACGACCGGGGCGGCGAGGGTCGCGAGCTCGCGCAGGCGTATCCGGCCGTGCGTCACGCGGTTCAGCGACCCACCGTGCGGCGGCCGTGAATGGTCGAGCGGCGCCGATCGCCGCCGGCCGCCACCGCCGATGTGGGACGGCGATCCGCGTCGCCGCCTTCGATCAGGTTCTGGAGAACGCGCTCGGGAGTCTCGCCTTCCGCCTCACCGCGGAAGTTCATGATGAGGCGGTGGCGGAACGAGGGCGGGATCATCGCGTGGACGTCCTCGACGGTTGGACGGTCGCGTCCCTGCAGCATCGCTCGCACCTTGGACGCCTGGACCGCGGCCTGCGCGCCGCGAGGACCGACCCCCCAGGAGACGTAGCGCTTGACGAAGTCGGGAGCCTCGTCGTTCTCGGGGCGCGTCGCGCGGGCGATCCGGGTGGCCTCCGCCACGACGTCTTCCGGTGACGGTTCGCGGTTGATCAGGTCGAGCAGGGCCAGGATCTCATCGCGGTCGAGCACGACTCCACCGCTGGCCTCGTGCGGCGCGCACGTGGTCCGGATGATGCGGTACTCCTCGTCGTGGTTCGGGTAGTCGACGTTGATGAGGAAGGTGAAGCGGTCGAGCTGCGCGGCGGGCAGGGGATAGGTGCCCTCCTGCTCGATGGGGTTCTGGGTGGCGAGCACGAAGAACGGCCGCGCGAGCGGGTGGGTGCGTCCGCCGATCGTGACCTGAAGTTCTTCCATCGCCTCCATCAGCGCCGCCTGGGTCTTCGGCGGCGTGCGGTTGATCTCGTCGGCGAGGATGACGTTCGCGAACACGGGGCCGTTCATGAACCGGAACGACCGGTCGCCGGTATCCGCGTTCTCGGTGATGACCTCCGTGCCGACGATGTCGGACGGCATGAGATCCGGCGTGAACTGGATGCGCGAGAAGCCGAGATCGAGGAGCTCGGACAGCGTGCTGATCAGCAGCGTCTTCGCCAGCCCCGGAACCCCGACCAGCAGGCAGTGGCCCTCACTGAGGAGCCCGATGAGCAGCAGGTCGATGACCTCGTCGAGACCGACGATGCGGTTGTGGACGCGCTCCTTGATTTGCGAGTACGCCGCGTGGACGCGTTGCTTGAGATCCTGGTCGGTGCTCATGTGCTTTCATTCGGGCCGGGAGTCTCCGGTCGCCCTGCTAAGTGTCCGCGCACGGCCCCGCGCGGTCAACCGCGATCGGAGGCGGCCCCGTCGCCGTTGAAAGAGAACAGTACGGGACTTATGGTTGTTCCCTCCTGGACCGTCCCGGCCCCGAATCGCAATCGTGCGGTCGGACATCCTCTCCACTGTCCTGCCGAGGACCTGCCTCCCATGGCCACCTTCTCCTCCAAGATCACCACCATCGAGCGTCATACGCTGCAGCAGCAGCAGTTCCGGGCCGGAGCCCGGGGCGTGCTCACCCAGCTCCTCAACGACGTCGCCACTGCGGCCAAGATCATCAACCGCGAGGTCCGCCGCGCCGGGCTCACCGACATCCTCGGCGACGAAGGCTCGGTGAATGCAACGGGCGATGAGGTCAAGAAGCTCGACGTCTACGCGGACAAGGCGATCTATCGCGTCATGGACCACACGGGTCGCGTGTGTGTGATGGCGTCCGAGGAAGTCGAGGACATCATCTCGATCCCGGAAGAGTTCGCGTCCGAGGACGCGCCGTACGTCCTGATGTTCGACCCGCTCGACGGGTCGTCCAACATCGACGCCAACGCGTCGATCGGCACCATCTTCAGCATTCACCGCCGCGTCTCGACGGGGAAGCACGGGACGAAGGAGGATTGCCTCCAGGCTGGGCACAAGCAGGTCGCGGCGGGCTACGTCATCTACGGTTCGTCAACGGTGATGGTCTACACCACCGGCCACGGGGTCCACGGGTTCACGCTCGATCCGACGCTCGGCGAGTTCCTGCTCTCCGCCGAGGACATGCGCATTCCCACTGCCGGGAGTATCTACTCCGTCAACGAACGCGACACCCACTCCTGGACGCCCGAGCTCCAGGAGTACGTCGCGTGGCTGAAGCAGGAGGACCCGGCGAGCCGGCGCCCCCGCACCGGCCGCTACATCGGCTCGATGATCGCCGACGTCCACCGGACCCTGATCAAAGGCGGCATCTTCATGTATCCGGGCACCGTCAAGAAGCCGAGCGGCAAGCTCCGCCTTCTCTACGAGGTCGCCCCTCTCGCCTGGGTCGTCGAGCAAGCCGGGGGCAAGGCCATCCTCGCCGACGGCTCTTCCGTCCTCGCCGTCCAGCCGACCGAACTCCACCAACGCACTCCGGTCTTCATGGGCTCCCCGGCGGACGTCGATGAGTGCGCAGCCTTCCTGACCGGCAGCCACTGACCCCGGGAGCGCGGACCTCCAGGTCCGCTCCTTCCGAACTCCGCTCCGCCCCAGAGCGGATCTGGAGATCCGCGCTCCCGGCAGAGAAGAGACAAGCGATGCACATCCCCCCATTCGACATGGAGCGCTGGCAGTCGACCTGGGAGCACCTCGTCGACATCAACCTCTCCGAGAGCGGCGTCGAGCCGCAGACGCCTCGCGAGCTCCTCGGCGACGACCCCGATGCGTGCGCCGCGTTGCTCGATCAGCAGCTCGTCTACACCCAGACCAACGGGACGGTTCCGCTTCGCGAACGCATCATGGCGCTGTATCCCGGCGCGACGACGGACCACGTCGAGGTGACCAACGGCGGTGCCGAGGCGAACTGCGTCTCGGTGACGTGCCTGCTCGAAGGCGGCGACGAGGTCGTCGCGATGCTCCCGAACTACATGCAGATCCCGGGTTGGGTGCGGGCGCTGGGCGCCGAGGTCCGAGGCTGGAACCTCGTCCCCGATCCGGAAGCCGGCCGCTGGCGCCCCGACCTCGACGCGCTTGCCGATCTCGTGACCCCACGGACCCGCCTGATCTGCATCTGCACCCCCAACAACCCGACCGGTTCCATCGTCACCGCCGACGAGCTCGATGCGATCTGCACCGTGGCCGACCGCGCCGGTGCCTGGGTGCTCTCCGACGAGATCTACCGGGGTGCCGAGCGTGCCACTGGCGAGGAAGCGCCGTCGGTCTGGGGACGCTCCGACCGCGTCGTCGTGACGTCCGGGCTGTCCAAGGCCTACGGCCTCCCGGGGCTGCGGGTCGGGTGGATCGTCGGCCCGCCGGACTTCATTGACCGTTGCTGGACCTGCCACGACTACACGACCATCGCGCCGGGCGCGCTGAGCGATCGCCTCGCCACGGTCGCCCTTGCGCCCGAGCGGCGCGCCGCGATCCTCGAGCGCACCCGCCGCATCGTCCGCGACAACTACCCCGTCATCGCTGAGTGGCTCGCCGAGCACGCTCGCGACCTCGAGCACATCCCCCCCGCGGCCGGCGCCATGCTCTGGCTCTCCTACCGCCAGTCCGTCAACTCGACCGTCCTCTGCGAACGCCTCCGTGTCGAACACGGCACCCTGGTCGTTCCCGGTGATCACTACGGCATGGACGGCTACCTTCGCATCGGGTTCGGGGGCGAGCCGGAGAAGCTACGCGAGGGCCTCACGCGCGTTCAGACCGCCCTGTCCAGCGTCTGACGGGAGCGCGGACCTCCAGGTCCGCCCTGACGGCGAAGCCGGATCCGGACCGGAGCGGACCTGGACTTCCCACCGGTTCACAAGGCCAGAGTGAGAATCTCAAGGTGGGTACTCGATCGCGGGATGTTCAGCGAATCG
>NZBC01000204.1 GCA_002687715.1 Planctomycetota bacterium | reverse complement strand
CGCCACAGAGCATCTCGTAGAGAACAACTCCGAGGGCGTAGACGTCGCTGCGGGCATCGACGTCCTTCTCGCCGCGCGCCTGCTCGGGGGACATGTAGCCCGGCGTGCCCAGGAGATCGCCCTCCTGCGTCATGCTGACTTCGGCGTCATCCTGGTGCGCGAGGCCGAAGTCGGTCAGCACCGGCTCTTCGTCGTCGTCGAGGAGGATGTTCGCGGGCTTGATGTCGCGATGGACGATACCGCACTGATGCGCGTACTCGACCGCGTGCGCGAGGCGGAGGACCATGCGGACGGCGCGATCTGGATCAGGCCGCCCTTTGCGCAACGCCGCCGCGAGGTCAGGCCCGGGGAGGAGCCCGCTCACGATGTACGGACAGCCGCCGTGCTCGCCGACTTCGTACACCGGGACGATGGCCGGGTGCTGCAGTCGCGCGGCGCTTTGCGCCTCGCGGCGGACGCGCTCCGTCTGCTCGGAACAGTCGGCGAGATCAGCCCGGGTCAGCTTGAGCGCGATCTCGCGCTTCAGCTTCGGGTCGTACGCTCGCCACACCTGCGCAAAGCCGCCGCGTCCGAGCAAGGACCGGACCTCGTAGCGCCCGATCTGCGATCCTGGGTTCACGGCCGGGACCGCGCCGACGCGGTCGGCGAACGTCCAGCCGGCGGAGCCTGACTCGCCGAGGACCTGGGTTCGTGCGGAGTCCGCGGCGTGGGATGAGGCGCGTTCGCACCGCGTCGCATCGTCGCCACCGCCGAAGCGGTCCACGAGCCCTGCCTCCTCATCCACGACCGTGGACCGATCGTCGTCACCGAGAGCGGGGAAGCGCTCGAGGAGAGCGTCGAGAGGCGGCGGGGGCGCGGCGCCGTCCTGGGCATGCTCCTTCCACTGGAATTCACGTTCGATGCACAGCAGCTCGACCAGCGTCGCCAGACGACGAGGGTCCCCTACGGCGGGAAGGAACGCCTCGAGGTCCTCGTCGTCACCGGCTCGACGGGCGGTTTCGAATCGCTGACGCGCCGATTCGTCGACAGCTGCCATCACGCATCCGGGATGAGCGACCGCCAGCGTTCCTGGATCCGCTGGCGAAGCCTGCGAACGGTGCGCTCGCTACACCCGATCGCGTCGGCGACCCCCTCGTCCGTCCGCTGCTCGAGCTTCAAGCAGACGAGCTGCCGTTCCTCATCGTTCAATCCGTCGAGGAGATGCTGTACCGCGTCCGCGATCTCCGCAGCATCGGCGGGGCCGAGAGCCTCGGTCGGTAGAACCGCGTCCGGCGAAGGCGCATCGTCGTCCGTCGTGCCACGGATCTCGCGCCCGACGCCGCGCTTCTGCGCGCGATGGAAGCGGACCTTCTTGCGGACCTTCGCAACGGTGATCGCGCAGAGCAGGTTCCAGAGGTCGTCGCGACCATCGAGGGAGAACTCACCGATGCGGATGCGACGGAGAAACGTCCGGCACGCCGAGTGGGCCACCTCGTCGCCGCCGACCCGCCGCCGGATTCCCGATTCGAGGTTCTTGTCGGCAAGACGCTCCAGCAGGGGGCCGTACCGCCCGTAGAACGCAGCCGCCGCCTCCTCATCGCCGTCCCGAAGACCGGCAACCAGGCCTGAAAACGCGTCTTCGGCTGGAGGCGACATCGTCCTATCTCGTTCCCGGAGTCTACCTTCGGAGCATCGTAGCGATCCTCGGGGTTTTTTGACCGCTCGCGGCTCCCGGCGGGGATCTCCCGGGGTGGCAATGGGGCCAGATGGAGCGGACGGCCGCGGCCCCCAAGCCTCTTTGACGAAAGGACTAACCATGAGCCGCATCATCACGACCGCCCTCGTCCTGACCGTTTCGTTCTTCTCTTTTTCCGACGTCGCGAGCGCTCAGAGCTCCGCTGCCTGGCGCCGCTATCAGGGTCTGCTGAGCCGAGCGGTCGCCGCGAACAACGCCAACATCGCGAATCAGGGCGCCCTCGCTGGTGAAGCCGCCGCCTGGAATGCGGGAATGGCGAGCACCAACCCACTAGTCCGCCGCAACGCTCGAGGTCGCTACGTTCGCTTCCTCAACCGCCTCACCCAGACCACCAACAACAGCATCGGGGCCCACAAGGCCGCGTTCAGCGCCCTCGTGAACTGGTGGCGCATGCATGGCAGCACCCGCTATCGCGCCACCTACGCCTCCGCTCGCAATAACCTGCTTGCAGCCATCAACAGCCTGAACGGGGATAGCGTGGCGATCGCCGGCTACCGCCGCGCCGCCTTCAGCCGCTACTAGGCCTCTCTTCGGGAGCGCGGATCTCCAGGTCCGCGCTCCCGCCATCTCTATCTAACTGCCACCCTCCCAAAGCGCAGACCCACCGCGACGCCAACCGCGATCGCGGCCGCCAGGCCGACGAACAGCAGCCCGGCGAGCAGGATCGGGTTGATCGCGGGAGCCGCGTCGGCGACTCGCTCCATCGGTCCCTTCAGCTCGGCCACGCGATCCATCGACGCCTGGAGCTCGGCGACGTCGCGCAGCGCGCCCTTGAGCGTTGCGAGGTCGGCCATGGCGTCGCGCAGATTGGCGACGTTCTCCATGGCGGGGCGGAGCGCGGCGACGTCCTTCATCGGGGACTCCAGCTTCGCCATCGTGGCCATGCTCGCGTCCAAGCCGGCCAGAGTGTCCATGGAAGTCTTGAGGTCGGCGACGCGAGCGAGCACCGGGCCGAGGGTCGCGACGGCGCGCATGGGACCATCGAGTGCGGCGACGGCGGTCATCGGGTCCTTCAGCATCGCGACGGCGGTCATCGGTCCCTGCAGGGTCGCGAGACCCTTCATCGGCGGAGCGAGGTCGGCGAGGGCCTCCATGGGCGGGCCGAGCGAGGCAACCAGTCGCAACGGCGTCTCGAGCGCGGCCACCCGCGTCAACGGCACCTCGAGTTCGGACAGGCGGGTCATCGGCGCCCGCAGTGCCGCGGTCTTCTCCAGCGCAGGGCCGAGCTCCGCCATCACTTGTGACGTGCGGCGTACGGCTTCGGTGTTCGCGGAGATGCCGGCAACGCTCCGCTCGATTGTCTCCGTGTTCTTCTCCACGGGCGCCATCACGGCGCAACCCGACACGAGCGAGACGACGACGGCGAGGACGACCAGGAGAGTGAACCGGAACATGCGGACTCCTTTTGCTGGAGCATCATGGAACCCGGTTTGGAAGAACGCCGCAATGGCGACGGGGATCTCGAGAGAGCGGGGGTTGATAGGGTGGCGGGCATGGCACCCTCCCCCGGGACGAACAACGCGTCACTGCCGACCGCGGCGCTCGCCCGCGTCACCGGGAAGAAGGAGGCGTGGACCCGGATCGGCGCGAGAGAGCGTGGATCGCTGATGACCCGTTGCATCGACGGCGTGCTCGGCATCGCGAACGCGTGGGTTGCCGCCGCATCGGAAGCGAAGGGACACGCGCCGGGATCCGTGGGCGCGGGTGAGGAACGATTGTCCGGACCGCTCGTGACCGCGCGCTATCTGCGCTTGCTCGCTGAGTCCCTCCGAGCCGGTGGGAGGCCTCGGCTCGGCCCGGTGACGAACGCGCCCGGCCGGCGGGCACGCGTACGCGTGTTCCCGCTGACGATGCTCGACCGACTCACGTACCCGGGGCTCACCGCCGACGTGTGGCTGTCACCGGGTGCGGAGCCCACCCAGGGACGGATCTATCACGCCCCGGAACAGGGCGGCGGCGAGGTCGCGCTCGTTCTCGGCGCTGGCAACGTCTCCTCCATCCCTCCGCTCGACGCGCTGGGTCAACTCGCCATCGAAGGTCGGGTGTGCATCGTGAAGATGAACCCGGTGAACGCGTACCTGCGACCGTTCTTCGAGACGGCGTTCGCACCCCTCATCGAGCCAGGGTTCCTCGCGTTCGTCGACGGCGAGGGCCCGGTCGGCGCTGCGTTGTGCGCGAACCCCGCGATCGACACGGTGCACTTGACCGGATCGGCCGCGACTCACGATCGCATCGTCTGGGGCGCGACGCCGGATGAGCGGACGCGACGCAGGGCATTGCTGGACCCCGTGCTGACCAAGCCCGTCACCTCGGAGCTCGGTGCGGTCACCCCCGTCATCGTCGTGCCTGGACGCTGGACCCCGCACGAGATCGCGTTTCAGGCCCGGCACGTTGCGTCGATGATCACTCACAACGCGAGCTTCAACTGCAACGCAGCCCAGCTCCTCGTCGTCGCTCGCGAGTGGCCGCAACGCGCCGCGTTCGTCGACGCCGTCCGCACGGCGCTCGCCCGGACGCCCGAGCGACGCGCCTACTACCCTGGCTCGAGAGCGCGCTACGAGCGGTTCCGCGAGCAGTATCCGGCCGCGCAATCGCTGACGCCGGGAGCCGATGGCAACGTACCGTGGACCCTCATCGACGACGTCGCACCCGATCCCGCTGAGCTGCTGCTCTGCGAAGAAGCATTCTGCGGACTTCTCGGCGTAGTCGCCCTCGACTCTCCCCACGGCGCGGATCCTGCGAAGTTCATGGACGCCGCCATTCCGTTCGTGAACCAAGACGTCGCCGGCACGTTGTCGTGCGCGCTGCTCATCGACCCCCGCACCGAACGCGCCATCCGCGACCACCTCGCGACACGCCTCTCCGACCTCCGCTACGGAGCCATCGGCATCAACGTGTGGCCCGGCATCGTGTTCGCCCTGGGAGCCACCAGCTGGGGTGCGTTCCCGGGTCACCGCCTCGACGACATCGGCTCCGGTATCGGCGTCGTCCACAACGCGCTGATGCTCGACCATCCCGAGCGATCCGTCGCCCACGCGCCGTTCCGCATCACCCCGACGCCGCCCTGGTTCGCCGACCACCAGAACCTCGACGCCCTCGCGAAGAAGGCCCTCGCATTCGAAGCCCGACCCCGGTGGTGGCGCTACCCGTCGCTGGCGGCGTCGGCGTTGCGCGGCTGACTGGTTTCGACCTCCGCCCTCCCGAGCACCTCGGCAAACACCCACAGCGGACCGATGAGCAGGTGGGCCAGGTTCTGATGGAATGCCGGCGCGCGCTTTTCCCAGATCGCGTGGCCGAGGTACTGAATGATCCAGCCCAAGACGAACATCGTGATCAGGGCGGGGACCGGAAGCCACCACCCGCCGAGGTAGCAGCCGGCGCCAAAGAGGACGAAGGGAAGGCCAAGCCGCCAGTCGAGCCAGAGGTACCAGACCGTCGCCACGATCCAGAGGAGGCGACCGGCATCGAGTCGGGTCGCGAAATCCGCACCCGCGGTCACCTCGAGCCGGGCCAGGAGGCCGAGGATCGCGACCATCAGGACGGGGATACCGATGAGGTGGCTCCGCCGGTTACCCCGGGTCGTATGGTGCGCACCGTAGTCGGCGAACCAGGGGGTGAGTCGATGCGAGACGGGCTGGCTCATGAGGATTCTCGCCTCGGAGCGTCGGAATCCGGGCCGCGCCCCCTTCGGATCCCGGTCTACCACGCCCGATCGGCCTTTTTTTTGTCAAACGTACGATTGAAACGTACGATTGACCGATAGGAGGCTTGGACCATGGCGACCGACCGGACAAAGGAAGCGATCCTCCAAGCCGCAGAGGAGTTGTTCGCGGAGGTGGGGTTCTCCGCGAGCATGCGGAACATCACCGCCCGCGCCGGCGTGAATCTCGCGGCGGTGAACTACCACTACGGCTCGAAGGACGGGCTCATCCGGGCCGTCCTGGCCCGACGGCTGCAACCTCTGAACCGGATGCGGCTCGAGCAGCTCGCCGCCACCGAAGCGGGTGGCAACACGTCGGTCGAGAGCATCCTCGATGCGTTCATCGCCCCCGCGCTCGAGCTGAGCACGGACGAGGAGCAGGGTGGCGCGCGCTTCGTGCGCGTCCTAGCGCGGTCGTACACCGACCCGACCGAGTCGATCCAGGCGTGCGTGCAGGAGCAGTACGCTGAGGTCCTCGAACGGTTCACAACCGCGGTGCGCCAGGTGCTGCCCGACGTCCCCGCGGAGGAGCTGGTGTGGCGGCTCCACTTCTTGCAGGGCTCGCTGAGCTACACGATGGCGGGTCCAGATGCGATGTCACTCATCGCAACATGTCCGTCGCCCGACGTGTCCGTACCGGAAGAGGCTGCGCGGCGCCTGGTGCCGTTCATCGCAGCCGGATTGCGCGCGCCTCTGCCGAAGGGCGTCGCCGCAAGAACGCCCGCGAGCAGCGGAGCCTGACTCGACGGAGGAGAGGATGATCATGGAGATCGCAGCGATCATAGTCAGTGCGCTCGTCGTCGCCTGGGTCCTGGCCGCGCGCCAGGCGCCGCTGTGGCTGTGGGTGCTCGTCTCGGGCGCAGCGCTCGCAACCGCGACGTCGGTGAACTGGGGCGCCGAGCTGACGCTCATCATCCTCTGGTGCGGCTGGTTGATCCCCGCGCTGCTCGCGATCCCGCCGGTACGTCGCGCCCTCGTGACCGCGCCGATGCTCCGCATGACGCGCAAGGCCCTGCCACCGATGTCCAGCACCGAGCGTGAGGCGTTGGAGGCGGGCACGGTGTGGTTCGACGCCGACCTCTTCTCGGGGAAGCCGTGCTTCGACCGCTTCCTCGCCGCTGGCGCCCCGAAGCTGTCCGACGAGGAGCAGGCGTTTCTCGACGGTCCGACCGAGGAGCTTTGCAGCCACCTCGACGAGTGGAGGGCCTCCAAGGAGCACCGCGATCTCCCGCAGGACATCTGGGAGTCCCTTCGTTCCGGGGGCTTCCTCGGCATGATCATCCCCGAGTCGTACGGCGGCCTCGGGTTCTCCGCGCAGGCGCACTCATGCGTCGTTCAGAAGATCGCCACCCGATCGACCACGGGCGCGATCAGCGTCATGGTCCCCAACTCCCTCGGCCCCGCCGAGCTGCTGCTGCACTACGGGACCGACGCGCAGAAGGACCACTGGCTACCGCGGTTGGCACGCGGTGAGGAGATCCCGTGCTTCGCGCTGACGTCGCCCGCCGCGGGTTCAGACGCCGCGGCGATGCCCGATACCGGCGTCGTATGCCACGGCATGCACGAGGGAGCCGAAGTCCTCGGCATGCGGGTGACCTTCGACAAGCGTTACATCACTCTCGCACCAATCGCGACCCTGATCGGCCTCGCGTTCAAGGTCCGCGACCCCGACGGGCTGCTCGGCGACCAGGAGGACCTCGGGATCACCGTCGCACTCGTTCCCGCCGACCACGCTGGCGTCAATGTCGGACCCCGTCACGACGCGCTCAAGCAATCGATGATGACCGGTCCGGTCCGGGGCAACGACGTGTTCATCCCGCTCGACTGGATCATCGGCGGGCAGGATCGCGTCGGCCAGGGTTGGCGCATGCTCATGGACTGCCTCTCCGCCGGTCGCTCGATCTCGCTACCAGCGTCGAGCACCGCCGCCACCAAGTTCTGCGCCCGCAACACGGGTGCGTACGCGCGGGTGCGCCGGCAGTTCAAGGTGCCGATCGGCCGTTTCGAGGGCATCGAGGAGCCGCTCGCACGGATCGCTGGGGACACCTATCTGCTGGAAGCCGCGCGAGGCATCACCGCCGCTGCCGTCGACGCAGGCGAGAAGCCGTCGGTCATCTCAGCCTTGTTCAAGTACCAGGCCACCGAACGTATGCGCAACGCCGTCAACGATGCCATGGACATCCACGGCGGGCGTGGCATCTGCGAGGGTCCGAGCAACTATCTCGCCAGCGCCTACCAGTCGGTCCCGGTCAGCATCACCGTCGAGGGCGCGAACATCCTCACGCGGACCCTGATCGTCTTCGGCCAGGGCGCGATGCGTTGCCACCCGTGGCTCCTCCGCGAGATGGAATCCGCGCAGGCGAACGACCTCGTCGCGTTCGACCGGGCAGTGGGTGGCCACGTCCGGTTCCTGATCTCCAACGTCGCGCGCGCGTTCTGGCACAACCTCACCGGCGGCCGGTTCGCGGGCGCACCGGCGAAGGCCGACCGGCGAGTGCGCCACTGGTACGGGCAGCTCACCCGCACGAGCGCCAACTTCGCCACCGTCGCCGACGCGTGTCTCGTCGTCCTCGGCGGCGCCTTCAAGCGCAAGGAGAAGCTCTCCGGCCGCTTCGCCGACATCCTCTCCGAGATGTACCTCGCGAGCTGTGTCCTGCGCCGGTTCGAGAACGATGGGCGTCCGGCCGAGGATCTGCCGCTCGTATCGTGGAACCTGCGGCGCAGCCTGTTCACGGCCCAGGCGTCGCTCGAGGGTCTGCTCAACAACCTCCCCGTGAAGCCCCTCGCATGGCTGCTCCGGCGGGTGGTGTTCCCCTTCGGCGCGCGCTGGCGTCCGCCGAGCGATCGCGCCGGCCATCGCATCGCATCGATGCTGCTCGACCCCGGCCCGCAGCGCGATCGGCTCGCGTGCGGCATGTACGTCAACACCGACCCGGAGGATCCGACCGGACGCCTCGAGCATGCGCTCCGCGCCGTGGTCGCCGCAGAGCCGATCGAGCGGCGCATCAAGGACGCGGTTCGCGCGAAGTCCCTCGACGCGGCCCCCGCGGCGGACCTGGTCGGCCGTGCCGTGACCGCTGGTGTGATCACCGCTGATGACGCGGCGCTGGTCGCCACCGCACGCCAGGCGAGCGCGTTCGCGATCGCCGTCGACGACTTCGGCCCCGAGGACTTCACTCCAGGAGGGCGTCCGTGGAAGAAGGTGGCACAGAAGCTCGCCTGATTCGCGACGCCGCGCCGCCGGCGGCCAGGTGGTTGATCGACGCCGCCGAGGCGCGATCGCTGCATGGACTGCTCCGCGCGCGCGCCGCGGCAACGCCCGACAACGTCGCGTACCTGGAACGCCAGGGCGGCGTCTGGCGCGAGTCGACGTGGGCGTCGATCCTCTCCGAGGTCGATCGCTGGCGCGGCGCGCTCCGCCGGCTCGGATTGACGGTCGGTGACCACGTCGCCCTTCGCTGCGAGAGCCGGGTGCACTGGGTGTTCTTCGAGCAAGCGGCGCTGTCGCTGGGATGCGTCGTCGTCCCGCTGTACGTCAGCGACCGGCCCGAGAACGTCGCGTGGATCGTGAATCATGCGGAAGCACGCGTGCTGCTGCTCGAGGACGGCGCCATGTGGGACGACCTGCGTCCGCACGCGGCGTCGATGCCACGGCTCGAGGCCGTGCTGGTTGCGGAGGACTCGGACCCCGGCGCGGGCGCGCGGTCGACCAGGTCGTGGCTCGCGGACACCGACGCCCACGACGCGGGAGACCCGCACGCAGCCGACCCCGACGAGCTGGCCACCATCGTCTACACGTCGGGGACGACGGGATGCCCCAAGGGCGTCATGCTCAGTCACCGGAACATCCTCGACAACTGTGAGCTCGGAATGCGGCGGCTCCCGTTGCGCCGCGACGACGTCCTGCTGTCGTTCCTGCCGATGTGCCACGCGCTGGAGAGAACGTGCGGGTACTACGCGCCGATGATGGCTGGGGCGACCGTCGCCTTCGCACGATCAGTACCCGATCTGCCGGAGGATCTGCGGGAAGTGCGGCCGACCGTGCTCATCACCGTCCCCCGTATCTTCGAGCGCGTGCATGGGAAGATCCGCGCCAGGCTCGCCGACGGCCCCGCCTGGCGAGAACGCCTCTTCCACCGCGCGGTCGACGTGGGATGGAGCCGGTTCCTCCGCGTCCAGGGCCGCGGGTCGTGGCGGCCTGCGCACGTGTGGGGTCCGTTGCTCGACCGCCTCGTCGGCAAGCCGATGCGGGCGCGACTCGGCGGACGCATCGAGGGAGCCCTGTGCGGGGGTGCGGCACTGAGGTTCGACGTCGCGCGGGTGATCATCGCGCTCGGCATCGAGGTCTCACACGCATACGGGCTGACCGAATGCAGCCCTGGCGTCACGATGAACGGACGCGAAGACAACCGGCCCGAGACGGTCGGCCAACCCTTGACCGGGTCGGAGATCCGCATCGCCGACGACGGCGAGCTCTGCGTGCGAAGCACCAGCGTGATGCTCGGTTACTGGCGCGATCCGGAGGCGACCGCCCGCGTCATCGACGCGGACGGCTGGCTCCACACCGGCGATCTCGCGCGCATCGACGACGGGTTCGTGACCATCACCGGTCGCAAGAAGGAGATCATCGTGCTCGCCACGGGTACGAAGGTGCCTCCCGACGACCTCGAGGCGTCGATCATGCGAGACCCGCTGTTCGAGCAGATCCTCATCGTCGGCGAGGGACGGCCGTTTCTGGCCGCGCTCGTGTTCATCGAGCCGGATGCGTGGGAACGCCAGACGCGCGGACACGGCCTGCCCGCCAGCCCGGCAAGCGGGGACGAAACCAGCGAAGCGTTCATACTCCAACGCATTTCGAGACACCTGTCCGGGTTCACCGGTCACGCCAGGGTCCGCCGGGTGACCGCCGTTCCAACGCCCTGGACGGTAGAGTCCGGACTGCTCACGCCCACGCTCAAGCCGAAGCGCGAGCGAATCGCCGAGTTCTACGTCGACGAGATCGAGCGCATGTACGCATCGTGCGCCGTGAACGATTCGTGAAGAGGACCTGGACGCTATGAGCGACACCATGCGAGTTCGCCGCGCCGCCGTGCTGGGAGCCGGCGTCATGGGCGCGCAGATCGCCGCGCATCTCGTGAACGCCGAAGTCCCTTGCGTCCTCTTCGAGCTTCCGGCCGAGGGGAAGGACCCGGATGCTCACGTCAAGAAGGCGATCAAGGGGTTGGCCAAGATGAAGCCGCCGCCACTCGCGACCCCAGCGCGCGCCAGGCTGATCGAAACGGCGAACTACGAGACGGGGCTCCCGCGGCTCTCCGACTGCGATCTCGTGATCGAGGCGGTCGCCGAACGTCCGGACATCAAGCACGACCTCTACCGGAAGATCACGCCGCACCTGAAAGAGGGCGCGGTGCTGGCGACGAACACGTCCGGCATCTCGCTGTCGGTCCTCGAAGAGTCGCTGCCGGACACCGTCAAACCGCGGTTCTGTGGCGTCCATTTCTTCAACCCGCCGCGCTACATGCACCTGGTCGAGCTCATCGCCGGCCCGGAGACCGACGAGTCGCTGCTCGACGACCTCGAGGCGTTCCTGGTCTCCCGGCTCGGCAAAGGGGTCCTGCGGGCGAAGGACACGCCCAACTTCGTCGCCAACCGCATCGGGGTTTTCTCGATGCTGTCCTCGTTCCATCAGGCGGCGCGACTCGGCATCCCCTTCGACGTCGTCGACGCAATCACCGGCCCCGCGATCGGACGTCCGAAGAGCGCGACGTGCCGGACTGCTGACGTCGTCGGGCTCGACACCCTTGCCCACGTCATCGAAGGCTCGTCCCGGCTGCTGCCCGACGATCCGTGGCACAAGCACTACCTCGTCCCCGCATGGCTGAAAGGGCTCCTCGACCAGGGGTTCGTTGGCGCCAAGGTCGGGACCGGCATCTACAAGAAGGTCGGCGGCAAGATCCACGTCATGGACGGCGAGGGCGGCTACCGCCTCGCCACGTTCGAGGCCGCGCCTGAGGTCCAGGAGATCCTCGGCGTGGGCGACGCCAACGAGCGGCTGAAACAACTCCGGGCGTCGGATCACCCGCAGGCCGAGTTCCTGTGGTGCATCCACCGGGACGTCTGGCACTACGCGGCCGTCCACCTCGCGGACATCGCGTACTCGGCCCGCGACCTCGACTTCGGCCTCCGCTGGGGGTTCGGTTGGAAGAAAGGGCCGTTCGAGCTGTGGCAGGAAGCGGGCTGGGGTCATGTCGCGAGCTGGATCGCGGAGGAGATCGCCGACGGTCGCACCATGGCCAGCCGGCCGCTGCCCCCGTGGGTTGCAGAACGTGAGTCGGTCCACACTCCCTACGGATCGTGGGACGCGGATACGAACCAGCTCGTCCCGCGCTCGACGCTGGGCGTCTACAAGAAGCAGGCGTTCACGGAATCGGTCGTGGGCGAAGTCGTCGACGACTCACCGGGTGAAACGCTGCACGAGACGGATGCGGTCCGCCTGTGGCGCGACGGCGACGACGTGGGCGTTCTCTCGTTCAAGTCGAAGCTGCACGTCATCGGGGACGACGTCCTCGACGGGATCGAGGCGGCGCTCGACGTCGCGGAAACGGAATGCTCGGCCGTCGTGATCTGGCAGGACAAGCCGCCGTTCTCCGCCGGCGCCAACCTCCAGCAGGTGTCGGCCATCATCGACAGCGGCGATCTCGATGCCGTAGACGCCATCGTGCGCAAGTTCCAGCGCGCATCGACCCGGTTCTCGCAGTCCGAGGTGCCGGTGGTCGCGGCAGTAGACGGGATGGCGCTCGGAGGCGGTTGCGAGTTCGCGATGCACGCCGTTCGCACGGTGTGCTCGGCGGAGTCGTACCTCGGGCTCGTGGAGATCGGCGTCGGAGTCCTTCCCGCAGGCGGTGGGTTGCGTGAGCTCGCACGGCGTGCGGCGGCGGCGGCGCCGGACGGGGACCCGTGGCCGTTCATCCAACGGGCGTTCGAATTCGTGGCCAAGGCGGTCGTGTCCGCGAGCGGCGAAGACGCCATCGGGATGGGGCTCCTGCGCGACACCGACACGATCGTCATGAACAGCCAGGAGCTGCTCACGGCCGCGAAGGCAGAAGCGCTCGCGCTGGCCGCGTCGTGGCGCCCGCCGATCCGCAAGCCGATCAAAGTCTGCGGGCGGACCGGTGCGGCGAACCTCGAGGGCGTGGTCGTCAACATGCACGCGGGCGGGTGGGTGTCCGATCACGACGCCTTCATCGCGACCAAGATCGCGAAGATCCTCTGCGGCGGCGACGTCGACGCGGGAACGGAAGTGACTGAGGACTGGGTCCTGAACCTGGAGCGCCGCGCGTTCGTCGAGCTCTGTGGTACCGACAAGACCCGGGCACGCATCGCTCACATGCTCGAGACCGGCAAGCCGCTGAGGAACTGATCGATGACGACCCATGACGCCTTCATCGTCTCCGCCGTCCGGACTCCCGTCGGCAAGGCACACCGCGGTGCGTTCGCGAGCACCCGTCCGGACGACCTGCTCGCTCACTGCATCAAGGGCGCGGTCGCGAAATGTCCGGGGCTCGATCCCGAGCTGATCGGCGACGTCATCGTCGGCTGCGCGATGCCCGAGGGTGCGCAGGGCATGAACGTCGCGCGCATCGCGCTCCTGCTCGCCGGGCTCCCCGAGAGCGTCCCAGGCGTGACTGTGAACCGATTCTGCGCGTCGGGTCTGCAGGCCGTCGCCTGGGCGGCCGACCGCATCCGGCTCGGCGAAGCCGACGTCATGATCGCCGCTGGCGCCGAGAGCATGAGCATGGTCCCCATGATGGGCTACCGGCCCGAGCTCAACCCGACCATCTTCGACGACGAGAACATCGGCATCGCGTACGGCATGGGGATCACGGCGGAGAAGGTCGCACAGAAGTACGACGTCTCCCGGGAAGATCAGGACGCCTGGGCGCTCGAGAGCCACCGCCGCGCCTGCGTCGCGCAAGCCGGTAACGAGTTCGCTGACGAGATCCTCCCGGTTCCGGTGATCCGCCGTCGCCCGTCCGCGGACGCCGAATCCGTCGACGTCGCAACGATCTCAGTGAAGGCGGACGAAGGCCCGCGTCAGGACACGTCGATGGAAGCCCTCGCCCGCCTGCGCCCCGTCTTCGCCCGCAAGGGCAGCGTCACGGCCGGCAACGCGTCGCAGACCAGCGACGGCGCCGCCGCCATCGTCCTCATGAGCGGCTCGATGATGGAAGCCCTCGCCCTCACGCCCCTCGCCCGCTTCTGCAGCTTCGCCGTCGCCGGAGTCCCGCCCGAGATCATGGGCATCGGCCCCATCGCCGCCATCCCCACCGCCTGCGCCCGAGCCGGGATCTCCCAGAATCAGCTCGACCACATCGAACTCAACGAGGCCTTCGCCGCCCAGACCCTCGCCGTCATCCGCGACCTCGACCTCGACCCCCAACGCACCAACCCCCTCGGCAGCGCGATCGCCCTCGGCCACCCCCTCGGGGCGACCGGCGCCATCCGCACCGCAACGGTCGTCCACGCCCTGAATCGCCGCAACCAGCGCTACGGCATGATCACGATGTGCATCGGAACGGGAATGGGAGCGGCGGGGATTCTGGAGCGGGTCGGGTGATCACCCGCTGGCGAACGTCGGCAAGAACGTTCGCAGCAGTACGAACTGGTGCCGGATGCTCCTCGGCAACGAGCCGCGTGACGTGACGGCGCGGGCGGCGTTTCACGAGCGGACCGGCGTCGACATGAGCCTGCACGGAGTGCTCGATTACGGTGACGGCCGGTTCGGCATCGTGTCGTGCGGGTTCGATTCCGAATTGCGGCACCGCGCGTTGGTGGGCGGGACAGATGGGGTCATTCGCGTGCCCGGAGCATTCCTGACCTTCCCCGAGAACGCGACGCACGTGATTCTGGGAACGGATCGCGGCACCGAGACGTTCACGTGCGGACCCGTCGATACGTTCCAGCTGGAGATCGAAGACCTGGCGCGCGCGATCCGCTCAGGCAACGCCCCCCTGTTGGCGCCGGACGAAGGGCTGCACAACGCACGGGTGATCGAACGGTTGTTGAACGCAGCGCGCGGGTAGAAGAACGCTCCCATCAGAGCAGGTGACTTCCCGGCTCCGCTACCCCCCGAGTTGAAACGGGATCGACCCCGAGCCGCGGCCCGGGACCGGGGATGAGGCGGGGGGCAGGACGTCGATGCGCACCGAGGCAGGGGTACCGTCGCCCGAGGCAAACGCCACGAGGACGGCGAGGTCACCGGACGGGAGACGAGAGCGCGCGGCGGAGAGGGTGATCGCGATCGTGCCATCGGGGCCGACGCTCACGCCCGGATCGTGGAGGCCGAGCATCCACGCGGCACGCCGGCCGTCCGCCTGCATCGTGACGAGCAGGACATCGTCGTCTTCGATGGGAGGGTCTGCTTTGAATAGCATGCGACCGTTGCTGCCCGCCGGCCACCGGGTGCCGCGGGTCGGGAGGACCAGCGTGATGCCGGAGGCTTGCGCAGCTTCGGTCAGAGACGGGAAGCGCCGCGCCTCGGCCAGGACGATGCGGTCGGATGGGTGGCGGAACTCGTCGTCGCTGCTCGACGGAGGCCGGACCTCGAACCGCAGCACGCACGTCGGCTCAGGCTGGATCGCGAGCGCCCGCAACGCTTCCCCCGCCGGGACCGCCTGGACGGATGCCGGCGTATCACGCAGCGGCGGACGAAACCGGAACCCGAAGTGTTGGAACCCGCGGCCGAACACCGGCGTCCCGCGCCAGTGAGCGGGGAGGCCGGTGACCACGACGTTCTTTCCGTCGGTGATGTGCCCTTCGGCCGACGTCACCGCGTAGTCGATGATGCGCCCGACGTCTCCGTACACCTCCTGGTTCTTGATCGCGCCCGCGACGTCACACCCGAGCACGATCAGCATCAGCGCGGCGCCGAGCCGGGGCGGAGCCGCGGCTCCGAAGAACACGAGCGTCCCTGCCGCCAATACGTAGAACCGTCGCGATGCCGCGAGCCCCTCCCCCACGTCCATGACCGGCACCGCCAGGACGATCAGCGCCGCGCACCACGCCAATCCGACCCGAGCGCCCGCGGCCCCACGTTGCACCGCCCCGCCGACCGCCAGCGCCGCGAGCAGGACGAACCCCGCCATCCGGACGTCGGCGAGCACGCTCCACCATGCGGGGTCCTCTTCACGCAGAACGAACGGCGCCGCGAACGAACGCCAGAAGTGCGGCGCGCCGGAGAGGAGGCCGCCGCCCTCCACCGTGTCCGCCATCGAGACGCCTTGCTCGAGAGTCGGGAGCCACGCGCCGGTAATCGTGCGACGCAGCACCAGATCGGCCGCGACACCAATCCCGATCACGACGGCGGTTCGCACCGCCTGACTCACGCGTGACCCCTCCCGTGCCGCGGCGAACGCCACCACCGGAAGCGACCACCCGAACGCCAACATCGAGTCCTTCGACAACAGCGCCGTCACTGCCACCACGCCGGCGACGACCGGCCACCGCCCACGGCGCGCCGACCCGATGGTCAGGAACATCGCGACCGCCAGGAGGAGTCCAGCCTGCAACGTGAACCGGTGGGCCACCCAGATCAACGTCTCAAACGCCCCCGGATGCACCGAGACGAGGAGCGCCGCCAACCCCGCGGGAACGGGACGCCCTCCGAGTCGCAACACGATCAGCGCCACCCACCACGCGCAGACGGCGTGGAGCAACAGCGCACCCGCCCGAATCGAACGTGGAGAGGTCCCGCCGACCCGGTCGTTCGCCGCCACCGACAGGTACCCGAGCGGCCGGAGGTGATGGTTGAAGTCGTAGGCCGGGTCGTCCGGCCACACGAGTCGTCGCAACCCCTCCCCCGAGAACTCCCCGTTCGGATGCACGACCGCGACATAGGTCAGGTCGTCGAGGATGAACGGCACGTCGAGCGAACGTCCCCAGCACAGGAACGTCGCCGCGATCGTCAGCAGGAAGATGATCGTTGCCGTGCGACGCTGCATCGTTCGCGGATTGTAGCGACGGGCGTCAACGTCGTGAAACCGCGGCGCGCAGCTGCTTGACCACGTCCGCCGGGATAGCGAACTCCACCTCATCCTCGCCAGCCAGGATCGCAACCTCTCCGACCGGGAAGCTGCGGGCGAGCCGCTTGCCGGAGGGCAGCCGCGCCGAGATCTCGAGCGCGAGCCGGCAGGATCCCGGCGGGAACGGCCCCATCGCCAGGTCGAGCGCCGAGGTGATGTCGCTCCGTTGCGTCGGCAGGCGCGAACGCGCCACCCGGGTCTTCGAGGTCGCGGCGAGCCGCACCGTGAGCGGCCCGGGGAAGGCCAGGTCGCTCGGGTCGAAGCCTGGGTCAATGGAGAGAAACGTGCCGCGGTCGAGCGTCAGGACCGAGGGCAGGTCCTTCGGGGTGAAACGCTGTGGCACCCAGCCCTCCGACCAGAGCCAGATCTCCACCGGACCCGCGGACCTTGTCGGCCATGACACCTTCACCTTCCCATCCGCTTCCCCGTCGAACGTCGCCGTTCCACGGCGTCCGTCGCTCACCGCCGCGACCGGCGCCGGCAGCGGACTGCCACGGCCGTCGCGCAGCAACACTTCCGCCGACGTCCACGCCGCGCCGACCGTGATCGTGCCCAGGTCGACATTGCGCGCACCGTCGCGCGGCGCGATCACCACGTCCTCCTTGCGCCACGGGGGACACAGCGGCGCAACGACCTCGACTGTGTAAAGGCCTGGCACCACGGTCGGGAACCAGAATTCGCCGCCATAGCGGAGCTTCTCGAGGACGTACCGCGGCCGGCCCGCCTGAAGCAGTCGCACCTTCACCGCCGCCCGGTTGCGTCTCCCCGGCATCACGACCACGCCCTTCACGGCGCACGTCCGAACGAGATGCACCCGCACGCCCCGGGCTCCCGGCGCGAGCACCTCCGGCGACCTCCATGCCCAATCGTGGGCCTTCGCCGCGGCGTCGAACGCCGTACTTCCCGGCATCTCTCCCAGGATGCGGACGCGCGCGCCCGGCGCCCCGTTCCACGTGTAGTGGCCCCATGGACCGAGGTCGACGAACCGTTCCGCGCCCGCCGGACGCAGCGCCCACTGCACGTTCACCGTGGTGAGTCGCTCGCCTGACACCTTGTCCTCCCCGACCCAGAACAAGTCGGTCAGGTCCTTCGGCGGTTCCGCCGACAAGACCGCCTCGAAGAGCAACGGCGGATCGGTGACGGCAACGGTTCCGAGATCCCAGGTCGTGCCTTCGGCGAGCACCGCACGGTGGAACGGCTTGGGGAACGACGCCCACAATTCGTGCTCGCGATCGACGTCGCGCGCGACCCCGGCCCGCACGTCGCTCGCCGCGCCGGCGAAGGCGTAGTGGAACCGTCCCCCCGCCGACGTGCGGATGAACCCGTTGCGGAAGGACTGATCCGGGTGATTCGGGTTCGATTCGGTGAACCGGGCCGCGACCTCGACCAGGAGCAGGTAGTCGGCCGGAACGGGGGCGCCGTTCGAATCCGTCGCAACGCCGGTGATCGTGACCCCGCCGCCCGGCCGCGGGACGTCGATCACCTGTTCGGCGCCGCGCTTCGCGATCACCGGGAACCGCAACTGAGACTGCGGCGCGCACCCGGCGAGGTAGACACCCATCGCCCAGAACCCCGGATGCAGGGTCACGGGGACGACCGAACGACCGTCGACGATGGGGACGCGCTGGCTCGCCGACAGGCGCTCGCGCGGAGCAACGAGGAGGTAGCCGCTCGCATCGAGGACCGGCATGTCGCCGTCGACGACGCGAAAACGCACCGCCACGGGCGGGCCCGCCCGGGACGGACCGACCGTGGGCCCGAGTTCCGGCTCCTTGTACCGGCGGGTCCGCACATCTTCCGAACTCGTGAGGCCCGAGGCGTCTCCAGCCGCATTGACGCCGGACAGCGAAGCACCAGATCCCCCCGGCGGCTCGTCCCGATCGGGCCGGACGATGGTCCAGAACGCCGCCACCAGCAGGGCGGCCATCGCAAGACCCGCCATCGCCTGTCGTCTCGACATGTCGAAGGTCCACTGTACCCGGTTGGGGGTCCTCGGCTGCCCCCGTACAATGGTTGCCCATGTCATTCCTCGCGTTCCTCGGCCCGATCGGTCTCCAGGAGATGATGATCATCCTGGTCGTCGGGCTCCTCATCTTCGGATCCCGTCTGCCAGAGGTCGGCCGGTCACTGGGCCGCGGGCTGATGGAGTTCAAGAAGGGCCTGCGCGGAGTCCAGGACGAGCTCACGAACATCGATCGCGAAGCCGACGATGCGATCGATGCCGAGCTTCAGCAGTCAGACGAGGGGACGCGAGACCTGATCGATTCTCCCGAAGACCTCGACTCGTATGACCCGTCCGAGAGTGACCTCGAAGAGGATCCGTGGAACCACGAGGACGAGGAAGCGGAGAAGGAAGAGGTGTACGACGACGATCCCTCCCGCGAGCCCGGGCCGGAGTGGGGAGGAGATCCTCAACCCGACGCTGGGGCGCCCGAAGAGTCGTCGCAGCCCTCCGCAGCTTCATCAGCCGAATCGGAACCGGCCCCGACCACCGACGACACGACGGTGTACGCGGACCCCGACTACTTCGGGTCGGATGAAGAGGGTCGCGAGCCGTCGTGATCGGCGGCCGCTCGGGCCAGGCGCCGATCAGTCCTGCGGGAATGCCGACACGACACACCGATTGCGGCCTGAGTCCTTAGCCGCGTACAGGTTCTGGTCAGCAAGCTCGAGCACCTCGGAGCTCGTGACCCCGGCGTGGATGCGCGCGACGTGCGCCGCACCGAACGACGCCGTGACCTTCAGGATTCCCCGATCCGTGGCCACGGTCAAGTCTTCGACTGCACGGCGCAAACGCTCGGCGACCCCGCCGAGCTCGTCCACCGTCACGCCGGGAACGATGGTGACGAACTCCTCGCCGCCGTAGCGGCAGACGACATCACCCAGACCGGTCCGGCAACTAGTGGACAACGCCTCCGCGACGTGCTTCAGGACCTCGTCGCCGGCCTGGTGGCCGAAGGTATCGTTGAACACCTTGAACTTGTCCACGTCGACCATGATGAGACCGATGGACGTCTCGTCGCCCTCTTCGGTGCGAAGCCTCCAGTGCTCCGCGACCAAGTCGTCGTAGGCGGCGCGGTTGCGGATCCTGGTCAACGCATCCGTCTCCGCCTTCTCCGCGAGCTGCTTCAGCCTGTCCTGGGTGCGCTCCAGCTCCTGGTTCGCGCCCACGGCCATGACGAGCATGTCCTCCTGGGCCTGCATCATCATCTTGGCCATCTCCTCCGGACTGCCGACGTCGACGTCCATGAGGTTCGCCAGCCCGTGGACGTTCTCGGTGAGACCCTTGAGGAACTCGTCGAATTCCTGGCCGACGAGGTCGTACCAGTCCTCTGCCTTCTTCCGCGCCAGCTTCAAGGCCGTGCCACGGCTGTCTTCGGAAGAGACGATGGTCGCGATGTCGTGGGCGAAATTGAGGACCTTCGCCAGGATGCGGGCGTCCTCGGGAACGTCCTCCTCGAGACCGTCGGGGTCGTGGTGCCACGAGATGGGCACCGTAAGCACCTCGGGCAGGTCCCAGCTCCGCAGGACGTGCGCGCTGACATCGGAGTGTGCCGCACCATCGAGAGCCTCTCGCTCTGCAATGGGATCTGCGTGGCCGGAGTCCACCGCGGACATGACCTGACGATAGGGCTCGTGACCGGAACGCAGCAGCGTGGGGAAGCCGACGTCCATCAGCAAGCCGCAGAGGAACCCCTCGTCGGCGAGCTGACGGTTCTTGTCGGAGAGGAGCTGCTTCGACGCAACCGCCGCCGTGACGGAGCGCCGCCAGTAGCTCCGATAGTCCTCGTCGCGACCGTAGCCCAGGTCCGGACTGGACATCGCCACGCCCATCGAGCACGAGATCGCCGCCATCTTGACGGCCTTGAGGCCGAGGACCATCAGCGCCTGGTTGATGCTGGTGACCTCTTGGGCCCGCCCGAAGAGCGGAGAGTTGGAGAGCTTGACCAGTCGTGCGGCCAGCGCAGGATCGCGCCCCACGGTCTCGCCGATTTCCTCCAGGTCAACCTCTTCCTGCTGCGTGAGGCGAATGACCTCGAGTGCCACTGCGGGCAATGCAGGAAGGTTGTCCGCGTTCCTGAGGAACTCCAGATCGACACTCGTCGCCGTATCTGACATCGTTGCAACCCCCCCTCGGCGGGTGACCCGCCGACGTTCTTGAACCACCCCTGGGTCTGGCCACTCCATCGAGTCGCCTCTCCCGCCCGCGGCCGTCTCGAATGGGAAAGACGCGCCAATGTCTCTCCCGCTCGCACTCTCAGACGGACGCGGGCCAGATACTCATGAGGTGAGCTGCGGACCGCGCTACGCCACGAACAGCTCCCCTATCGGCCCGGCTCGACGGTATGAGCCCGAAAACCCTTGCGATGTCGGGTGTTGCGGTTTTCGACCGGACGCTGCAAGCCGCAAAACAAAGATGACGGCGGAGACAGGTTCTGCATCTCTCACGTTTGCAGGGGTTGTGTTGGGAAACCCCCCGATCGACGGCATGGATGGACCCGGATTGCGCACTCCGCAGCGGATCCCCTTTCTTCACCGGGCCGAAAACCCGCGCCGGGGGGGCGAAAAACAACGATCCAGTGGGGCAGGTGAGGATTAGACGTCGAGCTGTTTCACCGCGAGCGCGTTCTCTTCGATGAAGTTGCGGCGCGGCTCGACCTCATTGCCCATGAGGATCGTGAAGATCTGGTCGGTCCCCGCCATGTCGTCGAGCTTCACGCGGAGCAGCGTGCGCACTTCGGGATCCATGGTGGTGTCCCAGAGCTGGTCCGGGTTCATCTCGCCCAGCCCTTTGTAGCGCTGGACGTCGATGCCCTTCTTGCCGAGATCTCGCACCGTATCCGGTACGTCGCGCAGCCGTGAGATCGGGCGCGTGTCCTTCTCCGTCTCCACCGCGAACCGCCACTCCTCGGAGTCCGGAACCGTGTCGTCAGACGCGAAGTCGAAGTCCTCCGGCCCGAAACCGAACTCGCGCAGGCGAACGAGCTGACGGCTGACGTCATCGGTTCCGTAGAGCTCCGTGAGCACCAGATCCGCTTCGGCCCGCTCTTCGGCGGCCGCTTCGTCCTCGCAGACCTTGAGGTCCTTGCCCGCGGTCTTCTCCTGGTCGGCGCGCCAGCTGTCGAACTCCTCCGTCGAGGTGAAGTAGTGGGTTCGACCGGCGTGGTCGACACGGTAATGCGGCAACGCGCAGTCGTCCCCCGTCGCCCTTCGCAGGAAGTCGGCCAGCGAGAGCCCGGACCGACGCACCTGCATCTCCTTCTTGTCGAGCAAGGAGACGATGTCGACGACGGCCGCGAAGTCGCCCAGGGAGAGGACGCGGCCATCGCCCCCGTCGGCGCTCCGAACCCGGAGCGACGCGCCCTCGAGTCCGAGCTGCATGAGTTCGCCGTCCATGGCCTCATCGGTGAGGACGTAGCGCTCCTTGCTGCCCTTCTTGACCTTGAACAGCGGCGGCTGCGCGATGTAGATGTGCCCATGTTCGATCAACGCGGGCATGTGTCGGTAGAAGAACGTGAGCAGCAGCGTGCGGATGTGACTGCCGTCCACGTCCGCATCGGTCATGATGATGATCTTGTTGTAGCGCAGCTTCTCGAGGTCGAACTCGTCGCTGCCGATCCCGCACCCGAGCGCGGTGATGATGATCTTGATCTCCTCGTGCCCGAGCATCTTGTCGATGCGGGCCTTCTCCACGTTGAGGATCTTGCCCTTCAGCGGGAGGATCGCCTGGTACTTGCGGTCGCGGCCGCCTTTGGCGGAGCCGCCGGCCGAATCGCCCTCGACCAGGAAGATCTCGGAGCGCTCCTTGTCGCGGGACGTGCAGTCGGACAGCTTGCCCGGCAATCCGCCGCCGGCGAGCACACCCTTGCGCCGTACGAGCTCGCGGGCTCGGCGCGCAGCTTCGCGCGCAGCTGCTGCGTCGACGGCCTTCTTCACGATCGCCCTGGAGATCTGCGGATTCTCTTCGAGGAACGTCTTGAGCTGCTCGTAGACGACGCTCTGCACGACGGTCTGCGCATTGCGGTTGGCCAGCTTGATCTTGGTCTGGCTCTCGAACTTCGGATCGGGCAGGCGGACGGAGACGACGGCGGCCAGACCTTCGCGGAAGTCGTCGCCCGACAACGTCTTGTCGTCCTTCAGGAGCTTGCTCTGTTTGGCGTAGCTGTTGAATGCGGACGTGAGAGCGGTCTTGAACCCGGAGAGGTGCGTCCCGCCCTGGATCGTCTTGATGGTGTTCGCGAACGAGTAGACGATCTCGCTGTAGCTGTCGCTGTATTGGAGGCCGACCTCGATCCGGTACGCCTCCGGCTTGCCGTCGGAATTCTGGATCGTGTGCTCTTCGTTGAAGTAGACCACCTCCTGGTGCACGACGTTCTTGCCTACGTTGAGGTACCGCACGAAGTCCTTCACGCCCTCCGGATACTCGAAGGTCTGCGCCTCGGATGACTCTTCGCGATCGTCGCGCATCGTGATCTTGGCGCCCGCGTTGAGAAACGCGAGCTCGCGGATGCGGGTTGCCAGCGTGTCCGCGTTGAACTTCGTCAGCTCCATGATCTCGGGGTCAGGCGAGAACGTGAGCTTGGTGCCGCGCTGATCCGTCGTGCCGAGGACCTTCAGCGGCTCGGTGGTGGCCCCACGCTCGAAGCGGATGTGGTGGATCTTGCCGTGGCGCGCCACCTCGACCTCCATCCACTCCGCGAGCGCACACACGCACGACACTCCAACCCCGTGCAGTCCGCCTGAGACCTTGTAGTTGTCGCCGTCGAACTTGCCCCCCGCGTGGAGCTTGGTCATGACGACCTCGACGGCGGGCTTGCCCTCATCCTCCATCATGTCGACCGGGATGCCGCGGCCGTTGTCGGAGACGGAGATGCTCCCGTCGGCGTTGATCGTCACCTTGATGTCATCGGCGTGGCCGTTCTGGACTTCGTCGATGGCATTGTCGATGACCTCGTAGACGAGGTGGTGCAGCCCGTACTCGTACGTGTCGCCGATGTACATGTCGGGCCGCTTCCGTACGGCCTCGAGGCCCTCCAGAACCTTGATCTTGGATGCGTCGTAGGCCGGCTCGTGTTCAGTCATGAATCTGTGTCTTTCGGGGCGAATGCACCGAGGCGGAATCGGAGCTCAGCAACCCAGAGTTTCCGGGCTTGCTCCTGAACGGCCTGCAGCAGCCGGTCCTTCTCGAACGCGGCGAGTCGATGGCAGAGCGGGGCGGAGTCGACGTCGATGGTCAACACTCCCGTGCGGAGTCCTCGGACGCGAGTGTGGCCAGCCACGTCATCACCGGCGGCGTTGGCCCAGGCGCGGCGCAGGGCCGCAAGTTCACGATGGCGCTTCGACAGGCCGCGACGGCCCAGGAGGCCGTCAAGCACGTTCCCGAGTTCGCGGGTTCCTTCCGGATGGTCGGTCACCGTGGTCACCCGGACCGCAGCGTCACCGGCATGACCACATAGACGAAGTTCTCCTCGCCGTCGATACGGGCCGGGGTGTCCTTGCCGGAGATCGAGATCTTGAGCCTCTCGGCGTCCATGACCTTGATGCCCTCGACGAGGAAGTCTGGATTGAATGCGACGTCCGGCGATTCGCCGTTCACCTCGGTCGTGAGTTCGACCCGCGCTTCACCGACGTCCATCGCCCGCGATGTCAGCACGAGGCTGTCCTCGGTGAACGACATGCGCACAGAGCGGCTCTCGTCGTTGGTGAGGATCGCCGCCTGCCTCAGCGCCGACAGCAGGTCTTCGCGCTGGAATTCGGCGGTGAGCACGGTCTCCTTGGGAATGACGGCGTCGTAGCGGGGGAACGCGCCCTCGACGAGTCGTGACGAGACCTCGGCGTTGCCGGCACGCACCATGACCTGGCGTTCCTCCAGGTTGATGCGCACCTTCGGGTCTTCGTCGGAGAGCACGCGGTCGAACGTCTGCAGCCCTTTGGTGGGGATGATGTGCCCGGCGGAGATGTCGGACGGGTTGTCGATTCCCACGGTCTTCACGGCCATGCGCTTGCCGTCGGTCGCAACCATGCGGGCAACGTCGCCCTCGACCTCGAACCTCACGCCATTGAACGCATAGCGCGTCTTCTCGCGAGCCGTGGCGAAGGTCGTCTTGCGGATGAGGAGGCGGAACGGCTCCCGGTCGAGGACGAACGCCTTGTCTTCCTTGAATTCGGGGATCTGGGGGAACTCCTCGGGGTCCTCGCAGAGGACCTTGAACACCCCGTTGCCGCAGGCGATCTTCAGTGCGCGGTCGTCGGACACGAAGGACACGTCCTCGCCGTCGGCCTCGCGGAAGATGCCGAGCAGCCGCTGCACCGGTAGCAGGACGTCGCCGCTCTCCTCCACCTCCTCGAGCTCCACGCGGTAGCGAATCGCGACCTCGAGGTCGGTCGCGAGCAGCGTGGCGCCCCCCGGATCAACCACCAACCTCAGGTTCTGGAGGATGGGCTTGATGGAACGTGGCGCCACCACAGACCCCACAATCGTGAAGGCCTCCAGAAGGGTCTGGCGTTTCCCTCGGAACTTCATTCGCACACCTCCCCTGTGGCCGGCTCAGAGCTCAGGCCAGAGGCCCGTATTATAGCCGTGCAAATGACGTTCCGGTAGGTCGGGAGGGCCTGAGCCACGATCGCGAGCACGGGTTTGCGCCGCGACATCTGGGAGGTGGGTTCGGCGACCCATCGAAGATGTCGTGGGGGTGAAAGATGCAGCTCGAGATCGGGGCTCGCGATGCACCTGACTGACCCTCCGTCCCCCTGTCCGACGACGACCTACGATCCGGCGATCGTGAGGGCCTGAGCAGCAAGCTGCTCGACGGATTCGCGGAGCGCCGCATCGTCCTTCGCTTTCTTCCGAATCCGCTCGACGCCATAGAGCACGGTCGAGTGGTCCCGGCCGCCAAAGAACCCACCGACTTCCTCGAGGGAATGCCCGGTGAGGCGGCGCGCAAGGAACATGCAGATCTGGCGCGGCAGCGCGATGACCTGCGTCCGTTTCTTGCTCTGCAGCTCAGCGAGCTTGACCCCGTATTGGCGGGTGACGGCCTGGGCGATGTGGTCGATCGTGACCCGGCGTCGTCGCTCGACGACCAGATCCTTCAGGGCCTCCCGAGCCAGCGCGAGATCCACGTTCTGGCCGGAGAGATGGGCGTGCCCGACGACCCGGGTCACCGCACCCTCCAACTCTCGGATGTGAGACCGGACGTTCTCGGCGATGAACGCTGCGACGTCGTCGGGCAGCTGCTGTCCGAGATGCTCGCCGCGCTGGCGCACGAGGTCGAGCCGGGTTTCGAAACCGGGCTGTTCGAGCTCGCAGACCATGCCCCAGCGGAACCGGCTCATCAGACGCTCGGAAAGGCCGGCGATGCCTCGCGGCGGGACCTCGGCCGAGAGCACGATCTGCTTCTGCCGCTGATGGAGATGGTTGAACGTGTGGAAGAACTCTTCCTGCGTCCGCTCCTTGCCCGCGAGGAACTGCACGTCGTCCATCACGAGGATGTCGGCGTCGCGGTACCGGCGACGGAAACGGTCCAGGTTCCCCCCATCGACCGCGGCGATGAAGTGATTGATGAACTGCTCGCATGGCACATACATGACCCGCTGGTCCGGTCGGCGCGTCTTCCACGCCTGGCAGATCGCCTGCAGCAGATGACTCTTGCCGAGCCCCACTCCGCCGTGAACGAAAAGCGGGTTGTAGATCCGTTGCTCCTTGTCGACGACGGCCATGGCCGCCGCGTACGCGAGGCGGTTCCCCGAGCCCACGACGAACGAGTCGAAGCGGTAGTCGGCGTTCAGCCACGCACCGCCGGTCCGCTCGGTCGCAGGCGTGGAAGAAGCCCTCGCGTGCGGCCGGGCCGGCAGCACGCTCTCGATCAGGATGGCGGGATTCCGCGCCGACGCGGAGTCGCCCTCGTCTCCCGAAGGGTGGCTCGACGGTTCGGCGGCCGTCGCGACGGCGACGGCGCCAGCATCGGGCTCCTCACCCTCGCGAACCGTGATCCTGAGCGTTGGACGACGACCGCCGTTGGCGGACGCCGCAGCGCCGAGGATGATGTCCGCATACTTCTTCCGGAGCCATTCCCGGGAGAAGGTGTTGGGGACCGTCAGCTCCAAAACGTCTTCGGAGCAGCTTGCGGGTTCCACAGAGCGGAACCACGTGTCGAATTGTTGTTCCGAGACGCAACTGCGGATGCGTGTCAGCACCCCTTGCCAGACATTGCCGGCAGCGTGTTCTCGTGACATGCAGAGCTCCCATGTCTCGCCAAGGGCGAGCGCTCTAAGTCACACCTGTTGAGTTGTTTACCTGTGTGCGTGGCGGACGACGGCAAGCCTTGGTGACCGACCTGACCGACACCCGAGAGATGCGAATTCTGGCCGCGCCTGCACTCGGCGTCCACCGGATTCCTGAAGACCTTTTCAAGACGGGCTGGAGAAGGTTCTCAAGAATGAGACTTAGTCAGTCTCGGGCTTGGACTTGGGGAAGTCAAGGGAATCTCATAGCGGCGTTCTGGCACGCTTTCTGTTTTTTCATTTCGACCCCCGGAGACGCCCATCGAGGTCGGGTCGCGCGGTTCCGATCACCACCCGATGGCGCGGTAACCACCGTGACTGTCACCGGTTACGGCTCCGCGCAGGGCGTCTCCGTGGCCGGGTCCGCGGGGGTCAGCGCCCCAAACCGTCTGGCGGCTTGCGGTTGCGATCGGCCACGTCGGCGATGATCCGTGCCGCTCGTAGCACGGTCGCCTCGTCCTGCTCCCAACCCAGCGACACGCGGAAGCTCTCCAGGTTATCCACCTTGTTGATCTCCATCGCGTGGAGGACGTGGGAGGGTTCGACGGCGCCACTGCTACACGCCGATCCGAGACTGATCGCCACGCCCTGGAGGTCCAGCCCCATCAGGAGGGGCTCGCCGGGTACCCCGGGGACGCGCAAACAGAGGGTCCCGGCGAGACGCCCCCCTTCCGTCGCGCCGGACGGACCGTGCAGGACGACGTCCGGGATGCGTTCGCGGATCGCGCCGAGGAAGGCGTTTTCGAGCGCCGTGAGTCGGCGCCGCCGGCTCGCCGTCTCCCCGGCGGCGAGCCGTGCCGCGGCGCCGAGGCCGATGAGGCCCACGACGTTCTCCGTTCCTCCTCGCCGCAAGCGCTCCTGGCCGCCCCCGAAGAGGAGCGGCGTGAGGCGGGTTTCCTCACGGATCCACAGCGCACCCGCACCCTTGGGTCCGCCGAATTTGTGCGCGGAGAGACTCAGCGTGCCCGCGCCGGGGTCCGGCACGGCCAACGGGTGCTTGCCGATCATCTGCACGGCATCGACGTGGAGGGCGGCTCCCGCCGCGCGACAACGATCCGCGATCTCGGACCACGGCTGCAGCGTCCCGACCTCGTTGTTCGCGGCCATGACCGCCACCACCCGCGCACCATCGGCGAGGGCGGCATCAACCGCCTCGAGATGAACGCGCCCGTCCTCATCGACGGTGAGGTGAGTCACCCGAACTCCCTCCCGCTGCAGCGCTTCAGCGCAGGTGAGAACCGACGGATGTTCCACCGCCGACACCGCGAGATGCGCCGGGCCCGCATCCGAATCCGCGCCGGCGGCGAGCAGCCCCCGCAGCGCGGTGTTATTCGCTTCGGTCGCCCCGCTCGTGAACAGGATCGTGCGAGGATCCTGCCCGAGAAGTGCCGCGACGGACTCGCGCGCCTCCTCGACCGCCCGGCGGGCTTCACGTCCCTCCGCGTGCAGGCTGCTCGGGTTGCCATGGTGCCCAAGGAACCACGGCTGCATCGCCTCGAGCACGCGCGGGTCCATCGGCGTGGTCGCGTTGTGATCCAAGTAGATGCGCATTCATGCCCAGTTTAAAGCGCAACCCCGTTCATGGCCGAGAGTGACTTCGAGGGAAGTCCGAATTGCCGCGCCCAAACCGGGTACCGGAAGCAGAATCCGACCACATCAGGCACCCCATGAGCATCGTCAACACGCGCGACAAGACCATCACCACCAAGGTCGTCTACTACGGACCGGGCCTGGGCGGGAAGACCACGAGTCTCAAGTGTGTCCACGACATCCTGGATCCGAACAAGCGAGTGAAGCTGATCTCGCTGAAGACCGACGAGGAGCGGACGCTGTTCTTCGATTTCTTGCCGATCGACCTCGGCATGGTCGGTGGCTACAAGATCAAGATCCAGGGCTTCACCGTGCCGGGTCAGGTGAAATACAACCTCACGCGCAAGTACGTCCTCATGGGCGCCGACTGCGTGGTGTTCGTCGCGGACTCGCAAGCCGATCGCATCGACGAGAACGTCGAGAGCATCTTGAACCTCGGCGAGAACCTCACCGCCAACGGCCTCGACGTGAACACCATCCCGCTCGTGCTCCAGTACAACAAGCGCGACCTCCCCGAACTCTCCTCCGTCGAGGATCTCGACGCGAAGTTGAATTTCCGCGGGGTGCCGACCTACGAGAGTTCCGCGAAGGAAGGCGGCGGCGTCTTCGAGGCGTTCCGCGAGGCGTCGGGGCAGATGCTCGACTCGGTGGCGCGCAAGTACCAGATGGAGACGAGCGAGGACGGCGTCGGCGACTCAGCCCGGCGGTTCCTCGCGCGGCTCGCCGAGCGGCCCTGCTCCTGAACCTACCCGCCAACCACCCGCGGGAGGCGAGCGCGGTTCATCGATGCGCCCGCCGTTCGAGGATGGAGCGATAGACATCTTCGTAGCGCGGCGCGACCCGGTCCGTTCGAAAGTGCTCCTCGACGCGCCGGCGGGCGCGTTGACGATATGATTCACGGGTCGCGACATTGCCGAGAATCTCGGAGAGACGCGACCCCATCGCCTCGCAGTCACCCACGCTCTCGAGGATGCCACTCTCACCGTCGATGACGACCTCGGGCAGTCCACCGGCTCGCGCGCCCACCACCGGGACCCCGCACGACAGGGCCTCCAGAGCTGCAAGACCGAACGACTCGCCGTCCGACGGGAGCAGGAACGCGTCGGCCTGTGACAGCAACCGCGACGCATCAGGCATCGCTCCCGTGAACGTCACCCGGTGATGCAGCTCGAGCTCGCGCACGAGACGCTCCGCGGCGGGGCGTTCGGGACCGTCGCCCACCATCACCAGCCGCGCGGGCATGTCCTGGTAGACACGATGGAACACACGCACGACATCCAGGACCCGCTTCACCGGGCGGAAGTTCGACATGTGCATGAGGAGTGGTTCGTCGTCCTTTGCGTAGTGCGTGCGTAGCTCCATGCGCTCGCGAGGCGCGTATCGGACCGTGTCCACGAAGTTCGGCACGACGCCGATCACGCACGAGTCACAGATAGTGCGCAGCGTCTCGTCCTTGAGGTACTCCGAGACGGCGGTGATGGCGTCGGATCGTCGGAGCGCGTAGGCCGTCGAAGGCCGGTACGACGGATCCGAGCCCACGAGAGTGATGTCCGTGCCGTGCAACGTCGTCAAGACGCCGATGCGTTCGTCGCCGTGGATCTCACGCGCGACGAACGCCGCCATGCTGTGCGGAATCGCATAGTGGGCGTGAAGCACCTGCAGCTCGTGGTGCGCCGTGACCTCCGCGAGCTTGCTCGCGAGTGCCATCGCGTAGGGTGGATATCGGAAGAGCGGGTATTCGGGGACCGCGACCTCGTGGAAGAGGAGCTTGCCGCTCGTTTCCATGCGGAACGGGCTCGCGTACGAGATCACGTGCACCTCGTGGCCACGGTTCGCAAGCGCCGCCGCGAGGTCGACCGCGACGGCGCCGGAGCCGCCGTACGTCGGGTAGCAGATGATGCCGATGCGCAGATCGCAGCTCTCGCTCACGCGTTGTCATCCTCTTGAGGGTAGTACCCGAACTCGTCGAAGAGACGGACCGGGTCTTTCACGGGAAGCGGTCCCTCGTGGACGAAGGCCTCACCGAAGGTCACGCCGACCCGATGCCCGAAATGGCGCGCGCGCGCTTCCCACCAGTCCCAGAACTTCTCGCCCGCGATGTACGTCGCAGGCTTCCTCGATTCCGGATCGTGGAACTGGCTCTGGTAGGCAAGGCACGCTTCCTTCTTCTGACTGAAATGAGGCGTGATGTCGATGACGAGATCTGGCTCTCGCAGCGTGTGGGAGAAGTAGTGGAGCACCGTGCGCGGACGGTGCGGATTCTGCCCCGTCTCCCACTTGCCCAGCCCGGCCAGGAACGCTGCTTCCCGCACGACCCGACCCGTCCATTCGTGATCCGGGTGCAGGTCGCTTTGCAACGGAGCGAGCACGAGTCGCGGGCGCTGCGCGCGGATGACGCGAATGGTCTCTTCGCGCGACGTCTCATCGAGTGCCACGCGACCATCCGGAAGACCGAGGTTCTGGCGAACCTCGACGCCAAGTCGGCGCGCCGCCTCCTGCGCTTCTCTTGCGCGGATCTCGGGCGAGCCCCGCGTCCCCATCTCCCCCCGCGTCATGTCGACGATGCCCACGGTATGGCCCAGCTCCTGCAGCGCGAGCAGCGTTCCGCCGACCGAGAGCTCGACGTCGTCCGGGTGCGCGCCGAATGCAAGTACATCGACCGTCATGATTGGAAGTCCCCGTGCTCCAGTGTGACGACGTGATGCCGGAAATCCAACGGGTCGATGCGCGCCAGGATGTCCCCCGACAAAGCGGGATCCTGTCCCCGCGCAATCGCGAGTGGACCGAGAATCCGCTCCTGGGGTCTGCCCATGGGGTGGACCCACTCGGCCAGCCGGTGCCGCACTGCGCGCCCGGCCCCCGACTGCTGTTCCGACGCCTTCTCAAACGATTTCTCGAGCCGCCGTGTCGCGTCACCGACCTTCTTTGCCCATCCCGCTACCGACCGTCGGACGCCCTCGTCCGGGGCGGTATCGGCGAGCTCCTGCTCCCACTCGGAGAGCGTCGCCAGGACGTGCCGGAACCGTCTCTGATCCGGGCGTGCGCCTTCGTCGGTGGGGTCCGGCGACGACCAGGTGTCGGGCGCGCGCACGAGGTCGATCGTCGAGAGTCCGAAGCGGTTCGCGGCCTGCGCCTCCTTCGTCCCGAGAACGGTCAGCGAAGGACGCGGCATCACGGCCGGCAGCGGGAGTCCCGCGGCTTCGAACACCTCCGGGAGCTGCGCGAAGTATGCGACCTCCGCCGGTCCGTTCACCTGCGCGACGACCGGCAGGATCGCCTGCTGGGCGAGCGGACGCACGAGCGCCGTGCAGGAGAAGCTCTCCGGCGACCCGGTTGCGCGATTCTGCAACCATGCGTCCGCGTCGTCAGGAAGACCCTCCGCGCCATTCCACTGCCAGCGATCATCGATGCGACGCAGCTTCTTTCGCCGCCCACCCTCATCTCGGAGGAAGAGATGGCCAGGCGCGTCCGGGACGACCTGGGGCGCCATCCCCGCGGCCGCCACGGCAGTGATGCCTGCCCGCACTGCTTCGTCCAGGGGCTTCCACGCAGTGATCCACTCCGAGAACAGCGGACCCAGCGTCGAGCGAATGGCATACGGTTCGAGATGCACGACCGGCAGATCCGCGAGGACGGCACCCACGACGCGCGAGGTCCAGGTCGCGTAGCTCTCCTCGGCGCGCGGCAAGTAGAGCTCTTTGCACGGTGGTCGCACCCCGGTCGCCTCCAGCATCTCCTGCGCGGCTGCGATGACCGCGCCGTCGATGTGGATCTCGTCGAGAGACGCGCCGCGGTCCTCGATCGGGACCTTGCCGCGCGTGATGCTGGCTCCGTCGCGCCACGCGAACCGGTTCACCTCTTCGAGGTCGTGATCTTCGGAGTGATTCCAGAACAAGGGTACGACGGGGACGCCGAGGCGATCCTCCAGCTGACGAGACAACGTGACGGCGCCTGCGATCTTCGCGAACACCATCATCGGTCCACCAAAGAGACCGGGCTGCTGCCCGGTGGCGATCACCAGGCTCTGGGGGTCCCTCAGGCGCTCTGCGAGAGTGGCGCCGGCGTGATTCTCGACCTTGGTGTTGTAGCGGGCAAGAAGATCCACGACGCGCCCGCGCGGGAAACGTGTGCGGGACGCGAACCGCGCCGCCTCAGCGAGTCCATCGAGGTCTGGTGCATACGGAAACCGATCGGTCGGACGAGATGCGGGGTCGTCGCGCAGCACCGCGTCGAATGACGGACTCCGGGGCGGGTTGACGGACTCGATCTTCATCGCCGTACGGCCGCGATCACGCAGCGGCCACCTTCTCCGAGGGCGCGTCCATCGAGCGCACCGAACCTCTTGCGAACGTCGAATCCAACTGCGTCGATCATCGCCTCGAGTTCGGCCGGTGAGTAGAGCCGGACTGATTCCTCGTACGCCACGGCTTCCTCGCCGTCACTTGTCCGTCGAATCCAGACTTGCTTCTTCACGCGTCCGTCCTCGATGCGGCGGGCTTCGACGATCTGGTAGCCGCCGACCGTCTTTTCCGACCGGGGGACGACGTTCGCCCCGACCTCGCGGGCGTCGAGATAGTCGAGCAGATACCGGCCCCCTGGGCGTACGACCCGGGCGACTTCGCGGAGCACGAGACGATCCTCGTGATCGGAGGCGAAGTAACCGAACGAAGTGAAGAACGACACGACGGCGTCAAGTGTTCCCGGCCCGAAGGGAAGGCGGCGCATGTCAGCGCGCACGAGGCGTTCTCCCCCACGGGCTGCGTTGTCATCGAGGAGCGCCTTCGAGAGGTCCATGCCGACTGCGGTGATCCCGGCGGCGCTCAGTCCACGCAGGTGACGTCCGCCGCCACAGCCGAGGTCGAGGACCCGGTCGCCTGGCTCGAGGTCGAGCGTCCGAACCGTGAACTCGGTCTCCCCCGCCGCCGACGCATCGTCGCGGTGTGCGTAGAGGACCGGGTACAGCTCCCCGAACGCTACCTCGAACCAGGGCGCCTCGCTCGACATGTTCGATCACGCCCCCGCGGCGAAGACCCGCGCCAGATCCGCCTTCATCGCCGCCACGGCCTCGACGATTCGGTCTTCCCAGTCGGCGGGCGCCGGGCCCTCCTTCGACCACGGGAACGTCAGTGATCGACTCGCGGCGACGAGCGCACCGTTCCCGTTGGCGTCGAAGCCCGCCGCAACGTCATCTGCTCCGGCGCCTTGTGCGCCGTACCCGGGGAGCAACAGGATCGAACCCGGCAACGCCGCTCGCAGGTGCTTCAGATGTTCGGGGTACGTCGCACCGACCACCGCACCGACGGATCCGTAGCCGGATGTGCCGTGGGGTTGATTCCATTCATTGACCAGACCCGCCATCCGTTCCGCGACCGTACCGGTCCCGGTTGCAATGTCCTGCAGCTCTCCCGACGAAGGGTTGCTCGTCTTGACGAGAACGAAGATCCCGCGATCGGTCGGTACCGCCACGTCGAGGAACGGGCGCACACCATCGCTGCCAAGATAAGCGTTGACGGTCACGGCATCGGCCAGCGGTGACGACGCACCGCACGGCCCCAGGTAGGCCTGGGCGTACGCGGCGGCGGTCGTCCCGATGTCGCCGCGCTTCACGTCCGCGACCACGAGAACGCCGCGATTCATCGCGGTCCGGCACACGCTCTCGAACGCCGCGAATCCGGCCGTGAGATAGGCCTCGAAGAACGCTGCCTGTGGTTTGAACGCGGCGATGTCGTCGCCGGTCAGATCGATCACTCGTTCGGCGAAGAGACGAAATGCACCCGAGACGACGAGAACCTCGTCATCCGGATCGGCAACCGTGTCGTGGGCTGCGGTGACGATCGCCTCCGGCAGCAACGACGGCCGCGGGTCCATGCCGAGACAAATCGGAGCTCCGACCTCGCGACACCGTGCGATCACACGATCACCGAATGTCATGAGACACCTACCTCGACCGGTTCGAGGAAGTTCCGCACCAATACCGGTCCGGATGGGGTCAGGAACGACTCGGGATGAAACTGGATACCGACCAACGGCCGGGTCCGATGCCGGACACCCATGATCGTTCCGTCGTCGAGCCACGCCGAGACGACGAACGCGTCGGGCAAAGACGCGCGATCAACGACCAGCGAGTGATATCGCATCGCGACGATAGGATCGAGTAGCCCGGCGAACACGCCCGCCCCGTCGTGGTGCACGGGACGCGCCATGCCGTGAACGGGTTCCGGACCACGCACGATGCGTCCACCAAATGCGGTGACGATGGACTGATGTCCAAGACAGACACCGAGTGTCGGGATGCGATCGGAGACTCGCCGCACGAGTTCAATGGAGATTCCACGATCTGTCGGCCGACCCGGCCCCGGCGAGATGACTATGCGACGTGGGTGCTTCGCTATCACATCGGACACGGTGATGCGATCGCAACGATGAACCTCGACCGGCTCGCCGTCACAAGCAAGCAAGTGTGCGAGGTTCCACGTGAACGAATCGTAGTTGTCAAGAAGGAGGATCATGCGCAGGCCGCGGTGTCACGTGGGAGTCCGTCAAGGAACGGTTCCATCACGGTGTCGAGAATCCAGAGACCAGCCAACGTCAAGGTGAGATGTCCGTCGTGTACGGCCGCGAGGCCTTCCGTCGCGAGTCGGTCCAGATGCTCGCCGTGGAGCTGACGCGGATCGAACCCCGTGCGCGCGCGCAGTCCGTCGAGGTCGACACCTTCTTTCGTTCGCAAGCCGGAAGCCAACGTCTCGACGTAGGTCTCCACCGATCCAAGCGACTCGCGCTCCACCACCGCGTGGCCTTCGTCCGCGATGCGATCCACGTAGCGGGTCGGGTCGGGTTCGTTGAGGCGACGTTCGTCGTCGACGCACGCATATGCACCCGCACCGATCCCGTAGTAGGGCTCATTGCGCCAGTAGTTCAAGTTGTGGCGCGACTGCCGACCAGGCCGCGCGAAGTTGGAGATCTCGTAGAGCTCGTACCCCGCCTCGGACAGCCGATCCCGTGCGGCGTGGAACATCTCGAGAACGACCTCATCGGCACACTCGCCAAGCTTCCCGAGGTCGCGAGCGCGGGTGTAGACGGTCCCTTCCTCGTACTGCTGCGCGTACAGACTCAGGTGCTCCGGCTCGAGCGCGATGATGGCCGAGACATCGTCCAACCACTGGGAGAGCGACTGGTCGGGCTGACCGTAGATCAGGTCCAGGTTCACGTTCCCGAATCCGGCGTCGTGGAGCGTTGACACGGTCGTCGTGACGTCTTCGGGGGTGTGGATTCGACCGAGTCTCTTCAGTCTCACCGGATCGAGGCTCTGCACTCCCATGCTGATGCGGTTCACACCGGAGCTGAGCAGGGCGGCCAGGCGATCCCGATCAGCCGTTCCCGGGTTCATCTCGACGGTCCACTCGGGTTCCGGTCCCGACCGGGCGACGTCGATCGCTCCGAGGAGCCGATCGAGTTGGCTTCCCGTCAGAGCAGTCGGAGTCCCGCCACCGACGTAGATGGTCTCGAGCGCCAGATCCGATCCGAGCGTCCCGAGCTCCAGAAGCAAGGTCTCGACGTAGCGATCGATGGTCGCATCTGGCGCTCCCGCGTAAGAGTTGAACGCGCAGTAGTGGCATTTCCGCTCACAGAACGGAATGTGCACGTACAAGCTCTTGGGCGGCACGCTCATGGGAAGTGGGCCAGCGTAGCAAGCGTCTCTGAAGGATCCCTATCTTCTAGAGAAGAGATCTCCTTCGTCGTCATACGCCTCATCATCATTGTGGAAGACGGCGTCACCGACCTGATTCCGATCGGTCTCGCAAGCCCCAGGTGAACCTGACGCGGAGGGGCCGGGCCCTGAAAAACCTGTCCGGAATCCGCGGATATCTGCCCGCGTTCCCCACAGGCAGAGGGGCCTCAGACGGATGTCGGCCCGGTTTTCTCCCGAGAGCGAAGAGCGCCTATCACCTGAGTGCGAGGTGACTTCCCACCGCTTGGTTGCTCCGAGGAGTCGGGGCCCGTTGCGGACGACCACCGTCGGTGGGCGGCGGGCCGGCAGGATCCGAACGCCGGTGTGGGGAAAACGGCCGAGGCCTCAGGAGAGGATTCGGTTGAGGCCCAGCAAGGCGCGCTGCTCGATCTGGCGGACGCGCTCCCGCGTCAGGTCGACCTTCTGACCGATCTCCTTCAGCGTCATGGGAGCGGCCCCCCCGAGCCCGTAGCGGAGCTTGAGGATCAACGCCTCCCGATCCCCCATGTCCTCGAGGAGGTCGCGGAGTTTCTCGATCTGGTTCTGCTCGAGGATGATCTGGTCCGGACCGGGGGTCCGGTCGTCGGAGACCAGGTCACTGGACCCGTCGTTGCAGTCGATCGGGATCGGCTGCGACATGCTTCGGTTGGTGGCGATGGCGCGCTTGATGGCCGTGACGTTCTCTTCCGGGAGCTCGAGAGCGTGGGCCAGCTCCTCCACGGTCGGGGTACGGCCGAGCCGGTCGGTCAGGGTCATTTGCGCCGTCCGCAGCCGGCCGATGAGCTCGACCATGTAGGAGGGGATGCGGACGGTCTTCACACTGTTGATGAGAGAGCGGCGGATGGACTGCTTGATCCACCAGGTCGCGTAGGTGGAGAACCGACACCCCGCGTCGGGATCGAACTTCTCGACCGCCTTGAGGAGGCCCATGTTGCCCTCCTCGATGAGGTCCATGAACCCGAGACCGCGATTCACGTAGTTCTTGGCGATGCTCACGACCAGCCGCAAGTTCGCGCGGATCATGGCCTCACGGGCTTCGTGGTCGCCGGAGAGTACACGGCGGGACAGCTCCTTCTCCTGCTCGGCGTTGAGCAGGTCGACGGAGTTGATCTCCTTCAGATAGATGCTGACGGTCGCTTCAGCCGCGATGGGAGTGCCCCCCGTCCAGGTGTGCCCTCGATTCAGCTCTCCTGCGCCTTGATCGGAGGCTGTCGCAACGCACTCAATACGGTTCCCACGAGGATCTTCAGGTCGAGAAGCGGGCTCCAACGCCGGGCGTATCGAAGGTCCAGGTGAAGTCGGTGTTCGAGAGACGTGTTGCCGACGTAACCCGAGACCTGAGCCAACCCTGTGATCCCCGCCATGACCTGGTGACGCAGGGGATAGTTCGGCAAGGAGCGCGTGAATTCTTGAACGAAGAAGGGCCGCTCAGGCCGCGGTCCGACGACGGACAAGTCGCCGCGCAACACGTCGAAGAACTGGGGCAGCTCGTCGAGCCAGAACCGCCGTAACGTGCGGCCGAGTCCGGTGATACGAGGGTCATTCTCTTCCGGCCACACCGGTTGCCCACGAGATTCGGCGTCCACCCCCATGGACCGGATCTTGTGGATTCGGAAGGAGCGGCCTCCGCGGGTGATCCGCTCCTGGGTGTAGAAGGCGGGTCCGCCCCCGGCGAGCCGAACGAGCATGCCCAGGATCAGGGTCAGCGGGAGGAACAGCGGCATCCCGACGATCACGAACGCGAGGTCGAACGATCGTTTGACGGCGGCCCCCATACCCTCTGCGGGTCCCTCCCGGTGAAGCGGGATCGGTCCTCCTGGGGTGGACGCGGCGGCGGCGAGGTCGTGGGGAACCGAGCCGGGAAGGCCGGCCACGGGAACCCGGGGTTCCGGACCAGCCGGGTCCCCGGCCTCTTTCCACGGGCAGCCCGGCGTCTTCCGTAGCGCCGCACGCAGCCAGGCCGCTTCTCGTCCTCGACCCACCACTCGCAATGGACGCCTGGCTACCCGCCCGGAGAGCCAGGCCAGACCGAGCCCGGGCCACGGCGCCACGAGGAGGCTCCACCAGCTCCAATCCACGGTCAGGCCGGAGGCTTGGAGCCCCACCAGGACCCCTCCCGCGAGTCCGGCCGACAGGATCCCCGCGACCACGACGACCGAGACCCGGCGCCACCGCATCACCTCGTGGTGACGATAGAGCACGAGGGAGAGGAGGAGCACGCCCAGCGCTACGGGATCCACATGGACATCCTGCAACCAAGCCACGGTCGCGGCCGCGACGAGGTCCAGGAGGACTGCAATGACCGCCAGGATCCTGATATGCGTGACGCTCATGGGGGACTGGGTTGCCGCGGGCTCGTTCCTTCTTCAACGGAAGACGGGAGACCCGCCGTCGCCTCTCCTCCCGGGGGCCCCCGTCGTCCGGGGAACGACCAGAAGCCTTTGTGTGTCCGAGGCTTGTGAGTCTTTAGTCCTTATGTGGCCGGCACTTGGTTATTGCTACGGACCTCTGGCCGAGCTATAGTGCGGCTTGGAAGTGTCTGGGCCAAGGGTCTCGTAGCCCTCCCTTGAGTCCGGTTCGTCGCCATGCCCGGGAGAGGATCGGGTGCGGCAACCTTGCGCAGGAATACCACGTTGCAGGAAGTCGGTAGCAACACCTCCACTCCCATGGTCCAGGTGAGCTTCAGCGCCCAGGATTTCATTCCTCAGCTGAAACGGCACCTCGAGCCCTTCATGGCCGTCAAGGCGCTCACCGAGCGGACGGTCGAGGGCGGGGACAGAGCGCGGCGCGCGTTCTCGGGGATCCTGCAGCTCGCCCAGGACTTCAGCACCTTCCTGGACGACCACGGCGCCCGTCTGAACCGCACCTATGCCGCATTGGCCGAGTACACGGCGTGCGTGCGGGGGTTCGCCAAGATGGGGCGTCACCTGGCCCACCTCGAGGTCCGGCTCGGCCATGAGCTGCCCGAGCCCGCTGGTGTTCACGCGCAGCAATTCCGCGATGAGGTGAGGCGGACTCTCGAGTTCGTGAAGTGGTCGCTCGCCAACCTCCAGGAGGAGGTGTTCAGTGAAGCGGGCCGCCTGCTCGGAGAATCGCTCCGGTTCCATCCGGGGCCGCCGATGACCCGGAGCCGCGACGACAACCTCGCCTTGCCGCAGGACCTCGACGAGGACTCGGTGCCTGAGAAGGAACGCTGGATCGCGGAGATCGCGTCGAAGTTCCTCGCGCACAAGGAGATCCTCGACCGCGAGAGTCGTCTCACCAAGTGGACCGACCTGGAATCGATGCGCACGTTCGTCCTCGAGGTGAGCGACGAGCAGCAGGTGCGCTTTTTCACGACGCGCATCCACAACACGTTGTCGCGATACGACACGTACATCCAAGGCACGTCAATCGAGAGCCAGGATCCGGACCTGCCCCGCTTCCGCACCTACGTCGTTGCCAGCCTCCACATCCTCGAGGTGATGATCGAACTCGTTCACTTCTACGAGCGACACGAGAACGACGTCCGCTGTGAGCTCGCGAAGAACCGCGTCTCCGATCTCGTAGACAAGGAGATGGTGCTCGATCGGATCCTGAACTACAGCTTGCACTGGCTGCATGTGTACATGAGCGAGATGGTGCCTCAGGCGGAGGCGCTCGTGCAGCGTTACACGCTGCAGACGGAGGTCGCGTGCATGATCCCGGATGGGATCAGCCTGCACGCGCGACCGGTGTCGCTGATCACCCGCATCGTCAATCACTACGGTACGCCGGTGCGCATCAAGGTCGGCGAAACCACGTGCTACGCCGGTTCGATCCTTCAGGTGCTCATGGCCGTTGGAGCAAACCCCAAGGTGCGCGAGGTGGTGTTCGACGGTGACGGCACTCCGCTTGCCGACCTGAAGCTGCTCTTCGAAACCGGACTGGGCGAGACGGACACCCCTCTGCCGAAGGAACTCGCCTACCTCGCCCGCTGACGCGGGCTCCCCCAGGGAAAGGGGCTTCCATGTGGATCGGAGTCATTAGCGACACGGCGGGCGTCCTGCCCACTCCCGTTATGTCTATTTTTGACGGGGTCGATTACATCCTGCACTGCGGGAACATCGGTGACCCGTCGTTGCTGGACGAGCTGTCGCAGATCGCGCCGATCACGGGCGTGCTCGGGAACGGAGACAACTCTTCCGAGTACCCGTTCGAACGCACGCTGTTCCGCAAGTGGTTCGATGTCGGCGTCTACATGAATTACCGTGTCGGCGATCCGATGAACCTGGCGCGGACCACGAAGAAAGAGATCGAAGAACTCGATCCGCAGGTGGTGCTCTTTGGTGGCAACGGAGAGTCGTTCAACAACCGGGTGGAGAACCGCCTCTTTCTCAACCCGGGCACCGGCGGACGCCGTCGCGTGAAGAACCCGCGAACGGTCGGGTTGCTGGAGATCGAGGGACACTCGGTGCGCGCGGAGATCGTGCCGCTCGAGCCGGAGCTCTAATCCCGCGAAGCACACGGTCGTTTGGTCAACGACCGTAGAGAAGACGCTCGCCGAGGATTGGTGGCAAGCCCGCTTTGCGGATCTTGTCGCCTGTCATCTCCGAGTCATACTCCTCGCGGAAGAGGGTGTACTCGTGCGTGTCGGTGTCGTAGATCGCGAAGGCGGTCTTCGGGTTCTCGTCGCGCGGTTGTCCCACGCTCCCGACGTTGATCAGCGCGTGCTCGACATCGTTGAGCGCGAAGTGCTCGGAGTTGGAGTGGACGATGGTGTCCTTTTGCAGGAACGCCATCGGAACATGCGAGTGCCCCATGAAGCACACCAGCGTGCGCAACGCCTTCAACGACCGGTGCGCGTCGTAGTAGGTCTGGATGTAATCGAAGACCTCGGGCTGATCGAGGGTCGCGTGGACGAGGGTGACCTGATCGTCGACCTCTTCGACGAGGGGGAGCTCCTCAAGGAAGCGACGGTCCTCGCGGGAGAGATGTGACCGTGTCCACTCGACGGCTTCGCGGGCGTAGACGTTGAAGAAGGACGTGTCGAGTTTGCCGATCACCGCCCAGTCGTGGTTGCCCGCGACGACGGTGGCCTGGAGCTCGATGATCCGCGCGATGCAGGGAGCCGGGTCGGCCCCGTAGCCGACGAGGTCGCCCATCTGGAGGAAGCGATCCACCCCTCGGTGCTCCAGAGTCTCGACGGCGACGTTGAGCGCCTCGAGATTGCCGTGGATGTCTCCCAGGATGCCGTAGCGCAACCCAAACCCCTTGCTATGGCTGAAGTTAGGAGACGTCTCGTCTCCCCAGGCTCGACGCCAGATTCGAGGATTCTATGGGCCTTGTCCGCCGAATTCAACGTTCGCACCACGTCCGTGACGAATTGTCAACGCGGTGGCGCCCAAGGCCCACACCGCCCCGAGATGGGCGAAGAGGTACATCACATGCCGGCCGGAGGCTCCCTCACCGGAGAGCGTCTCCACCGGAGCGAAGTTGGACAGGTCCGGGATCATCGCGACCAGGGGCTGGATCGCGGCGTGCTCCTGCGCCAGGCGGGGCAGGAGGAAGGCCGTGAACACCAGGGCCAGGAGCGCAAGCAGCGCCAACGCGCCGCCGAGAAACGTCCGCAGGGTCTGGGACCAGGCGACGAGGATGCTGCCGTAGAGCAGGAGGCCGATCCACAGGTCGAGATAGGAGCCCGCGAGGTTCACGGGCTCCTCCTGCAGGGGCACTGCGGCGTGGAGGTCTCCGAACCCCCATGCAAGGATGATCTGAAGCAGAACCAGGGCTCCCATCGCGACGGCCAATCCGCCGACCATGCCGAATCCCCGGACGGTGAGCGCCGTCAGGGGTTCGACGGGCCACCAGGCGGGAGGAGCCGGGGGTCGGGTCGAGAGGATGTGCGAGGCGAGAAGAAGGGCGACGAGGAGCTGGTCCACGAGTGCGAAAGCGGACAGTGAGAATCGCCCTGTCTCACGGAACGGAAGCGGTGCCGCCAGGGCGATGATGGAGAGAAGCACTCCGCCCAGCACGAGATAGAGGCCACCTCGCGTCCGCCAGAGACTATGGAAACCTTCGCGGGCGAGAGCTTGGAGGTGGACAGGGCTCATCGGCTTGGCGTAACGTCGCCAGCGTTCCACGTGGAACAAAGTGAAGATCGGCGGCGGGGGTTCATGGGTCGAGTCATCGCGTTCTTCGGGCGGCAGTCCAAGGTGGGCCGAACCACCGCGGCTGTCAACCTGGGTGTCTTACTCGGGCGTGCGGGCAACGACACGCTTCTGGTCCATTTCGACGACCAGTGGCCTGCTGCGGTCCAGCTGGGTCAGGCCGCGGAGGCCTCGGAAGGACCACTGAGAGTCCGGGAGCGGCTCGAGCTGGCGCTTCCACCCGCGGGATTCAGCCCTGCTGATGTCGCATCCTCCTGTGAGACGTGGCGGGAAACGCCGGACTTCCTCTTGCTGGATCTTCCCGCCACCGAGAAGTCCGTCGACCCGTTGCTGATGATGACGGACGAGATCGTGTTCCTACTGTCCCCGGGACGGGATAGTCTGACGCGGTTGGCCGAGGACATGGCGACGCTGACCTCCATCCTGGGTGAGGGGAACGCAAACCTGAAGGTCCTGGGGCTTCTGGTGACGCGGGCTGACCGGGAGCTGGAAGGATTCGAGAGGTTCCTGCTCCAGGTGGAGCGCTCGTTCCCGGTCGAGGTGTTTCCGTTCACGGTGCCTACGGCGGAGTCCATGCCCCCGGGGTGCGCAGTCGATACGGCCCCAACCGGCCGCATTGCAAGATGTTATGTCGAATTGGCGATGGAGGTGATGCAAGATGGCGGATAATCGCAAGCGGCTGGGGAGGAGCCTGGAGAGCCTGATCTCGGCCGCTCGCGGGCGGGACCTCAGTATGGACCTGATCAACAAGACAGGCCACCGCGTCCAGGCCGTCGCCACCGACGAGATCGTCCCGAACCCGTTCCAGCCGCGCCGCGAGTTCGACGTGGACGCACTGAATGAGCTCATCCAGTCGCTCCGTCAACACGGACTCATGCAGCCCATTGTGGTGCGGAAGAACGACACCGGCTTCGAGCTGGTGGCAGGAGAGCGGCGGTGGAGGGCCAGCCGGGAACTGGGCTGGAAAGAAATCGAAGCCGTGGTCATCGAGGCGAACGACCAGTGCATGCTGGAGTGGGCCCTGGTCGAGAACATCCAGCGCCAGAACCTCGGTCCGCTCGAGCTTGCGACAGCCTTCAAGCACCTGGCCGATGACTTCTCCCTGACCCAGGAGGAAGTCGGCAAAGCGGTCGGAATGAGTCGGCCGGCGGTCGCCAACCTCTTGCGGCTCCTCGATCTGCCGCAGTCCATCCAAGAACGTGTTTCACGTGGAACGGTCTCGATGGGGGCGGCCCGGGCCCTCCTCAGCGTGAAGGACTCGAGACGCCAGGAGCAGATCGCGAAGCAGATTGAGGATGAGAACATCAGCGTCCGGGAGGTCGAGGAGTTGGCTCGCACGGCCTCTTCGCCTTCGGCAAAGAAGCGAGCGTCCCCAACCGCCCCGATGGACCCGAACCAGGCTTCGCTCGAGAAGGAGCTGCAGCAGCTCTTGGGAACCAAGGTGTCGCTGCCGGGGTCGCTCCAGCGCGGCCGGGTGGTCATTCACTACCACACGGCGCGGGAACTTGATCGGCTGGTGCGGCGCTTGCGAGGGGAGGCCCCGCGGTTCGCGGGCCCGGACGAGGATGAGTCAGAAACCCTGACAGTATAGGGCTTTACTTCTCTTTGTCCTTCTCGGCGCCGCCCTCCTTCTTGGCGCCGTCCTCCTTGCCCTCTCCTTCGTCGTCCTTCTTGGGGAGCGGGTCCGGGTCCTTGGGATCGGTCCAGGTGTGGGGCAGCGGCGTGGCGGGCGGGCTGTCCGGCGCTCCTTCCACTGTGATGTCAGCGATGCCGATCTTCAGCTTCAGTGGGTGGACGTTGGTCCCTGGAGCACCCGTGTTGACGGTCTTCAGGTTGTCGAAGCCGATGTTCTTGAGCCAGTCCATCGCCTCGGAACTGTCCTCGACCTCACCGAAGATGATGCGGTCGGTGGAGTTGAGGACGTCGTCGCTGGTGTAGATCACCAGCTTGGCGGGGGCACCGCCGGCGATGGCGTTGGCCTCCCGCCGCAGGTCGAACGCGACCATGCCGCTTTTCGCGGTGAGGCTGCTGTTCTCGATGGGCAGGGTCCAGCCGACCCAGTCGTCCTCCGTGCCATGGACGTCGGACCGATCTGCGAGCTTGGAGAACGCCGATCCGAGGAGCACGGCATCGACGGAGGTGGTGTTGGGATCGTCTTCCTGGGCGCCGTAGACGTGCTTGCCCTTCCACCATCCGCGCCGGATGACTTCCAGGAAATTGTCCACCGCATAGGGCGCCGCCGCGGAGTAGACCCGGATCTTCAACGTGTACGTCTTCGCGTTCTTGTCCTCGACGTCCTTCAGGTTCAGCGTGGCCAGGACGCTCTTGTCGTGCGTGAGCTCGGGCGGGGCGGCGGTCCGGTGCTTCACGAGCCAGTCGTACTGAGCCTGGGCTTGCTTCTGGATGCGCCGGGCGAGGGACGGGGCGGGCTCCGGTCGGCCGCGGGAGCTCTTCCATGGCAAAGAGACCCAAGCACTGGTCTTGTAGTTGTTTATGAGCGTGGCGCAGTCGTCGTTGCAGCTCTTCAGGAATGCGATCTTGTCGTCGATCTTCTCCGATTCGAAGGCCGCGTCATACGCCGTCTTGGACCGCAGGAACCAGTAGTAGGGAGCGATGTCCGCGTCGTCCGGGATCACCACCTCGGTCAACACGGCGTAGCGCTCGACCGAGGTGCTGGCGTCGAAGGTCCTCGTGATCTTGTCCCACTGATCTTGACGATCTTGTTCGCTCTTCTCCGTGAAGTAGTTCCAAGCGAAGAAGCCGCCGCAGACGACGGCCACGAGGATCACGACTTTGACCATCCACTTGACCGGGTTGTCCCGGACGTCGTCCATCCACTTGTCGAAGCCGGATTCCCCGATGACGGGCTTGTCTTCGACGTTCTTTGGCTTGCCGGCTTTCGAAGCCTTGGTCTTGGTGGCCATGGTGGTTCTCAGGAAGGCCCGTTCACGTCGATTCTGACGTACGTGGCCTCTGTCTCTCGGGTGATCGTCACGGTGCAGTCTTGCTGGCCCTTCCGGTAACGGAACGTCGCCTGCGCGACGCTCGCGTCCTCGGACACCAGGTTCCAGTCGTAGGCCCGTATCCCCATGTTACGTCGGTAGAAGGCCGCGGCCTCCGCGACATCCATCCGGCCCCAGTAGATGAACCGCCCGACGCGGACCCCACCGCGAGAAAAAGAGAAAGAGCGGTTTCCGCGGGTCACATATTGGAACCCCGGCGGAGTGGGGATGTCATCGAACTGGGAACGTTGGAGCTCCCGGGATCGAGTATCCGCGACGTCCGGCTCCCCTGGAGCGAGCGTCCTCGGGTTGTCGATTTCGGTACAACCGCAGAACGCAGCGGCTATTAGAGCAGCCGCGAGGCCTTGGAACCCCCGCATCAGGTGTCACCCTCCGTGCGCAGAAGAAGCGACATTATACGAGCCCTGACGCTGGCCCAAGGCCACGTACCGCGCAAGGTTTCGTCAACTCGCCTGAGCGCGCGAAAGGTCGAGCTGGCGGATGTCGATCCGCGTGATCGGCGGATCGGTGACGAGGAGGACCTTGCGGCACGCCGGGCACTGGTAGCCGCGGTCCATGGCGACGAACGCCCGGGTGCAGAGGCACCCGCTGCAATACAGGTTCTGGGTGAGCAGGTTCTGGGTGAGCAGGTTCTGGGTGAGCAGGTTCTGGGTGAGGCTCTGGGTCAGGAGGTTCTCCGTCCCCAGGTCCTGGTCCAGGAGGCTGCGGGTCAGCGGATTCCGGTCGGGGGTTTGCGGTTTCTCGGTCATGACTGGGCTCCCTTTCTAAGAGTCCCTTGGATGAGGCAGGAGGCTACAAGGCAAGTCCCGTGCCGCGGTCTTCCTGGTGATTCGGCGACCTCCCCTAAGAGGTGATCCGAGAGCCAGTTGAGTTCCTGAAGGCCCGCGGGGTCGCGAGGTTCGCGGCGCGGCCCTTTTGACCCTGCCAGGGCACACCCGTGTCCGAATGGGGACAGACGCTTCTGGCCGAGCACCGGTCCATCGGCACCGTATAATCCTCGTGGCGCGCGGTCCCGGCGAATCTCGGCCGCGCGGGGTGCCTCCAATGCTCAACAGCCCGACACTGGTTCTGAATCGTTCGTGGGTGGCCATCTCGACCACCTCCGTTCGCACGGCGTTGGCGCTCGTCTACAAACGCGTGGCGCGGGTGATCCAGCCCGAGACCTACCAGACTCACGACCTCGACTCGTGGTCGGATCTTCGTGTCGAGCCGGGCGACCCGTGCATCCGCACCGTTCGGCTGGAGATCCCGGTGCCCGAAGTGATCCTCCTGACCCGCCACAACCACATGCCCCGGCGTCAGGTGCCGTTCAGCCGTCGCAATCTCTACCGACGCGACGGAAACTGCTGTCAGTTCTGTGGCCGACGCTTCCCGACGCACGAGCTCAGCATCGACCACGTCATCCCGCGCAGCCGCGGCGGACGGACGAACTGGGAGAACTGCGTCCTGGCCTGCATCCCTTGCAACGTCCGCAAGGGATCGCGCCTGCCGGCCGAAGCCAACATTGCCTTGCTGCGCCCGGCGACCGCGCCCCGGTGGTCGCCCTGCCTCACGGTGAACGTCGGGCGTCGTCGCGCCTCGTGGGAGAAGTTCGTCAGCGAGCAGTACTGGAACGTCTCTCTCGAGGAGGACTGATCCCGTTCCGTCGGAGCCGTTCCCAGAACGCCGCTACCGATCCATGGATCACCGGGAAGGCGGCGTCGCACGCGTGGCGGATGGCTTCCGCCAACGTGTCCGCTGCGGTGGACTCCAGGCCGATGAGCAAGGCGGCCACCGCGCTCTCCTCCGCCGCGAACGTCTGCCTCAGGAACACGCGCCCGAGGGTGTCCTTGAACACCAGGCTCAGCGAGCACGCCGCCTCCACCGCGGAGGTCGGCAGCACCGGCGCGACGAGGGTCTCGATCCCGTTGTTGAAGGACGCTCCCAACCGCTCGACCGTCACTTCGAGGACGTAACCGTCTTCGACCGGGAGGAGCCCAGCCCGGCTCGCGACTCCCGCGAGGACCAGATCCCGGACGAGGATGCGGAGCAGAGAGACATCTGTCGGTTCCATGAGGTCGTTACCCCCAAGATAGGACCGACCAGGGTAGTTACGGACCCCGTGCTCCTTGGGGGGACGTCTGTCGTGGTCGAGGCGAACCTGAAGGGGTCCGAGCGGCGACCCCTCGATCCTCACCTCGGTTGGCGAGGTGAGCTCGACCAGGTCCGCGGGCCCGGACGAACATCCGGCGCACAAGAGGACCACGCACCACCAGCATCCTGTTGCCCGACCACTCACACCAACATGTTAGGGAGGTCAGGACCTCAGGCCAGGTGTCAAAGCCCGTTTACAGGTCCGCTCTGCGGGACCCGCTGAAAACCACTCAATCCTGATGTTCCCGTCGCTCCAACCAGCCGCGGAGCAGGCGGTTGTGGTTTCATGCTGATCTGGCCGGGGAAAGACCCCGCCGGCCCGCGGGTTGCTCCCCAAGCTCGAGCGAGGCACTGACTGCTTGTCGTCGCTACCCGTATTTGCTCCGAGGGCGGCCCCCATCTGGTTCCGGATGGACCGGGGCTTCCCGCCCGCCGCGTGAGAAGGAAACCCCAGATGACCCGTGTTCTCGGAATCGCCACGCTTGCCGTCGTGTGTCTCACCCTGCCGCTTCCGGCCCAGGGCAAGGAAACCCACGGGGGCTGGGGCCAGCACGTTGGACCCCAGGTGCCTGATCCGGCCTCCCGCACCCTCGATTGGCCGCAGCAACAGATGTTGGCCGACGCCCACGAGGGGTGGCAGGCCTGGGCATCCGAGCACCCCGGTTGGCAGGCCATCTTCGATTCCCGCACCGGTCAGCTCGTCTCCGCGTACGGCCCCGGCATCCCGGTCATCCAGGCCCGCGCCGACCAGCACCAGATCGCCGTGGTGGCCCTTGGCCTCAAGGAAGGCCTGCTGAACGCGATCGGCGTCAATCCCATCGACTACGAGCTCCAGGCGGTGATGCGGGGAGGACGTCTCTACTACGTCCACTTCATCCAGCGCTTCGGTGCGTTCCGGGTTCGGGGTGGACGCCTGACTCTGCGCATCGACGACCAGGGACGCCTCGTGATGTGGGGCGGTCGGTTCGTCGACACGACGTCCGTGGTGCCCGCCGCCACGTTGCCGATGGCGGCCGCGCGCAACCTTGCCGAGACGCATATCGCCCGCCTTGGGTTCGTGACCAACAACACCCAGCTGACCTTCATGGGCGCCGAGCCCGTCGTGTACGTGAAAGACGACCGCACGGGACTCGCCCCGACGGCGACCTGGCTCGTCAAGCTCATATCGGACGCGCCGCGCGCCGACTGGATGATCTACGTCGACGTGCAGACTGGCGCGATCGTCGAGTACTGGAACGACATCCGCGAATGTGGTTGCTGCGGTGCCGGTTGCGACCACGGTGGGCCAGCGACCGGTGGCGCGGGCGCGCTCGAGGCGCTCGCGGCGTTCGCGAACGTCATGGGATTCGTACAGGGCACGACCCACGAAGGTCTCCTCCCGCACCAGTCTCCCCAGAACACGAACTTCCCCGACATCCGCGTCACGGTCAACGGCAGCAATGTCATCACTGACGTGACCGGGTTCTACTCGTTCAACGGCGGCGGCACGACGGTCTCGCTCTCGTCGACACTCGACGGTCCGTGGGTGAACGGCAGCAACTCGAGCGGCACCAACGCGTCCATCTCGACGACCGTCGGGACGGGCACGTTCAACGTGACCTTCGCCAACTCCACCATCGGTGAGCGCGACATGGTGTTCTTCGCGAACAAGACGCACGCGCGACTCAAGGACCGCGCACCCGCCCAGACGTTGCTGGACACCCCGATCACCGCCAGAGCCAACGTGACCACGGGAAGCTGCAACGCGTTCTACAGCCCGGCCCAGCACTCGATCAACTTCTACGCCCAGTCCGGCGGCTGCATCAACACGGGAACGTCGGCCTCTGTCGTGTCGCACGAGTACGGCCACGGCATCTCGACCCGCATCTACAGCACGGCGGGCTCCAGCGTCCCCGGCTACATGGGCGAGGGACTCTCGGACTGCGTCGGCGGCGCCACCGAGGACACGTCCATCGTCGGCAGCGGATTCTCCGGAATCGGCACGCAAGTACGCAACATGAACAACGGCTGCCAGTACCCGTCGAGCTGCGGCACGGCGATCCACCAGCGCGGACTGGTCATCGGCGGCAGCTACTGGCACACCCGGGTCCAGTTCAACAACGCGATGGGCCAGGCGGGCAAGGACCTGATGGACTCGTACCTGTTCCAGTCACTGTCCGGCGCGCCGCAGGACGAGATCGCCGTGGTGATGGAGATGCTGCTGCTCGATGACAACGACGGCAACCTCGCCAACGGCACTCCGAACGTGTCGTTGTTCCACCAGGGCTTCACCATCCAGCACGGGGTTCCGTTTCCGCTGCAGCTCGTGACGGTCGGGCACCAGCCGCTGGTGGACACGCTTGACCAGCTCCAGCCCTACGAGATCCGGGCGACCGCGTCGTCGATCACGGGTTCCAACGTGTCGAACCTGACCCTCTTCTGGCGCGCCGGCGCGCCGAACTTCACGCCGGCGCCGATGACCCAGAGCGGTGGCACGTGGGTCGGCTTCATTCCGAACCAGGCCGGCGGCGCGACCGTCGAGTACTACCTGTCGGCGATCGCCGGCAGCAACTCCGGCACCAGTCCGGCGGGCGCTCCCGCAGCCACGCATCGCTTCCGCACTGCGTTGTCGTCGGCGTTCTACGCCCAGGGCTTCGAAGGCATCAGCGGATGGACGTCGCAACAGGTGCAAACCCAGAACGACTGGCACAACATTCCGCATGGCAACCCGAACCACGCGTCGGACCCGGCGACCGCGTTCGAGGGTCTGCTCACCTACGGAAACGACCTCGTGCCCGCGTCAAACTGGAATGGTGACTACGCGGCGAGCGTCAACAACCATCTCTCGTCTTCCACGATCAACTGCACCGGTCGCACGGGCGTAACGCTCGTCTATCGACGCTGGCTCACCGTGGAGGACGGGTTCTACGACCAGGCGCGTATCCTCGTGTCGAACAACAACGGCGCGAGCTACATCCCGGTGTGGCAGAACGCCGTCGGCTCGGGCACGCAGCACCACGTCGACACCACGTGGGTGGAGCACTCGGTCAACATCTCCGCGATCGCGGACAACCAGCCGAACGTTCGCATCCGCTTCCAGCTGATCTCGGACGCCGGCCTCCAGTTCGGCGGTTGGAACATCGATGACCTGCGGCTGGAAGCTGCCAACCAGGGCGCCAGTCAGATCCTCGACATGGCCGGATCGACATCCGTCGGTAACACCTTCAGTCTGCTCGTGAACGGTGGCCCCGGAGACCTGGTGGCGGTGGGCGCGGGGGCTTCGACCTCCCCGAGCTTCTACGGCGGTCTCGGCACGATGAGCCTGAACGTGGCCGCTCCCGCATTCATCCTCCTGACCCCGGGTGCGATCATCCCGGCCTCGGGTCAAGTCTCGTACAGCTTCCTGGTGCCGCCGGCCGTCGGAGCGACCATCCACTTCCAGGGTGTTCTCGTCTCCAGCGTGAACGGTGCGTTCACGATCTCGAACGTCCTGTCCGCGACCGTGACGCCGTAGCAGCACGACTCGTAACGACCGTTGAAGAGACGCCTCGCCTCCCCCGAGAGGAGAAGCACGACCCTGATGACGGCGGCCTCCCGGTCGCCGTCATTCTTTTTTCCAGTCGAAACGGGTGCGGCCCTCTATATTCTCAGGCACGCCCCGCATCATGGCCGAGGATCGTTTGGACCCGCTACAGGACCTCGAGGAGGCGATCCGCCATCTCGAGCAGTCCGTCCGCCTTTCGCCGGGCAACCCTCGCTACTCGGCGTTACTGGGCGAGGCATGGCTTCTGCGCGGAGACCCCGACGCGGCCATCGCGCCGTTGCAGAATAGCCTGCAGCGAGAGACCCACCCCCGGATCGCCTGCCTCATGGCGCTGGCGCTCCTGCGTCTGGATCGTCATCAGGACGCCGAGCAGTTTGCCACCGCCGCCATCACCGAGACCGCTGCCTTCCATCGTGCGTACTTCATCCGCGCCGAGTCGCGGATCGGGATCGGCAACCGAATGGAGGCCGTCTCTGACCTGCGGGAGGCCGTCGCGCTGGCACCTCCTAGCGAGACGTACCGCCTTCGCCTTGCGGGACACCTCCTGGATCTCGCGTTCGAGAGCTCCGGCGACCATGCCCGCGCCGGGCTCGAGGAGGCGCGCGAGGTGCTGGAGGCCAGGACCCCCCTCAACCAGGTCGATGCCTGGCACTATCTGCTCGGGTGCGTTCTGGTCGAACTCGGCGAGGCTCGACAAGCTCTGCGCCGGCTCGACGATCTCACCTGGCCGACGACGTCCGAAGTGGCGCTGCGGCGCGCTCAGGCTCACGCGCTGCTGGGGGAGACGGAGGACGCCCGCACGTGCCTGGGCCAGGCCCGCGTCGACCCTGACCTGATGGAAGAAGCCGATCGCATGCTCGACCGCCTGGACAATCCCACGGCTGACGCACCCGACGAGCCTCGACCGAAGCGTCACGCGCCGCGCACCGAGCTGTTGACCGTGCTGCACATGACGTCTACCGAAGTCCTTTCGATGCCCCAGGAGACCGACGAGGCCACGGCGTCCGAACTCGAAATGCTGCAACCCTCGGGTACGGACGAAAACGACCCGGACAGCGCGAAGCAGATCGCGCGCACCGAAGAGTTGCCCATTGCCGACGTCAAGCCCCCGACCGATCCGAGGAACGCATCATGAGCGGCAACCGCGACCGCGCGGGCGCGTTGCTCGAAGAGGCGCGCGCGTTCCTGGAGGCTGGTAGGGCACGCAAGGCGATCTCCGTCGCCGGCAAGGGGCTGGACGCCCTCGGCGAAGGCGACGCTCGCGACCGTGAACACCTCGCGCTCATCCAGGCGCTCGCCGATGTCCTCCGCTCCGCTACTGAAGCGGCGAACAAGCCGGCCGCGTTCTCCAAGCGTCTCCCCGCACTGTTTCAGGCCGGGCTACGACGGGGTCCGCACGCCGCCGACTACATCAAGGGGCTTGCGCTCGAGGAGAAGCGCACCGATGACGAGGCGCTCGAGGTCTACACGGCGTACCTCGCCGCCGGCGGTACCCTGGCCGATGATCTGCGGGTCCGGCTGAACCAGATCCTCTCGTACGCGCTGCACATCCGCCTCACGACCCCCCTCGAGACGGCGCGGGCGTTGGTCCCGCGCCTGCAAGAGTTGCATGCCATCCGACCCAAGCTGACCTTCCCACGCCTGTACCTCGGCCGGTTCCACTACCTGGAGCGACGATTCGACGAGGCTCGCGAGCTTCTCTGCGGTATCCAGGGTCGGCTCGCCACGAGCCCCAAGGTCCTGAACATCCGCGCGCGCTGCGCTGAGAAGCTCGGGTTGGCGGAAGAAGCGATCGAGGTCTATCGCACGTCATTGGTCCAGGACAATCATCAGCCCCATGTGCATTTCCGCGTGGGGCGGCTCCTGCTCGACGGCTATCGTCGAGCGATCGGACTCGATTCGTCCCTGCAGACCGACGCCGGAGCCCAGGCACCATGAGGTTCGAGACCCAAGCCATTCACGCCGGACAGGAGCCCGATCGGCTCACGGGCGCCGTCGTCGTGCCCATCTATCAGACGTCGACGTACGCCCAGCCCGAGCCGGGCCGCCACCTGGGCCACGAGTACACGCGCTCCAGCAATCCGACGCGTGATGCGCTCCAGGCCTGTGTCGCGGCGCTAGAAGGGGGCACGCACGGGATCGCGTTCGCGTCTGGAATGGCCGCGATCTCCACGGTCATGACGCTGTTCGAGTCGGGCGACCACGTCGTCTCGACCGACGACGTGTACGGCGGCACCTTCCGCGTGTTCGACAAGGTGTTCCGCCAGTTCGGACTCGAGTACACGTTCCTCGACACCTCCGACCTCGCCGCAGTCGAAGCGGCGATCCGTCCCGAGACGCGGATGATCTGGGTCGAGACGCCGACCAACCCGTTGTTGGTGGTCTCCGACCTCGAGAAGCTCGCCGATCTCGCGCACAGCCGCGGGCTCTTGATCGCAGTGGACAACACATTCATGAGCCCCGCGTTGCAGCGGCCGCTGGAGCTCGGGGCGGACCTCGTCGTGCATTCGACGACCAAGTACCTTGGCGGACACAGCGACGTCGTCGGAGGGATCATCGCCACGTCGAACGACGATCTCGCGGAGAGGCTCGTCTTCCGCCAGAACGCAGTAGGGGCGGTGCCAGGTCCGTTCGATTCCTGGCTGACGTTGCGCGGGGTGAAGACGCTGCCCATCCGGATGCGCGCCCACGAGGCCAACGCGGCTGAAGTCGCGGGCTTCCTCGTCGACCACGCGAAGGTGCAGGACGTGATCTGGCCTGGGCTCGAGGACCACGCCGGCCACGCCGCCCAGAAGGCTCAGGCGAGCGGTTTCGGCGGGATCGTGTCGTTCCGGGTCAAGGGATCGTTGGAGGACGCATGCCGCGTCTGTTCGAGCACCCGGTTCTTCCTGCTCGCCGAGAGTCTGGGCGGCGTCGAATCCCTCATCGAGCACCCAGCGATCATGACTCACGCGTCGGTCCCAGAGGATCAACGACGCGAGCGCGGTATCAGCGACACCCTCATCCGGCTGTCCGTCGGGATCGAGAACGTCCAGGATCTGCTGGAGGATCTTGACCAAGCACTGCAGGGATGATTGCTGTAACCATCTGATCACGATGTAGTTGCGCTGATTCGGGGGAACGCCGGACCTTGACGATGGGGCGTCCGTGCGCGTACCATGGATCTGTTCCCAGGGGTTGGCCGGAGGGCCGAAGCCCTGGATTGCGCGCCCCTCTCCTATTGCACACGGTGCTGACACCGCGGCCGTGGGAGACATCCGTCGCGGCCGTGTCCGGAGGACTGGCGTTGAGTGAATTGATGAGCAGCGAGGGGCTGATCCGTCGGCTGAAGAAGGGATCGCCCATCGTCCTCGAGAAAGAGACCATCCGTCTGCCCCGCTTCACCGAGATCAAGGAGATCGAGCCCGGGGAGATCGGCGGCAAGGGCAAGGACACTCTGGTCGTCGCGCGGTCCCGCACGGCGACGTGGGCGTTGCTGCCGTGGCCGAAGAAGACCGGATTCAACGCGAAGGACGCGCAGGGGTTCTTGAAGATGGTCGGGGTGCTGCAGCAACAGAACCCTCAAAAGCCCGTCAAGGGCTACGTCCTGGCCAAGGGGCCCGTGAAGGACGACGGCGCCGCCCTCCTGGAGAAGGAGGGTCACCTCGCGAGCACCGTCGCCGAGTAGCGCCGGCGGCCACGACCTTTCGACACGCATCGTCGCGCTTTGCGGCACGGGCTCGGGCTGCGTCGACAGTTGAGCAGCCAGGCGAGACGAAGACTCCGGCGCGGAACCGGCGGGCGCCGACAAAGTTCCCGGGGTGGTCGGTTCATGTTGGGCCGACCTGCCTCGTGAAGGACGCGCCGAAACGGGCGCGAAACTGAGGGACGGCCTCTGGAGGGGGGCCGGGGACACAGTCGTCGCTTCGGGGCGTGATTGAGACGACCGTGCCGAGGGGGGAAAGGCCATGGGTTTCATCCACCGGCCAGGGTTGCCTGCTACGCGTGCCAGCGCCGGGAACGGGATCATGAGGGTCCTCGTGGTCCTGCTGCTGGCCTTCGCCTGCCCGGTCATCGCCCAGCCCACGGGGGAGGGCGCTGGTACGCAGGAAGAGCCCGACGAGGATGAGCTGTCGCTGGAAGCGCTGATGGACATGGAGGTGACCTCCGTGGCCAAGAAGGCGCAGAAGGTGTCGCGATCGGCGGCCGCGGTCTACGTCATCACCGACGAGGATATCCAGCGCCTCGGCGCGCAGTCGGTCGCTGATGCGCTGCGCGTGGTCCCGGGCCTGCACGTTGGCAGTCTGAGCCGCAGTCGATGGTCCATCTCCGCCCGGGGGTTCGGCGACGAGTTTGCCAACAAGTTGCTCACCCTGATGGACGGGCGCACGATCTACAACCCGCTCTTCTCCGGCACCTACTGGAGCGACCAGGATCTGATTCTCCAGGACGTCGACCGTTTATCGAGGTCGTTCGCGGACCAGGCGCGACGCTATGGGGCGCGAACGCCGTGAACGGCGTCATCAACATCATCACCAAGAGCGCCGAGGACACGCAGGGGTTCCTCTTCGAGACCGGCTACAGCACGAACGACAACCTCCCGTGGGCGGCGTTCCGCTATGGCGACGAGCTGTCCGACGATGCGTGGTTCCGGGTGTGGGGCAAGTGGTTCGACCGTGACGGTGGCGCGTTCGGCAACGGCGAGGACTTCCCCGACGACTGGGACGCGTTGCGCGGCGGCTTCCGGGTCGATTGGCGGCCGTCGTCTGACGACGAGTTCATGTTCAAGGGGAACTACTTCAAGGGCCACGCCGAGGAGCTGAACCAGTTCGTCGTCTTGACTCCACCCTATCTCGTCCCCAGAGACCAGACCGTTGGGCATGCCGGGTGGTTCCTCCAAGGTCGGTGGAGCCATTCGATATCAACCGACCAGGATCTGACCCTGCAGCTCTACTTCGATCACACGGAGCGCCATCAGGACCTGCTTGGGCAGAGCGTCGATACGTTCGACTTCGACTTCCAACACCGGTTCCACCTGGGCGAGGATCACGAGCTCATCTGGGGGGTCGGCTACCGATACACAGCGGACTCCAACGACAACAGCTTCGACATCTTCTTCACGCCTTCGAGCCGGGAGACCCAGCTGTTGTCCGCGTTCATCCAGGACACGATCACGCTCGCTGAAGACGAGCTCTTCCTGACCATTGGCTCGAAGTTCGAGCACAACGACTTCTCGGGCTTCGAGGTCCAACCGAACGTCCGTCTCCTCTGGGCTCCGAACCCGGCTCACACCCTGTGGACGGCGGTGTCGCGTGCCGCACGTACCCCGGGCCGCGTCGACCACGACGTCGGAGTGACCCTGACGCCCATCCCGCCGATGGGGATGATACCGCTGTCCCTGGTGACGTTCTCGGGTGACGACGGGGTCGTGTCCGAGGACGTGACGGCATTCGAGGTCGGGTATCGAGTGAGGCCCGACGACAACCTCTCGTTCGACCTCGCCCTGTTCTATAACCACTACGACAATCTGCGGACGGCGGAAGTCGGCGCGCCCGTGGTCACGATTGGACCCATGGGGCCGATCGTGTTCATCCCGGCGACGTTCGACAACAAGGCGAGGGGTCAGGTCTACGGCGCTGAGCTCGCGGTTCAGTGGCGCGTGACCGACAACTGGCGGTTGGCCGGCAGCTACTCGTACACGGAAACCGACATCGACCCGCTCAGTCAGAGCGCGGATCCGACCGCGCGCAGCCCCGAAGACGACTATCCCCGCCACCAGCTCAACGTTCGCTCGTATTGGGACGTCACCGACGAGCTGCAGCTCAACTCCGTCATCTACTTCGTAGACGAAATCCAGAACCGACGCGTGTCCGAGTACCTTCGCTGGGACGTCCAGGTGGCGTGGCAGGCGACGGAGTGGATGCAGGTGACCGCGGGTGTGCAGAACATCCTGGACGGCCGTCACGACGAGTACGGACCGACGCTGAACCGACCTGCGGCAGAGATCGAACGGCTCGCGTACCTCTCGCTGGAGTTCACCTTCTAGAGCCGCCGGGCCAACGGGCGTTGACACCATCCAGATGATGCGACCGATCCACAGCTCCTCCCGAAGGGCCGCCCGCGGCACCCTCCGGATCGCGATGCTCTTCGCGGTGGCGACCTTCGCTTCCGCGCAGGATCCCGCGCCGGGGTCCGCTCTGGCGGCCGCTACGAGCTCGATCGGCACGCGCCCCTCTTCACCTCTGCAGGTTCCGGAGTACGAATTGAAGGCCGCGATGATGCTGCGTTTCATTCGCTTCACCACGTGGCCGACCGCGGCATTGAAGGCGAAACAGAACATCGTCGTCGGCATCCTCGAGACGGATCCGTTGGGCAAGGGGGGTCGCGCGGAGCTCGCAGGCAAGAAGGTCGGATCGCACCGCGTCACCATCAAGGTGATCACCCGCCCTCAGGACGCGAAGGGAGTCCACGTGCTCTTCGTGCCCCGGACAGTGAAGGCCGCGAGACGAGATGCGGCGCTCAAGTCCGTGGGACGGCAGCCCATCCTGACGATAGGCGAGGAGAAGGGATTCCTCGCTGCCGGGGGGATGTTCAACTTCGTCCTTCGAAGCCGGAAGGTCCGCTTCCAGATCGATAGCAAGCGTGCGCAGGGTCGGGGCCTCAAGATCAGCACCAAGCTGCTGAAGCTGGCGAACAAGAAGTGATGAGCCGCTTCCTTCGGAATCTGTCCATCAAGACGAAGATGACGCTCGCCGTGATGGCGACGAGCACCGTCGTTCTGCTGACGGCCAGCATCGTCCTCTACTCCGCTAGTGCGCGGACGCTCCGCGACACGGTCGCGGGAGACCTGGAGACTCTGGTCGATGCGGTTGGACAGCAGTGTGACCTGGCGCTGGATATGGGGTTCGCGAGCGAGGCCAGGACCTACCTCCACCCGCTCCTGACGGCGCCTCACGTACGTCGCGTTTGCCTGTTTCGGAACGTCGAGGGCCGCTTCTCTCCGTTCGCGGTCGACGCCCGGGAGAATGTCACGAAGGAGTTTCCGGACTCGCTCGGCTCCACAGGTCGCCGGTTCACCGACGATCGACTGATCATCGTGCGCGAGGTTCTTCGACCCACGAATGACGAGAGCGACGAGAACGAAACGAACGAGGAAGGCGCGGACGCCGACCCGGTCGTCGGCATGCTCTACATCGAAGCAGACCGGAGTCGAGAGCGGTCGCTGGCGAGCCAGCTGCTATTCGTAGTTGGCGTCGTCATGATCGTCCTCACTCTGGGCACGTTCCTGCTGTCAGCACGCCTGGGAGGGTTGATCTCCGGACCCATCACCCACCTCGCGACGGTCATGGACGACGTCGCCCGGACCAAGAACTACAACCACCGGGCCGAATCAACCGCCTACGACGAGACGGGCCGGCTCATCGCGCGCTTCAATGAGATGCTCGAACAGCTGCGCGAACGCGACCTCGACTTCGCCCGCCACCGGGATCACCTTGAAGAAGAGGTCGAGCGGCGCACCTACGAGCTCGTAGAGGTCAACGCGAACCTCAAGGCCGCGAAGGAGCGGGCGGAAGCGGGCACGAAGGCCAAGTCCGAGTTCCTCGCCAACATGAGCCACGAGATCCGGACTCCGCTCAACGGCATCATCGGAATGACGGAGCTCGCTCTCGAGACCGAGCTGTCCGAGGAGCAAGAGGAGTTCCTCGCCACCACGCGTTCGTCGGCGGCGTCCTTGCTGACGCTGCTCAACGACATTCTCGACTTCTCCAAGATCGAGGCCGGGAAGCTCGAGCTTGATCCGGCGCCCTTCGGGTTGCGAGAGAGTCTCTCGGACACCGTGAAAACGCTCGCCTTCTCCGCGCACGACAAGGACCTCGAGGTTATCTGGAAGGTCGCGCCGAGCGTGCCAGACCGGGTCGTGGGCGACGTCGGCCGTCTGCGCCAGGTCATCGTGAACCTCATCGGAAACGCGATCAAGTTCACCGAGCAAGGGGAGGTTGTCGTCAGCGTTTCGCGGCAATCGGGGATGGCAAATCGGTGTGTGCTCCACTTCTCGGTGCGGGACACCGGCATCGGCATCCCCCTCGAGAAGCAGTCCCTCATCTTTCAGGCGTTCTCCCAAGCCGACGGTTCGACGACGCGACGATTCGGCGGCACCGGTCTCGGGCTGGCCATCTCCGCGCAACTCGTACGGATGATGGGCGGCCGCATCTGGGTGGAGAGTCATCCAGGGCGGGGCAGCGATTTCCAGTTCACCACGAGCTTCCCGATCCATCACGGGCCGCTCGAGGACGACATTGCTCCGACCGAGGTCGATTTCAAGGAGCTGCGCGTGCTCGTCGCCGACGACAATCCGCATTGCGCCGCCGCACTGTCGGAGGTGCTCGAATCGTGGGAGATCGAACCCACGACCTTCACCAGTGGAGCGGATGCGCTGGCAGCAATCCGCGATGCCGCGGCGACCGATCGGCCGTTCGGCCTCGCCATCCTCGATCTCGACATGCCGTCCCCGGATGGCGTGGCGATCCTCGAAGAGCTGCGCGGGTCCGAGTCCACCCGCGGTCTCCCGGTCATCATGGTCACCCAGGCGGGCAAGCTCGATCAGGCGGACTGCGTCCACGCGATCGAGGTCAACGCCCACGTCTCGAAGCCCGTCAAGCAGTCCGAGCTGTTCAATGCCATGGCGGGCGTCCTGGGCACCCGTTGGAAGGCGGGCGTCTATGGCGAATGCGCCGGAGACGGCGCCATGGCGTTCCGGATCCTCGTCGTCGAGGACAACTGTGTGAACCAGCGTCTGGCCGTGCTCATGCTCAAGAAGCGGGGCTACGAGGTGGAGGTTGCGAGCCACGGTCGCGAAGCGTTGGAGATCCTAGCGGAGGCTGCGTTCGACGTCGTCTTGATGGACATGCAGATGCCGGTCATGGGCGGCGCGGAAACCACCCGTGCGATCCGCGCTCGCGAGAAGGGCACGGAGAACCACACGCCCATCATCGCCCTCACCGCCAACGCGCTGGCCGGCGACCGCGAAGAGTGTCTCGCCGCCGGCATGGACGAATACGTCTCCAAGCCGATCAAGGCGGAGGAGCTCGTCTCGGCGATCCAGCGGCTGGTACGTCAGCCGACGGCGCCCTAGCGCGAAGCTCCGGAGCCAGTGAAGCAATCTCCGTTTCCCCGGGGAGCGCGGACCTCCAGGTCCGCTCCGGCGGCGAAGCCGGATCCGGACCCAGAGCGGACCTGGAGGTCGGCGCTCCCGGCTTCGCGCTACTGCTCGACGCGGATACGCCAGAGATTGCGGGGCCACTCGTACCATGAGTCCACGACGTCGATGACGAGGCCCTTGACCTCCGCTCGGGCCACGAAGAGGTAGTCGGCGTAGACGAGCGGGATCCACGGGGTGAGCTCGCGGATGCGGCGCTGCGCCGTGCGGGCGCCGGCGACGCGCTCGCCCATCCTCACCGCCGTCGCCGCCTCGGCGAGCGTGCGATCGACGGTCGCGTCCGAGAAACCGAGCCGGTTCTGGACGCCTCCGGTCGCGCACTTCTTCGCGAGGACGGAGACGGGCATCGCGAGGGCACCCCACCCGCCGACGTAGCCTTCCGCGTTGCCGTGAAGATCGCGGGCGAGTCGGGTGTATCCGTCGCGGTCCACCCGGATGACTTCCGCGGCGATGCCCTCACGGCGCCAGCCGTCGACGATCAGGTCGCCCGCCTGCCGGCGAAAGGACTCGCCCTGCCACGCCACGAGGCGGACTCGGAGCGGTGCGCCGTTCCGCCGCCGGGTGCCGTCGTCATCCCGGATCCAGCCGGCGTCGTCGAGGAGCTTCCGGGCGGCGGCGGGGTCGAGGTCCGGTTGATCGAGTGCGCTGTCGAACCCCGGGCTCGCCGGGGCGAGGAGCTGGTACGCGGGTCGTCCGAGACCGCCGAGCGCGGTGTCGACGAGCGCCTCGCGATCGACGAGCGCCGAGAGCGCGCGCCGGACCCGCGGGTCGTCGAGCCCCGGGGCCTTGACGTCGAGGGGGATCGCGCGGATCACGCCCGTGCGCGCGCGGTGGATGCGGAATCGGGACCGGTCTCCGAACAGCGTGAGCATCTCGGGCTTCACGCACGCGAGGTCGACGTGGCCGCGGGCGAGCAGGTGCGCGCGTTCGCGATCGTCTTCGATCACGCGGACGATGACGGCAGGTGGACGGACCTGTCCGCCGTGCCATTGCGGGTGCGGAATGAGGGTGTAGGAACGCCCTGCCTGGTCCGCGACCTGGAACGGCCCCGCACCGATGGGGAGCGCTTCCAACGCGCTCGCGTCCTTGCCGACCACGTGCGCCGGCAGCACCGCGACCTCAGTCAGGACCTCGGGTAGCTCGGGGAACGGCTTCTTGCAAACGACGCGCAGCTCCTTCGCACTCGTGGCTTCCACCCGTTCGACGGCGGCGAGGTTGCGTCCGGGTTCCGACTTTGGGTCGGCGCGTGCGAGGTCCAGCGTACGGACGACGTCGTCTGCCGTGACGGGGCGGCCGTCGTGGAACACGCCGTCGTCCAGGGTGATGCGCAGAGTGCGCCCGTCGTCCTCGAACCCGTACGTCCGGGCGAGGTCACACTGCAGCCGGCCGCGGAGGTCGAACGTGACCAGGCGGGCGTGAATCAGTGACGTCACCTCGCACCATCCGTGCTCGCCGTTGGGGTTCCACGACCGGAGCGATAGCCCCGCGCCGTACACGACGGGTCGGATCACCTTCTGCTTCTGGTGCCCCTCGATGATCGTGTTGTCGAACAGCTTGACGCTGGTGCCGCGGCAAGCAACAAGCAGAAGCAGAGGCGCAAGGGCGAGGAGGCGGCGCATGGGGAACCCCGTTGAGTCAGTAGCGGCGGCGGGGCGCGTGGACGTATCGGCACTCGGCGCACCGCAGCGTGTCGACGCCGAGCACGCGGAACGGCTCGTCCGCTTGCCGGATGTCAACGGTCTGTCCGTCGTCGATGGCGAAAGTAACAGGATCGTTGTCGGCGGCGAGAGTCGCAGGGCCCCGCGCGAGCCGGACTCGCAGGATCTCGTCCTCTCCGACGACGAGGTGGTTCAAGAGATCGGTGCAGTTGTTGAACGCGACCCCGATGCCGGTGCGGATCACGGTGCGTGTGATCGAACGGAAGTACGCCGACGAACCGAACGGCGTACACACGACGAGTCCGTCCGCGATGAGTTCCTCCGTGACCCTCCGTCCGTTGAGCTCGACGCAAAACCGGACCGCCGCGCGAGGGTCCGTGTTGCGGAGGATCACGTCGTTGACCGCGGTGATCTCCGTGTCATTGAACTCGGCGTGGAGCTTCATGAGCTTCGTTTCTTCGAGCGCGTCGGCCGCCAGGCGTCCGAGTACGACGGCGTTGTCGTGCGCGCCGCACTTGATGGTGGTCTCCTCCCGCCGAATCCCGACCTTGGGGACTCCGGGGAAGAAGCGTTCCGCACCGATGAAGGTCCCGTCGCCGCCATACGCGATGATCACGTCGGGAGCGTCGTCCACGATGGTCATGCCGGCCGCCTGCACCTCCGTGCGAAAGCTGGCCGTGTCGTCTCCGATGATCGATACCCGCACCCTGGCATTGTACGTAGAGTTCCGCCCATGACCTTCGATCCCACGTCGCCACCCGTGCCCGCGGGGTCCGGTCCGCGGCTGGGTGGTCGGATCCGGGTGGAGCGGGAGGATTTCGAGGTCGAGGAGATCCCGCAGTATCTGCCTTGCGGGGAGGGCGAACACCTCTACGTGTGGATCGAGAAGCGTGGGCTCACCACACCGGAGGCAGTCAGGCGGCTGACTCGGGCGGCCGGCGTGTCCACCCGGCAGGCCGGGTGGGCCGGGTACAAGGACCGCCACGCCGTGACTCGCCAGTGGATCAGCCTGCCCCGGGCCGACGTCGACCGGGTGCGGGCCTTGTCGATCGCGGGACTGGAAGTGCTGGACGCGATCCCCCATCGCAACCGGTTGCGGACGGGGCACCTGCGCGGGAACAGGTTCCGCATTCGCGTCCGCGAAGCTGCAGATCCCCCGGAGGCGGACGTCGCCGGGCATCTGCGACGGTTCGCCACTTCAGGGGCGCCGAACGGGTTCGGGGCCCAGCGATTCGGGACGTTCGGCCGCAACCACGTCCTCGGGGCCGCTCTCGTCGATGCGGATCCAGGGGTCTTCCTGGCCCGAATCGCAGAGCCGGTCGCCGGTGAAGCGGAGCGCGTCGCGGCGGGTCGAGCCGAGATGGCCGCGGGACGTCCGGGAGGAGCGTTGAAGGTCCTGCCTCCGGGGATGGACCTGGAACGGCACGTTGCCCAAGGACTTCTCGACGGGCTCGAGCCGACCGCGATCGTCTCGACCCTGCCTCGGCGGGCCCGGGACTTCCTCCTCTCGGCGTGGCAGTCCGCGTGCTTCAACCGCGTGCTCGACGCACGGCTGCGCGACGGTCGCGCGCTCGTACCGGGCGACGTCGCGATGAAGCTCGCGAACGGGGCGTGCTTCGCCGTGGAGGACTACGAGGCCGAGCAGCCGCGGGCGGCGACGCTGGAGATCGCCGCCACGGGTCCACTGCCGGGGCGAAAGATGTTGCTCCCGAGCGGTGACGCCGCGCGCATCGAGTCGGAAGCCCTGGCTGCCGCGGGATGGTCTCCGGACCTCCAAGCCGGGCACCTACCCAAGAACACGTTCGTGGGCGCCCGCCGCGCACTCGTGGCACCTCTCGGCGGTGCCACTGTGCAGAAGGAGGCGCCGGGGACGTGGTTGTTCGCGTTCGAGCTTCCATCCGGGAGTTTTGCGACCGCGGTCCTGGCACTGTTCGGGGTCAACGGGTGATACCCTGGACGACCCATGCTGCGCGTCGTGATCCTCGTCGAGATTGCCCTGATCGCCCTGGCCGGGCTCCTGCACGGGCAGTCGACTCCCTATCCGGCCGCGATGATGACGTCCAGCGGCGTCCGCATCTGGGACTTCGGCGGCCAAGGGATGGGTCACTTCAAGATCGGCGTCCACATCGGTACCGGGTCGCGAATGGAGGAGGAACTCCACCACACCGGTCTCGCCCACTTCGTCGAGCACTGCCTCTTCAAGTCGACGATGGAACGCTCGACGTCGGAGAGAGACAGCGCTGAGCGCGAACGTGGTATCGACCACAACGGATGGACCGGGCCCGATAGCACCTTCTACTGGTTTCGCGGACCGCCCACACAGGCGGAGTGGATGGTCGGGCAGGTCGGCGACATGATGGCGCGACCTCGCTTCGATCCGACTGACGTCAAGCAAGAAGTGAACGTCGTCATCGACGAGATCCGGCTCCGCAATCCCCAGGACATCAAGGACACCCTGGTCGAAGGCCTGCTCTATCGAGGTCATCCGCTCGCGCGCGCCGTCGGAGGCGACCGCGACCACATCCGCACCTTCGACGCGGACGATGTCCGCGCTTTTCACCGTACGCACTATCGGGCCGAGAACATGATCGTCGCGTTTCGCGGAAGCGGTTCGCGCGAGGATCTGCTGCAGTGGATCGAGGCGGCGTTCAAAGACGTCCGTACCGGCGGCACCATGAAACCCGGTGTCGTCCAGCCGCGCGCGTGGTCGGGGGAGCGCCTGCTCACCGGGCTCTCCATGGCGCAAGGGACGCTGATCACCGGGTACCACATCCGGAAGCGCGACCCGCGAACGCTTGCGGCGCTGTGGATCCTCGAGTCGGCGATTCCTCATCGCCTCTTCAAGGAGATCAGGACGAAGCGGGCCCTCGCGTACGACGGGGGATCAGCGGACGTGGTCGCTCGCGTCAACGCGTGGCGCCTCGAGCTTCGCATCCAGGCCGGAAGTCGCGAGCCCATCGAGGAGATCCGACGGATCTTTGCCCAGACCCTCGACCAGATGGCGCACCTGGACGACGAGGAGTTCCAGACGACGCGTCGCAACGTCATTCGCCAGATCCGCGGCTCCAAGCTCGACGACGTCGTCGGTAAGACCTGGCAGCTGATGCTCACGGGCTCGTCTCCGCCTGACCCGATCCGGGAGCTCAAGGCCCTGACCGTAGACGACGTGCGGGAGGTCGCCGAGCGGGAGTTCCGTTCCGACCACCGATTCGTCCTTACGAACGACCTCGCCGCTCTCACTGCGACTGGGATCTCGCCCTGGATTCCGATCATCGGGACTCTGCTCGTGGCGCTCCTGGTCTTCGACGCCTTCTTCGGGTTTCGGTACGCGCGGCGAATCGCCCGCACGCCGAGGCAGTACGTCCGTCGTG
>NZBC01000203.1 GCA_002687715.1 Planctomycetota bacterium | reverse complement strand
GTCCGCGCTCCCATCCGGAGCAGGTTGCTTCATACGCTCCCATCCGGAGCAGGTTGCTTCATACGCTCCCGGTCAGAGCAGGGTGCGCATCGGCAGGAGGTTCGCGGCGGTGGCGAGCTGCTTCGGCCGCGGGCCATCGCTGGTGAGGACCGCGCGGGCCACGGGTTCGTCGCCGAGGCGGTGCACCGGGAGCACCAGGAGACCCTGGCGGGTGATGCGGGTGCCTCCCAGGTCGACGATGGTGCCGGCGCGGCCTTCGAGGCGGACGTTCAGCCGGTTCCTGAACGTGCCCTTTGCGTCGAGCTGGATGGTGACGACTCCCTGGCGGTTCATCTTCGGGGCTTCGCCGAAGTGGAGCGTCTGGGAGAAGCCAGGACCCTCCGTCTTCACCGCGGCGACCTTCGCTTCGGTGCTGTTCCGCGTGTCGACGTCCCACACGAGCTCGACCTTCTTCAGGTCGAGTACGCATCCGGGTGTGGAACGGAACGCGACGCGCCAGCCCTCGGTGAGGGGACCGCCCATGAGCGGGAGGTCCACATGTCCGACGTCGGCGGGCCAGGGAAACGATCGAGCGGCCGCGCCGCGGCCGACGATGACCACGGCGGCGCGGCTGACGGAGCCGTGGAGACGCAGCATGATCGTCCCGTCTCCCGGGTGAACGAGGTGCGCGCCGACGTCGGTTCGCCACGGGCGTGGACCGAGGTCGTACCGGCCGATGCTCAGCCGTCGGCATTCGCCGATGATGCGGCGTGCCGCCGGTGCGGGTAGGGGCGAGACGTTACGGGGCGACGTGCCGGAAGCGATGTACTCCTCGATGCCCTCGAAGCTCACCGGACGGGGGATGATCTCCGTGATCGGGAACTCCCATACGAGCCATTTCGGGAGCGGCTTACCGAGTCCGCGTCGGATGAGCAGCTCGACCGAACCCATGGCGCCCCCGCCGGCGACATAGAGGACTCGAATCCGGCGGTTTGAGTGATGGGAGAGGAAGCGTCCGTAGCGAGACGTCCCACTGAAGCTCGTGCCCAGCGCGGTGACGGGCGGATCGTCGATGGGCGCGAGATCGTCCTCGGAGACGACATTCCCATCGAGGTCGCAGACGTCGACCCGGGGGATGTCGTGGAGCGTGCCGAAGAAGTTCGCGACGCCCTTCAGTCCGCCGGCGAGCAGCCCGGTGTCGAGTCCGGAGGCCGTGAGGAGGCTGCCCATGTCCACCTCGGGGCCCAGGTCGGTCACTCGCGTGCCGGGCAGCGGCTCGAGGGTGCCGGTCACGCGCGCGATCTCCCGCGCCGCGAGTTCGGCACCGCGCGCGCTCCAGTGGAAGTCCGTGCGCGGGAACACCTGGAACTCGTCGTGTCGTTGCCAGAGTGCCCGCAAGTCGAGCGTGCGGACGCCGGATCGGCGAAGCGATTCGACGAGACGTACGTAGACATCCGGTCGCGACGTCCGTCCCTCCGGGAGATGGTCCGGCAGGATCATCATCTTGCTCGGGATGGGCATCACCAGCAGTCGAATCCCGAGCGCGCTGAGCCTTCGATTGAGCACCGAGATCGGGTGGGCTGCGCCGTCGGCCAGGGGGAGGGGGCGGCGATGATTCCAGAAGCCGACGGTCAGGTAGATCCAGCCGTCGCGGCCGGTGAACATGCCGCTGTGGGCCTGGCCGTCGATGGCGTAGGTCAGCGTCCCGAACCACTGCCCGGCGCTCCGACGCACGGGCGACCGGGTCGAGATCTGGCGTTCGACCCAGCGGGCGAGCGTCCCATCGGGCAGCCGGGCGTCTTCCCGCCGGCGCTCCTCCGTCGTCCGCTCCTGGGGACCGAGCTTCGGAGGGGGGTGGAAGAGCAGCGCGTCGATGGCGCCGGTTCCGGCGCACACGAGACAGAACGTCGCGACGATCGCAATCGTGGCGGCGCGGCGGCGTGGAGTCTCGATGGACAGAACGAGCGCGCCGGGAGATGAAGCTGGCTCAGGGGACATTCGCGGGACCGTCGGACGGGCGAGCGTAGCAGCAAGGGCGTCCGCCTGTCGACCGACCTCGGGTAACCTGCCCGCCGATGCCACCGACCATTCCGTTGCCCATCCGACGTCCGGTCACGACGTTGGTGATCCTGGGGTTGGCGCTCGCCGTCGCAGTGGGCACCATCGTGGTCGGCGGGCTCCGGGTCGATGAGAGCACCGACGTCTTCATCGTGAAGGGCGATGCGGCGTGGCGCGCGCTCCGGCGGGCGTTGGACCTCTTCGGCGACGACCAGGCGATCCTCGTCGGGGTGGCCGGCGAGGACCCCCTGGGGCCAACGGGGCTCGCGCGGCTCGAGCGTATCGCGAGCGCCATCGAGGAGAAGGACGCCCGGTTGTGGCGCGGGGGCACGACCCGACGGCGGCTCGTGCTCGGCGTCGACGGACTTCATACCGTTCCGCGGGCTCGGCGGTTGATGGCGGCGGGCAACGGCGCCGCGGCGGCTGCGCTCCCGCTCGTCGGGGACCTCTTCGTCGTCGGTGATCACGCGCGGCCCATGCCCGTGCTCGTCGTCCGGTTGCCGGGCGACCTTACGCCCGAGGAGCGTGCGGCGTTCCTCGCCGCGTTCGGGGAGGTTCGCTCCGGCGAGGACCTGCAGGGCGGAGAGATCGTGGCCGCTGGTGCTCCCATCCTCGACGCTGCGCTCGCGGCGGCCAGCTCACAGCAAGGGGGGCGGCTGTTCCCGTTCTTGGGGGCGGTCGCGTTCCTGGCGTTGCTGTTGCTGACGCGATCGCTTGCTGCGACCGCCGCGGTCCTCGGCACCACCGTCGTCACGCTGCCGGTGACGCTCGCCACGATGACGCTCGCCGGCCGCGATCTGAACCTCCTCACGAGTGGGCTACCCGTGGTGTTGCTCGTCCTCGGATCGACGGTGTCGTTGCACGTCCTCGGGGCGCTACGTACCCGCGGCCCTACGGCCGATCCGTCGCGTCGACTGGAGGACGTCGCGCGCGCGATCGACGGCATACGCGGTCCGTGTCGGGTGGCGTCGTTGACGACGGCCTGCGGGTTTCTTGCCCTCATGGCTTCGGAGATCATCCCCGTGCGGGAGATGGGGATCTTCGCGGCGGTGGGGATCTTCGTCGCGTGGCGGGTGGCCCTGACCCTGCTCCCGGCGTGTGGCGCGCTGGGCTGGCTCCCGGCCCGCCCGCGTGGGGACGGGGTCATGGACGACGAGTCCAGCTCCCGGTTGCACGCCCCTGCGGTCCTGGTGGGCACGCTCTTCGCCCTGGTGCTCGGGGGCATGGGCATGATGCGGATCACCGTGGATTCCGCCGCGATCGGGTTCCTACCGGCCGGTCACGAGGTGACGAGAGACTACGAAGAGCTGCGATCCCGGAGCGCACCCGTATTCGGGGTCGAGTTGCTGGTGCGCGTTCCCGATGTGCGCTACTTCGCGAGCGCGGACGTCGTTGCGCACCTGGCGCGGGCCGCCCGCGACGCCCGGGATGCATCGCCATCCGTCCGTCACGCCGTCGGGCTGCCGGACCTGCTGGCATTCCTGCGCGGGGAGGCGACCCGCAGGGTTTCCGAGCGCGACCGGGAGCGGTTGCTGCAGGAGCTCGCGAAGCTCGATGCGGATGTGCCAGCCGACGTCCCCCGACACGACGGGGTGGCGCTCGCGCCGTTCGTTGCGGTCCTCGTCGGCGTGGTCGAGCGCCCCGCCTGGATGCCGGGTCTGGAGACGGAGGGAGACGAGGTCTCGGAGCTGCTGGATGCGTGGCTCGCGACCCGGCCTGACGGCGCGACGACGCGCATCCAGATCGGCGGAGTCACCGATGAAGCGAGGACCGTGGCCGATCTCCTCGACCGGCTCTCCGTGATCGCGGCGCGGCTCGAAGCCGCCATCCCGGGCGCGATCGTGACCATCACCGGGCACGGTCCCATCGGGGTGCGGGTCCAGACCCTGCTCGTCGAGAGCCAGCTCAAGAGTCTCGGACTCGCGCTCCTCCTGGTCGGGACCATCATCTTCCTCGGCCTGGGCTCGCTACGCCTGACCCTCATCGCCGCCGTGCCGAATCTGCTACCGCTCGCGGTCCTCTACGGGGGCATGGGCTGGTTCGGTCTTCCGCTCGACGCGGCGACTGTCATGGTGGGGGCGATTGCCTTGGGGATCGCCGTCGACGACACGGTGCACGTGCTCGCCCACTACGACCCGACCCGGGCCCCGCGGCGCGCGGTCTCGCGAGCACTCCGCACCGTCCGGTGGCCCGTCCTCACGACCACGGTGATGGCGGCGAGCGGGTTCTCGGTGCTCGCCCTGTCGACGTTCGTTCCCATGATCAAGTTCGGACTGCTCGTCGCGGTGGCCATGGTGCTCGCCCTGGTGGCGGACCTCGTGGTGTTGCCCGCGATGCTCATTGCCTTCGGTCCCCGCCGGGAGGTCGCCGAGCTGCTCCGTTTCACGGGGCGCGGCCGGTTCGGTGGGTGGCGGGAGCGCGTGCCGCGGCGGTGGACGGTGCGGTTGCGGGCCGGGTTCGACCAGCTACGCGCGGGCGTCCCCGCCGACGGGCTCGCCACGATCGATCGACTCCTCTCCGACACGCGAGATCTCGAGCAGACCCACCGCCGCCAGCGCGCTCGGGCGGTCGCCGAGTATCTGCGTATCCGCTGCCTGAAGGCGCTCGCACACGCTGCTGACGACCCCACCCGGGCTCGATCGCTGGACGCCGCGGTCGCGGCGCACGTGGCCGGGTTCGCGGACCGGTACGCGGAGGTCGCAGACGTCGCCGCGCGGGTGGCCGACCTCGACCGGGATCACGAGATCTTGCGCTGAGGGAACACGGTGGCCATGATCAGGACCCGGTCTCCGTCTGGCGGGGGCGAACGGGGGTGCGTCCCGCGTCGAGGTCGGCGTTCATGGCAGCGAGGGCCGCGAACACCTCGGGGCGGGTGAGCTTCGCGCCCGAGCCGCGCTGTTCCACGCGGTCCAGGGTGGCGCGCGCGAGCTGGACCGGGAGCGCGTTGAACGCGATCATGCCGCGCGGCGCCGCCGCGTCGTGAAGCAGCGTCGTGTACTCCGCCGCACGGTCGAGGTCGGTGCGTGCGAGCTCGAACACCGTTGCGAGGTCGACACCCTTGGGGAGATACCGTCGCCCCTCGACGCCGTCGGCCGATGCGTCTTTGAGGATGTTCACCAGCTGCAGGCCTTCGCCAAACGCGGCCGCGCGACCGCGGAGCGCATCGGCGTCTGCTGCGAGGGGAGCATGGCCGACGATGAACAACTCGGTGAGCATCTCGCCGACGATGCCCGCGACGACGTAGCAGTAGTCACGCAGGTCTTGCAACGTATCCAGCCGCAATTCCCCGGCCTCGCTGCCGCGGCCGACGAACCCGGCCATCCCCTCCGCCGTGCGCGCCGTGTGGCGGCGGACGGGTTCGCGCGCTGCGGGCAACAGGGCGTCGAACGCTTCGAGGACGCTGGGAGTCTCGCTGAGCAGCTCGAGGTAGCCCGCGTGGTGGACCGGAGGCTCATCGAGCCACTGCGCGACCAGGCCAACGACGTCCGGACTCCGCGGACGTTCGAGGAGATGCACGAAGGCCGCAAGCGCTTCTTGCCGTCGGACGCGGCTCCAGGCGGCCGCATCTTCGAACGTGTCGGCGATCCGGAACAGGAGGTATGCGACGGTCACCTCGCGGCGCGTCGGTTCCGGCAGCAGTGGAATCGACAGGGCGAAGGTCCGGCTGGACTTCAAGAGCAGGTCGTCGAGGTCGACCGTCTTCTGTTCGCGTTCGCTACCGTTTCCGCTCATGTCGGACGCGTCGGAACCCAGGTTCCGACGTCACACCGCCGGCCCAGCGTGCGGACGAGGATCCCCGCCTCTCTGCCGTCCACGATCCACGACGGAATGCCGAGTCGCGCGAATCGGCGAGCGGTCTCCACTCGCAGCCGCATGCCTCCCGTTACGTCGACCGCGTTGGCTCCGCCGATCGCACGCTGCGCGGATTTCCAGGCACCATGCGTTAGCTCGGGGATGCGGTCACCGCCGTCATCGTACACGCCGTCAGTGACCCCGAGCCAGATCACGCGGCGGACACGATGCCCGCACCTTCGCAGGCGGGTTGCGACTGCGAGCAGCACCTGTTCGGTCGAGCAGATGGTGGCGGGGCCTTTCGCTCCCATCACGACGTCGCCGAATACGACCGGAAGGAGCCCTGCGTCGAGGGAGCGCAGGAGCGGGGCGTCGAAGAGACGATCGACCTTGCCCTCCCTGCCGAGCGCCCACGCGGACGGTGGTAGTGAGAACGCACGTGCGCCGGCCTCGCGGAGCGCGCCGGTGACCCGGTGATGGAGGTCGTGCGCGTCGCGCTGGACGGCGGCGATGCCCTCGGCCTGACGCCGTGGATTCGACGTCTCCAGCAGTCCGTGCTCGGCGGCCGCAACGTGCCCGAACGAGCCGCTGCCGTGTCCGAGCACGACCCGTACGCGACCTCGCTGCTGCCCATCGGCCAGCTCGTTGGCGAGCCGGCGGATGACCGAGTGACGCGCGCGGCGTGGCCGAGTCTTGTCAGTGATGAGGCTGCCACCCCACTTCACGAGCACGACGTCCATCAGCCGAGCGGATCTTCGAGGAGAGACGGGCCACCGCCCGTGCGATCGCGGATGATGCTGACCACCGACGACAGATCCTGCAGCCCCGCCGCGACCTGGTCTTCGGACGCGGGGGGGCAGATGACGTGGACGTTGGCGCCGGCGTCCATCGTGAACGCGCACGGGACCCCGTCAGCGCGCAGGGTCTGGACGCGATGCAGCACGTCCAACGTACCGGCGCTCCAGTAGAGGATGGGCGGCCGGGACGACATCGCGATCAGATGCAACTCGAGCGCCTCCTCCTCGAGGACCGAGGTGAGGGCGGCGAAATCGTGGTCGCGGATGGCCGAGCGCACGATGTCGAGGCGCGCGTGCACCAGCTTCTGCCGCGTGCGGAAGTGCGGACTCGACGTGGCGCGGCGGTGACCGTCGACGGAGGAGACGCCCTTGGGGCCGCGTTGGACCAACGCGATGACGTCACGAAGCTCCCAGGCGTCTTGATCGGCGAACGCGAACGCGGGCCCTTCCGGATCGTCCCGCGGCGGCCACTCGACGTACCCACCCATGGCGGACCTCGCAGCGGAGCCGGAGCCGGAGCGACGTGCGCGAACGGAGAGGTCAGTCGCGTCGGGCTCGGCGCCGAACGCGGTGGACACCGCGAGGGCCAATGCGCAGAACCCCGACGCGGACGATGCGATGCCGGCGTCGCTCGGGAACGTGTTGCGGGTCACGGCCTCGACGCGTTCTCTTGGGCCGCCGGACATCTCCCGTAGCGTCGCCACGTGTCGGCGGAACCGAGTCACGAATGACTCGGGCGGAGCGACGAGTACGCCGCCGTCCCCGGCGATGTGGATCTCGTCCGGCCCGTCGTGCGGATGGAGCGTGACGGTCGTGGTCGAGCGGCAGACGTCCAGGGTCATCGACAAGGACGCGTTTTCGGGGATCGCGAGCGAAAGGTCGCGGGCGCCCCAGTACTTGATGAACGCGATGTTCGAGGGCGCGGTCGCGGTGACCTGCCTCATGATTCGGCCGGACCGGAGGGCGTGATCGGCCGTCCGCTCGAATCGGACGGCCGCGCCTCGGACCGCAGGCCCTCCGTCCCGAGCCGGACCGGAAGGGGGAGCCACGACCGCAGGAAGTCCCAGCCGGCGATGTGCTCGGGCTCCGGGTGGTAGACGAGGATCGACCCGCCACCTTCGCCGGTGAGTGCGCCCGCACCGGAGATCTTCGCGGCGCCTCCCGCAGCCTCGATCTTGCGGATGATGCGGCGGATGGGCTCCGGCACGACCCCGAGCTCCTCCAGCGCTGCCTCGCTCTGCCGGATCAGGGCGATGAGTCGCGAGGGCTCGTTCTCGCCGCCGAGGAGGAGCTTGCGCAGGTCGTGGGTCGCCTGATCGATGCGCTCGATGGCGCGGATGAAGCGCTTCCCCGCCCGCTGGATGCGCTCGCGGACAGCGGCGACGAGTACCCCCGTCGACTCCGCGGGGTTGCCGGAGTGGAACAGCCGCAGACAGGCGAGCAATGGCGACCGGTTTCGGATCGGCTCGAGGACGAGCTCACCATCGCCGTCGCGATGCGCCCACAGCAGCCCGCCTCGGATGACCGCGTTGTGGTCGACGCCCGAGGGCGTGCCGTGCTGTCGCCGTTCGACCTCGTGGGCGATGTCCTGGATCGCGTCAGGTTCCTCCGCGACTCCCGTCAGACCGAGGTACGCATTGGCGACGCCCGCGGCGAGCGCGGCCGAACTACCGAATCCCGAACCCAGCGGGAGCTTCGACGAGATCTTGAACCCGGTTCCGAGCTGGGGCGTTTGCGGACACCGGACGAGGGTCTCGCCCAGCGCGAGCTGAACGAGCCGGTCGGGGGGGCCGGCCTCCGGAGTCCAGTTCGTGTCGGCCTCGCTACTCGTGAACGCGCGCTCCCACCGCGCGCGAGCCTGGTCGGTGAACGCGATGATCTCGTTCCACGTGACGACGCCGCTGTGTTCGAGTTCGGGTAGGGCGATGCTGATGCGATCGTCGTCTCGGCGCGCAGCGGTCACCGTCAACCTCAGGTCGATTGCAGCGACCACAGCCGGGTGTCCATAGACGGCTGCATGCTCGCCCATGAGGATGACCTTCCCGGGTGCGGAGACGACGGTCTGGCGCACAGTCTCGGACATGGGTCGCGGGTCAGGCTTCGTTCGGGTCCGCCTGGGTGCCGGGGAAGGGCAGCCCGGGGCTGGGGTTGTGCGGCTGGCCACGCGCGAGCCGCTTGTGGGCGCGCGCGAGGTCGTTCGACGTGAACGCGGCCATGAGGGAGATCTCACCCGCGAGCACGGCGCCGGCCAGGATCTCGCCGACTCGGCGTGCGGCCCAGCCGGGGCGATCCGGATCGGGGATCGCGCCGATGAGTCGCAGGCCTTCGCTTTGGGTGTTGAGGGAGGTTCCGCCGCCGACCGCGCCCAGCGGCATGTCGGGGATGTAGATCGAGACGTACGCGTCTTCTCCGCGCGCCTCGATGGTGGTGATCCCCGTGGATCCGCCGACGACGTGGGCAACGTCCTGTCCGGTGGCGATGAAGTACGCCGACACGACGTTCGCGAAGTGGGCGTTGTAGCCGTTCGCGCCGGCGGCGATCGATCCGAGCAGGTTCTTGCGGTAGCTGACCTCCGCCAGCGCCTGGGCGGTCGTCTTGAGCGTGGTCTCGAGGACCTCCTTCGGCAGCACGACCTCGGCGTGGAGGCGCTTGCCGCGCCCTTCCTGCCAGTTCACGCTCGCCGGCTTCTTGTCGATGCAGTAGTTGCCGGACAACGCGACGCACTCGACGCCCGTGCGCGGACCGATCAGCTTGCGACAAACACGTTCCGCGGCGATCGTCGCCATGTTCATGCCCATCGCGTCGCCGGACATGAAGCGGAAGCGGAGCCAGACGGACGTCCCGAACGCGAACGGCCGGATGTCGATCAGCCGCAGGTGCCGGCTCGTCGATTCGGCGAGTTCGCGGATGTCCTCTTCGTGGGCGCGGACCCAGGCGAGGAACTCCTGGGTCTGGGCCATGCTCTCCGTGCGGAACACGGGTGCCCGCGTCATGCCGGTGTCCTCGACGAAGGCGCTGGCGCCGCCGGCCGCCTTGATGGCGGTGCAGCCGCGGTTGACGCTCGCGACGAGGGCACCCTCGGTCGTGGCCAGCGGCACGTAGATCTCGCCGTCGACGTGCTTACCGCGAAGCAGGAGCGGACCCGCGACTCCGATGGGCACCTGGGCGATGCCGATCATGTTCTCGCAATTACGGCGGGCGGCGGTCTCGAAGTCGATCGAGTACCTGGCCATGTCGACGAGGTTGGCGCCCGTGAGCTGCTCGAGGGCCGCGCGGCGGATCTCGGCCGCCTCCTCACCGGAGAGGTCCGCCGGCAGCTCGTGAAGGCGCATGCGGCCTTCGGCGAGAGCGCGGATGAGCTCCTCGCGCATGTTCTCAGCCTGCGCGGCGGTGTTCGGTTCGGTCATGTCTCGAGTGCCTTCCTGCGGAGCGTGGCCTCACGGAGTCCTCGGATCGTACGGGTCCCCGTGCAGAACATGCAAATCCGGAGTTCTTCGACAGTTCGGTCGATCCGGTCCGCTACTTTCTCCGGGGATTCTACGGCTGCGGCAAGGAAGGGGTAGGCCGCACCGACGAGGTCGGCGCCGAGGGCGAGCGCCTTGGCGCAGTCCAGGCCGTTCCGGACCCCCCCACTTCCGATAACGCTCACACCAGGGATTGCGCTCAATTGGAGGATGCTCTCCGGGGTGTGGATGCCCCAATCCGCGAAGAGCTCGCCGGTGTCCAGATCGCCGGCCCGGCTGGCCTCGATCCGAGCCCAGCTCGTTCCACCCAGCCCCGCGGAGTCCAGGATCTTCACCCCAACGTCCGCCAGCTTCTGCCCCACTTCCCCTGAGAGGCCGCACCCGACCTCCTTGACGATGACGGGCACGGAGAGGCGTTCACACACCTCCTTGATCTTGGGCAGGAGGTCCGAGAAGTCGGATTGACCCTCGGGCTGGATGGCCTCCTGGAGCGGATTCAGGTGCAGGGCGAGGGCGTCGGCGCCGATCATCTCGACCGCCGCCTCGCAGGCCTCCACCCCGCAGCCGTAGTTGAGCTGCACCGCCCCGAGATTGCCGATGAGTGGCATGGTGGGCAGGGCCTCGCGGACCTCGAACGTCCGCGCCTGCTCGGAGTCCTCGAGCGCCTTGCGCTGCGATCCGACCCCGAACGCCACCCCGCAGCGTTCGGCGGCGATGGCGAGATTCTGGTTGATCCGGGCCGCCTCGTCGGTGCCTCCCGTCATGCAGGAGATCAGGAGAGGCGCGCGGAGCTGCTTGCCGAGGAACGTCACCGAGGTGTCGATCTGCGCGGCGTCGAGCTCCGGCAGGGCCACGTGCTCGAACGCGTATTCACTCCAGGTCGAGTCGACCTGCATGCGCCTCTGGAGCGCCAGGCGAATGTGCTCAGCCTTGCGATCGCGCTCCAGGAGCTCCTGCTCTTTGGATGCGGTCACCGGTCGCGATCTCCCAGGTAGGCCACCAGACCCTCGAAGAACGTCCGCCCCTCCGGGGTGAGCTGACCGACGACCTTGGTGAGGCTCTCCGTTGCGACGTCGAGCCGGCTGGAGATCATCTCCCGTACGGCGTCGCGCGCTCCGCACTTGCTCAGGATCCCGCACGTCTCTTCGAGTTCGGAGTCCGTGAGCGCTTCGTTCCCGAGCCGTTCGCGGATGAGCTGCTGGTCCGATTCCGAAGCGAGATGGAGGCCGTGGTGGATCAGGAAGGTGAACTTGCCCTCCTGCAGGTCTCCGCCCACTGGCTTCCCTACCGTCCCGGGGTCACCGAACATGCCGAGCAGATCGTCCTGCAGCTGGAACGCCTCCCCGAGGGCGGAGCCGTACCGGGCGAGGTCGTTGCGGAGGTCCTCCGGCGCGTTCGCGAGGCGCGCGCCGAGTTGGATGGGGCGCTGCACCGAATAGAGACCCGACTTGAGTCGCAGGATGCGCGCCAGGTCCTCGCCGATGGCGATGCGTCGGGCTGCAGCCCGCATCTCCAGGTGCTGGCCCCAGATCACCTCCTCGCTCATGCCGAAGAACAGCGCCGAGAGCTTGGACGCCGCCCCCTCGTCGAGCGCGGTGAACGCGCGGTCGGCGCACTCGGCAGCCCACGACCAGGCGAGGTCGCCGACCATGATGGCGACCGAACGTCCGTAGGCCTCCGGATCGCCGTGCCAGCCGTTCAGCCGGTGGATGCGGGCGAACCTGGCGTGAGGCGTCTCCGTGCCGCGACGTTGCTCCGCGTGGTCCATGATGTCGTCGTGGACGAGCAGATAGCTGTGCAGCAGCTCGCACGCGAGCGCGAGGTACCACGCCGATTCCTGATGGCGTCCGCCGCACGCCTGGTGGGTGTGCCACACGATCGCCGGCCGGATCCGCTTGCCGCCGGACCGGATCAGGATCTCGACGCATTCGACGAGGTCGACGCCTTCGGTCGCGACGTCGATCGCGCGTTTCTTCCGCTGGACCATCCAGTTGCGCAGATACACATCCAGCTGGGTACGGAAGGCCGCCAGCTGTCCCTGGAAGTCCAGGATCTCGGGAGTCGTCGCCTCGCCGGATTGTTCCTTGGAAGGTGCTGTCATGGCTACGGGGCGTGATTCGACGCAAAGCCTTGCCTGGCTTGCATTTCTCGTCATATCGCGACGAGCGCCGCGAATCAACTCCGCGACCGGAGAGGTCCGGCGGGAAAGTGCTCGAGAATGCACCCGGCTCTGGGGGCTTTTCTCTACGGGATCTGGTCCCAGATGGCCTCGAAGGAGCCGATCATCATCTCCTCGTGGGTGTATTGGCCGAGGCGCGGGGTCCAGGGTGGCAGGGGGCCTCCGCGCACCCTCCGGGTGACCGGCGACATATGTCACCCGCCTGGTTCCCAGGCGAAACTGCGGCGGCGAACCGACCAGCGTGGCGCCGCAGGGAGCCGGAAGCTCGCCTTCGCGACGTCCACGTCACAACCGTAACGCGGTCTCGGCGAGGGCGGCAGCCGCGGTCCGGGCCCGGTGCCGCAGGTCCCAGAGAGAGGGGATCGTCCACGGCCTCAGCAGCGCGCCTCGCACGACCCGGCCGCGGTTGATGCTGCCGTCCTCTCGCTCCGCGCGCACCAGCGACGTCGGGAGTGCGTCGGACGCCGCGTCCGTGATGGCTCGCAGGACGCACCAGGGGAGGCCGCGTTCGACCGAGACGCCGATCAGAGCCGCGGTTTCCAAGTCGACGACCTCTGGCGGCGGGTGGTGAGCCGCCCTCAGCGTGCGCCGATCCTCGGGCGTCGCGATGAGACGAGGGGCGGAGATCAGCGTGCACGGCGACGCGCCGGCCGCCTCGGCGCGCGCGCGCCACTCCGGATCGGGAACGAGGACGGCGGACCGCCCCTCGCGGACGGTCACGGCCGTGGTCACGGTCCCGACGACCAGGTCGGTCGCCAACGCGCCGGCGAAGCCGACGACGACGATCGCGGCGGGGGGCTCGCTGCGGGCATCCAGCTCGCGCGCCAGACCCCGCGCCGCACGGACGGCGCCGTCACCGACCACGGTGACTTCGCGTGGGTCGTTCGCACTCGCGAGGCGTCGGCGCAGCGGAGCGATCTCTTCCTCGATGGCAGCGATGAAGAGTGGTCGGTCGTCCATGACCGGAGGCCATCCCTCAGCCGAAGAAGTTCCAGGCCGCCATGCGGGCCATGTCCTTCGGGCTCTTGCGCAGGCCCGTGACCACGGACGCTTCGAACCCGGAGTGCATCGCGCAGTTCTGGCACAGGCGGTCCTTGCGGGACTCCCAGTAGTCCCAGTCGACGCCGGTCCAGAATGACTCCCACTCGTCGTAGTACTCCTTGCCGATCAGGTAGCACGGTCCCTTCCAGCCCTTCGGCGTGAACGTCACCGTGCTCCAGGGGGAGCAGTCGTAGTTACGCAGCCCGGCTGCGAACTCGAGGAACATCGGCGTGGACTGCAGCCGGAACCGCTTCGACATGCCCAGTACGTGCTTGAACTTCTCCCGGATCTCCTCCCGGACGAGGAACATCTCGCGGTCGACGGACTCGTACTGGTAGCCGGGGGAGACGAGCATGCCGTCGACACCCAGCTCGGTCACGAAGCGCGCGAGCTTCTCGAGCTCCTCGACTTTCGTCTCCTTGAAGACCGTGGTGTTGGTGATGACGTGATATCCGAGACGCTTGGCCTCCTTCATCATTCTCACGGCTTTGTCGAAGACACCGGTGCGAGCGCACACCTCGTCATGGGTCTCGCGCATCCCGTCCAGGTGGACGTTGATGGTTAGTCGCCTGTGCGGGGCCACCTTGCCGAAGACGTTGTCCTCGAGCACGAGCGCGTTGGTGCACAGGTAGATGTGCCGCCGTCGCGCGATGATGCCCTCGACCAGCTCCTTGAGCTCCGGGTAGAGGGTCGGCTCGCCGCCGCAGATCGAGACGACCGGGGCTTCCGACACATCGACGGCCTGGAGGCAGCGCTCCAGCGGTAGCCGGTCATCGAGCTTGCCGGTGTGGCGCTCGGTCGAGCAACCCAGGCACGCGAGGTTGCACGTGTAGAGCGGCTCTATCATCACCACGAAGGGGTACCGTTTGTTCCGTCTCCAGGCCTGCCGCACCTGGTGCCGGACCATGTCGAGCGTGATGTGCAGCGGAAACCGCATGGGCTCATTCTGTGGCGCTGGAGAGGGAGCGTCCAGAGACCCCGAGCGCGAGCAACGGGAAGTAGACCGCGTAGAGGTGATACCGCAGGTAGAACACCCGGGGGAAACCCGTGCCGGTCCACGGAGCGTCGTACCAGGACCCGTCCTTGCGCTGGTGGCTCAGCAGCCATTCGAGTCCCCGGGTCACGGCGCCACCGCTGACGCCGGCGGCTTCGAGCCCGAGGAGTGCCCACGCAGTCTGAGCTGCCGTGCTGTCTCCACGGCCACGGAGGGTCGGGTCGTCGTAGCTCTCGGGGGATTCCCCCCAACCGCCGTCGTCGTTCTGAACCGACAGCAGCCACTCCGCTGCTTGACGGGCCCGGGAGTCCGTCATGTCGAAGCCGATCGCGGAGAGCCCCCAGAGTGCGAGCCAGGTTCCGTATATGTAGTTGCAGCCCCACCGGCCGAACCACGCACCGTCGGACTCCTGACGCTCGAGCAGGAACGCGATCGCCTTCATCACGAACGGCTCGTCCTTGGTGAAGCCGAGGATGTGCAGCGACTCGAGGACGCGGGCGGTGATGTCCTCGCAGCTCGGGTCGAGCATCGCGTTGTGGTCGGCGAAGGGTACGTGGGTGTACACCTGCTGGTCGCAATCCTTGTCGAACGCTGCCCACCCGCCGTCCTTGTTCTGCATGGCTCGCAGCCACGTGATGGCGCGGCGGACGGCGTCGGCGCGCTGCTGATCGGCGTCCGCGTCGTCCAGGGCTACGCGAGCGAGCCCCATCACCACCTCGGCGGTATCGTCGCAGTCGGGGTAGCAGGCGTTCTCGTACTCGAAGAACCAACCGGCGGGCTCGACCCCAGGGACGTTGATCTGCCAGTCGCCCGGCGTCCGCACCTCCTTGTCGATCAACCACTGCGCGGCCGCGCGGACGGCTGGGTCGTTGGGCGGCGTGCCCGATTCCAGGAGCGCGTTCAGCGCGATGCCCGTGTCCCACACCGGCGAGAAACAGGGCTGCACCCGCACGGAGTCTTCTTCTTCGATGACGAGGCGTTCCAGGTGATCGATCTGTTGCTCGAGGATCGGGTGGTCCAGCGGATAATCGAGGCAGCGCAGCGCGATGATGCTGTTGACGATCGGCGGGAAGATCGCCCCGAGGCCATCGCTGCGTTCGAGGCGTTTGAGCGTCCATTCCTCCGCGCGCGCCAGCGCGCTGCGCCGCATCGGTTTCTTCGGCATCCGCTCCCATAGCTTCACCGACTTGTCGACGCCACTGAAGAACGCGCGCCACACCCGGCTCTGCGTGTACTTGCGGACGCCGGCGTCCTTGGGCCACCTGCCGGTCATGAGCTCCGGGATGTTCGCGTGCTCCGGCATGGGGCAGACGGGTTTGTGTGCCCAGATGATGCTGAGCGGGAC
>NZBC01000202.1 GCA_002687715.1 Planctomycetota bacterium | reverse complement strand
TCCTTGGGAGTGCAGTGGGCAGTGTCTTGCGATAGCACAGTGTTGGGGGCCAGCATCTCGAACTGTGTGAGTTTCGCGATCACGGACTCGTAGTGGGCTCCGTCTCGTGGGTTTGAGTTGGGGCAAGCCCCTCAAACCCACGCCGGTTGCTCTGTAGAATCGACGGGATGCAGGAGCAAGACGAGCTACCCGTCCTCTTGAATCAGGCGCATCGGCACGCTGTCGAGCACATCGAGGGTCTCGAGGCGAGATCGGTCTTCCCAACGGCTGCGGCGCTCGAGGGGCTCACCGGCTTCGATGAGCCCCTGCCGGCCGAACCGAGCCCAGCGGCGGAGGTTCTCGAGACCCTCCACCGGATCGGTTCGCCGGCCACAGTTGCGCAAACCGTGGGTCGGTACTTCGGGTTCGTGGATGGGGGAGCCCTGCCCGTCGGAGTTGCTGCCAGGTGGCTCGCGGATGTCTGGGATCAGAACACGGCGCAGTACGTCATGTCTCCCGTGGCCTCACACCTCGAAGAGGTGTGTGAGGCTTGGATCGTTGATCTGCTCGGTCTGCCCGGGGGGACGGCAGCGGGTTTTGTTTGTGGTACTACCCTCGCGAACTTTTCGGGCCTGTGCGCGGGGCGTAACGAGCTGCTGCGTCGTCGAGGATGGGATGTGGCCAAGAAGGGTCTCCACGGCGCTCCGCGGCTCCGTGTGCTCGCCGGTGACGATGCCCACGCCTCCGTGTTCAAGGTTGTGTCCCTGCTCGGCATGGGAACTGAGTGTGTCGAGCTCATCGAGACGGACGAGCAGGGTCGCATGATCCCGGACCGCATCCCCGACCTGGCCGAGAGTGCCCTGGTGATCACCCAGGCGGGCAACGTCAATTCCGGTGCTTTCGATCCGGTGGGAGCGGTCTGTGATCGAGTCCAATCGGTGGGCTCCTGGGTCCACGTGGATGGGGCCTTTGGTCTCTGGGCTGGGGCTTCACCTGCCCTGCGCTCCCTGTACGAAGGTTGCGAGAGGGCGGACTCGTGGTCAGTGGACGCCCACAAGACACTCAACGTCCCGTACGACAGCGGCATCGTTCTCTGCCGCGACCGAGCGGCACTCACGAGTGCGTTCGAAGCTTCCGGGGCCTACTTCCAGTGGACGGATCGGCGGGAGGGCATGCAGTACACCCCGACGATGTCCCGCAGGGCCCGGGGGGTCGAGCTCTGGGCGGTCTTGAAGTCCCTCGGTCGATCCGGGGTCGCTGCTCTGATCGATCGCTTGGTGGAACACGCTGGTCTCTTCGCGACGCTCCTCCGCGAGACGGGGTTCGAGATTCGAAACGATGTCGTCTTCAACCAGGTCCTGATCTCCTGCGAAGACGACGAACTCACAGCTCGAACCCTCGAGCGCGTGCAAGCCTCAGGTGAGTGTTGGTGTGGAGGTTCGGTGTGGAACGGCTCCAACGTCATCCGGATCAGCGTGTGCGATTGGGCGACGAGTGCCGAGGACGTCGAGCGTGCCGTCGCGGCGTTCGTGCGGGCTCGCGACGAGGCGTGTCGAGGCCCTAACGGATGAACAACGGTACTGCGTTGCTCGCCATGTGGGGGACGTTGGTCCTGCCGTACACCAGGTAGGCGTGGTGCACTGAGAAGCCCAAGCCCGAGGGAAGTCCCGGCGGCACGTTGATCGTCGCTGTCGCACGACCGGACGCGTCCAGGTTCCCTGCGAAGTTGGTGAGCACCGGCGAATTCACGAAGTTCAGCTCCGCGAGCGTCCAGGTGTCGATGTTCAGCGGGATGTGCACCCCGCCGAAGAGGGTTCCTGGGACGGTTCCGGTCACAGATCCGAGCATGAAGTAGCTGCGTCCAGCGTGACGCTGGCCGGCATCGATGGTCAGAGTCTGGGTACCTGGGAGGTGCGAACGCAATTCGTGGACATCCGACCACATATTGAGGTCCTTCCCGGAGAGCACCTTGACGCTGTTCGTTCTCTCCCCACCGACGATGTAGTCGGGGGTGCCATCGCGGTTGATGTCGATGTTCCCGGCAACCGACCAACCCAGCCGACCATTTACCACGTTGCCGACCATGGACGAGAGGATACTGCCGTCCTTGCCGGACCGGATGCGGACGGCCCCAACGGTCCCGCTCCAGATCTGCTCCCCCGGCGAACCGACAAACACGTCGGCGTATCCGTCGTTGTTGATGTCGCCAGCGGGCCCCACGGAGAAGCCGGTTAGGGTGGATCCGAGGGCGCCTTCGAATTGGTGGATAATGCGGCTTGTACGCCCCGAGTAGACCAAGGCCTTACTCACTCCCCCGATGGCCGATGGGGCTCCGACCATGAAATCCGAGTGGCCGTCCCGGTCGACATCCCCGACCGCCGCCACGGACCAGCCCACCTGACCACCGGCGTTCAGGCCGTAGATCACGTTGAGATGGACGCCGTCGAAGCCGGAAAACACCCATACGCGTCCGCAATCACTCAAGCCTGCGTTGCAGCCCCTTGCCGGCACGCCGACCAAGACGTCGTCGTAGCCATCCCCATTGACGTCGCCGGCTCCCGCGACGGAGAAGCCGAAGAGAGCGTTCGGCTCGCCACCGTGGAACGGGTAGATGAGCGAGCCGTCGTCGCCCGAGATCACGAATGCACCACCAGTCTCCGTGATCCTGCCAGCGTAGCTCCGTGAGAGCCGCGACTCCCCGACGATCACGTCCGGGACCCCGTCCGCGTTGACATCCCCGGCTCCCGCCACGGAGACACCGAAGTCGTTGGTCCCGTAGAATTGGTTCGGGACCGGCGGGCTGGTGAGTTCGCGGATCAGAGAGCCGTCGACTCCGGAGAACACTCGGGCGTACTTGCCGCCGGGTGCGCCGACGATGAAGTCGGGAAAGCTGTCCTTGTCGATGTCCCCCACTCCCGCTACGGAATGGCCGAACCTATCAGCGATCTTGTCGCCCCCGAGGTAGTAGAGGGTCCTGCCGTCTCGCCCGGACTTCGCCCACGCCCGGCCCACGTTCGCTCTCCCACCGAAGTACATTCCAGGAGCTCCGATGAGCACATCTTCGTAACCGTCCTGGTTGAGGTCGCCGGCGGCGGCCACCGAGTAGCCGAACTCGCGAGACCGGACCAGGCCTTCGACGAACGTGTAGATTTCGTCCTGCGCGACGGCTTCAGCGGTGGTCGTGCAGACCAGGGTGGAGAGCAGGGAAACTCGGACCGCGAGGCGGATGTAATCCGGCATGCAACTCGTCAGGAAAAGGGGCAGGGATGGGCGTGGGAGTGTATCCAGAGGCCACGATTTGTGTACTTCTTCTCCGCTGCGAGATGAAACCATGGAGAGTCTCCCGACCGGCCGCCGGGAGCTGGCCGTCCGTTCGTATGGACGATACAGCACCGTATGCGGTCGGGTCGGGGTCCGAGAGAGACCCCGCGTCCGGTCGCCCCCTGCCTGCCGCACACCCCCCTCGCCGTCGCCTCCACTCACACCCTTACCCAACGCTTCGCCTTCAGCTCGAAGCGCGGGAGTGAGTCGGTCGGCACGGCCGAGACCGGGATGCGCAGGTTGTACGTGTCCCGGAACGCCGTCTCGAGTCGGGTGCGCAAACCGTCCGGATCGGTGCCTGGGGTGCATTCGATCTGCACGTCGAGTTCGGTCATGCCCCGCTCGGTGCGGATCTCGACCCGGTACTCGGTTATCTCCTCGCAGCCGCGCACGATCTGGTCGATGGCCGTGGGGTAGAGGTTGACGCCGCGCACCTGAATCATGTCGTCGGCACGGCCGAGGATGCCCCCGGCGAACGACAGGTTGTGCCGGCCGCAGGCACACGCGCCACGGCGGGCTCGCACCAGATCACCGGTGCGGTAGCGGAGCACCGGTGAACCGAGCCGCCCCAAGTTGGTCAGAACCAGCTCACCCAGATCGTCCGAGTCCGGTGCCGAGGGAGCGCCCGTCGCGGGGTCGATGACCTCGCAGTAGTGGTAGGCCTCCAGGGCGTGGACGACGCTCGCATCCTCGGTGCACTGAAACGTGACCGGTCCGGCCTCGGTCATGCCGTAGTGGTCGAACAGGCGCGCGCCGGCCCATCTGCTCTCGATCAGAGCACGCGTGGCGGGAACGCTGGCCCCGGGTTCACCCCCGACCACGATCTTGCGCACCTTGCTCCGGGACAGGTCGATGTCCTGCTCCAGTGCCACGTCTCCCAGGCGCAGGGCGTAGGTCGGTGTGCAACACAGCACCGTCGCCTCGTTGGCGAGAATCGCCTTGAGCCGGGTCTCGCTGTTCATCGCGCCGCCGGGGATCGTGAGGCAGCCGATGCGTGCCGCGGCCTCGAAGCCGAGCCAGAGACCGATGAAGGGCCCGAAGGAAAACGCCACCATCACCCGGTCCTCGGCGGTGACTCCGGCGGCACGCAGTACTTCAACCCAGCCGTCGACCATCCAGCTCCAGCTCGCGGTTGTGTCGAGCCAGCGCAGGGGCTTGCCGGTGGTGGAGCTGGTCTGGTGGAGGCGGGTGTACGCGGTGAGTGGTTGGCTGAGGTTGGTCCCGTAGGGGGGATTCTTCTCCTGGTCGATTGCGAGTTCGCTCTTGTCGGTGAACGGTATCTTCTCCCTGAACTCCTCCAGGCTGTCCACGCCGCGGGACAGTCCCGCCTCTTGTACTCGGGGGGCGTAGAACGGATTGCCGGGGTCGATGTGTGCGATGAGTTGGCGGATCCCGTCCAACTGCCGCGCCTCGATCTCTTGCGGAGTGTCGAAGGTGGGCATGGTCACCCCCGTCCGGACGAGGCCAGGAATTCCGCCACCAATTCGGGTGGTGCAGCCTCGATCAACGCGTCCACTTCCTTGGGTATGGCGGTGGCCTCGAGGGCGTCGTCACCGGCACGATTCTTGATGCAAACCGTGGTCATGGACCCGTGGGCAACCTCGATCGACTTGCCGTCCTCCTGCTTGGTGAACACCGCATCGTAGATGAAGGACTTGGTTCGCTTCTCCCGCACGATCAAGTGCACATCGACCAGGTCTTCGTTGCGCAGCGGGCTCTTGTACGTGCACGCGGCGTTGACCCGAGCCCACCCGCCGATTTTCGATTCGGAGTGGGAGTGCACGCGGAGACCGAGGGACCTGAAGAAGGCGTGCTCTGCGGACTCCATGTACCGAAAGAAGTTGGAGAAATGCACGATCCCCGCCGTGTCGGTCTCGGCGAACTCAACGCGGCGCTGCATCTTGAACTCGTGGGCCATGAGTGCTCGAAGGAAGGCGGTTGTCTGGCGGCTACGCGTAGCGCGCGTCGCGGTGCTCATTGAGGAAGAACTCGTGGAGCAGTCGATCGACCTGCAGGAGACCATCCCGACTGAGCACGATACTGCCGTTTTCTTGGGTCAAGTACCCGTCGTTCTCGTGCTTGCGGAGGGGATCGCTGAATCGCCGCCGCACGTCCACTCCGAACTTGCCCTGGAAATAGTCCACCTCGATGCGGCCGAGCTTGAGTTGCAGGATGAACTCCCGGATCAGCTTCTCGTCCTCGTTCAGCCCCATCGCCCGGTGGATCGGAAGTTGGCCTTGCTCGAGTTTCGCGAAGTACGGCTCCAGTTCGTGTTGGTTCTGGAAGTGGATCCCTCCCAGGTGCGAGAAGGAGGCGACGCCGATGCCGAGCATGTCCGCTCCTGTCCAAAGACCGTCGCGGTAGAGGAACTGGATGTCGGAGTTCTTGACCGCGGTGTACGCGCTGCCCACCCGGTAACCGTCCGCTTCGAGATCGCGGAAGGCCTCCTCCACCCAGCGGCGCTTCGTGCTCCAGTCGGCGACCGGCGCCGCGCGCTCCTCGCCGTCCTGCATCCGCTTGAAGATCGTGGTGTTGTAGGGGACTTCGAGTTGGTAGAGGGTGATGGATTCGGGGGCCATGTCCCGGGCCTTGCGGACGCAGGCCTTCCAGTTCTCCTCGGTCTCACCCACCATCCCGGCGATGAGGTCGATGTTGATCTGGGGGAATCCGACCTCTCGAGCGACTCCGTACGCCGCGTCGATCTCCTTGGCGCGATGTGCCCGGTTGTTGAGAGCGAGGATCTCAGGGTTGAAGTTCTCGACGCCCAGGCTCAGTCGCGTGACACCCAAGTCCCGCAGGGCGCGGATCTTCTTCTCCTGAAGCGTTCCCGGTTCGCACTCGAAGGCGACCTCTTGTGCCGCGTCCCAGGACAGGTGTTTCTGCAGACCCGCGAAGAGGTACTCGAGTTGATCCACCGAGAGATACGAAGGCGTGCCGCCGCCGAAGTACACGAACAGCGGCTTGCGGCCGCGGATGAAGGTGCGGTCCGCGTACATGCGCAGGGTG
>NZBC01000201.1 GCA_002687715.1 Planctomycetota bacterium | reverse complement strand
CGCGCGGTAGCCCCCGATTCGCTGAACATCCCGCGATCGAGTACCCACCTTGAGATTCTCACTCTGGCCTTGTGAACCGGTGGGAAGTCCAGGTCCGCTTTGGATCGGGTTGCGGCTTCGCGGTCAGAGCGGACCTGGAGGTCCGCGCTCCCGGGAGGGGTCCCTCTCCTGGGGTTCCTGAGCTCCTGGGGTTCCTGGAGATGCCTCTACTGCCGCCACGCCCACCGGAACAGGTTGCGGGTGTCGACGTCGCGGGCGGGCGTCGACGTCGCCCCCAACACCGCGACCAGGAGGTGGCGATCGGCGCGGCGACCGCTGGAGACGAGGCAGGAGCCCGCGGTGCGGGTGACGCCGGTCTTGACGCCATCGTAGCCGTCGATGGCCAGGAGTCGGTTGGTGTTGGTCCAGTGGGCTTCGCGGCGGCGGCCGCTCGGGGTGACGATGGAGACCTTGCGGGTCCGTGTCGCAACGTAGCTGCGGAAGGTCGAGTTCTGCATCGCGGTCCACGTCAGCTTGAGCAGGTCGACCGCGCAGGTGCGGTTCTTCGAGTAGCCGTGGGGATCGAGGTAGAGGGTCTGCTTCAGGCCGAGGACACGGGCCCGGCGGTTCATCTCGTCCACGAACCGCGCAACCGGGGTCACGCCGCTGCCCGAGATCGGGAGCCGCGGCCCCAAGTACTCGGCGATCGCGACCGCAGCGTCGTTGCCGGATGGCAGCAGAAGCCCGAAGAGCAACTCCTTGAGCGGCAGGCGCTCTCCCGTGCGGACGCCCGCAGTCGATCCACCCGTCCGATCCGCAACCGCGGACACCGTCACCACCCCGTCGAGCAGTCCGGGCTTCCGGTCCGCGAGGTCCAATGCGATCCACGCCGTCATGATCTTGGTGGTGCTCGCCATCTCCCGAGGTGCGTGCCCGAAGTGCTCGTGAAGGATGTGGCCGGTTCGCCCGTCGGCGATGGCCCACGTCCGCGCGGTCGTGTGCGGTGGTCCGTGAACGCTCTCGGCCGGAGCGCGATGGGTCGCGGCGTCCTGGAATGTCCCCCGCACCTCGAGGACGCCCAGGTAGGCGAGCCCCCCGGGTTTGGGGGCTTCCACGACGATCTCGATCCGGCCTCTTGAGTCGGCCACTGCTTTTGCGATGCGTGCCCGCCGGGAGACGTTGTCCTGGGCGTCGAGCCGCAACCGCGCCTTGCCCACACGGAACACCGTGACGCGGTCGCCGGGCGCGCCGATCCGGGAGCCGTAGAGGAGGAGGTCGACCTTCGCGCCGGGCGTCAGGTCCTCCAGCCACAGGACCGCACGCCGGTCGTCGTGATCACCGACGTAGAAGGAATCCCGCGTCGCCGATCCCGGCCAGGGCCCGCCTTTCACACAACCATCGACGTTGATCCCCGACCACCCATCCACCTGCCGCAGGTCGAGGCTGGTCCTGCGTCGCTCTGCGTCGATCGCGTCGCGTACCAGCACTCCCGCAGTGACGGCCTGATGCACGTTGTTCCACGCGTCCTGCGTCTTCCGGGCCTTCGCTCCGAAGTCGAATCGGACCACCTGCTGGGCCTCCGTGACGACCGCGAGCAGGCCCGCGACGACCGCACCCCGGGCGAACGTCGCCAGCGTGGACGCTGACGACCGGTCGAACTTCCGTAGAATGTGCCTCATGACCGAGGAGAACGAAGTCAGGACCGGGGACGCCGACGCGCCCACCGAAGACGGCGACCAGATCGAGCTCGCCGTGATCGCGCAGGGTGACGCATCGTACCTGCAAGAGCTCGCGGACGTCCTCGAAGCGGCCGAGATCGAAGCGCGGGTCGTCGCGCCGGAGGACTGCGACACCGGATGTGCCCCGCGCCTCCTTCTCGTCACCCTCCCCGAAAACCTGGACGCCGCTCGCAGCGCCCTCGAGGCCCACTGGAACGACGACCTCGACGATGATGCCAAAGCTGCCGTCTCGACCGTCGTCGACCTCGACGCGGCCGAAGCGACGTGCCCCGCGTGCATGAACACGTTCCCGACCGACGCGACTCGCTGCCCCGAGTGCGGCCTCAACTTCGGATAGGCGCGAGCCACCCCCGTCGAGGTCAGAATCCGATCTGGACGTACACGCCGTTACTCAGGGCGTACGCCGGTCCGGGAGAGGCGAACACCGCCTGAAAAGTCACCGGGAACCCCGCCAACCCAGGCTGGTTGGGCACCCCGAGGACGAAACTGAGAACGCCTCCGCCCGCCACGTTGCCGATGGGCAGCCACAGCCAGTTGTTCAGGTTGGCGAGGTCGACGTGGGCGATGCACGCGGGGTTGAACGCCCATGGCGCCGGCCACGAGGCATCGATCACGAGCGCCGCGACGGCGGCCGTGGGCCCTCGCTGGATCCGGATCGTCGATGCGGTGCCGAGGACCGGCCGGGTAGCCGTCAGCAACGGCGCGGTCGCCGCCCCACCGCAGCCGATCCCCTTCGCGATACTGCACGCCCACGCGCTGTTGACGTACCAGCCGGAGTACACCTGCACCCGGCCCGTGGCGCCACCCTGACCGTAGGCTCCGACGATGATGTCCTCGACGCCGTCTCCGTTCACGTCGCCCGCTGCGGACACGCGCGCGCCGAAGTAGCTCTGCGCAGTCTCGCCATAGACGGCCATGATCAAGCCGCCGTTCGAGCCGGAGAAGGCCTGGAACGACCCCTTGTAGAAGCCGCCACCGATGCTCGCGTTGCCCGACCCAGCGAGGACGTCGTTGATGCCGTCACCGTTGAGGTCGCCAATGCCGTCGACCCAGATTGGCCAGTAACCCCACGCCGCATCGGACTGGGCGGTCCAGATCAGCGCTCCATTCGCCCCGGAGATCGCGCCAAGGGACGTGGAAGCCGACCCCCCGCCGAAGATGCTGCCGTTGCCTGGCTTCGCGATCACCAGGTCGGGCGTCCCGTCGGAGTCGAGATCTCCCGCCCCGGCAACGGCGCGATAGGGGTCGAAACCCTGGTAGGAGAGGACTCGGATGATCGACCCGTCGAACCCCGAGAAGATGGTCGATGGGGTGACGCCGTTCCCCGTGCTGTACCCGACCACGCACAGGTCGCCGTAGCCATCCGCGTCGACGTCACCGACGACGTCGATGCCGAACCCCCAGTTCGCCTGCCCGCCCGATGTCACGCCCGGCGCGAAGAGTTGGAAGCGCAACGACCCGTCGATGCCGTTGTAGACGAACGCGCGCCCGACGTAGGTCTGCGTGAAGCTGCAACAGGCGATCTCCGCGAAGCCGTCGCCGTCGAGGTCGCCGAGCGACACCGACTCGCCCAGGTTGAACCCGGTCGATCCCACGAGCACGCGCGCGAGGTTGCCCGTCGCTCCGGAATACACCGCGACCAATCCCGAATCGAGGCCGCCGAGGTCAGACCGCGACGCACCGACCGCGAAGTCGTCCACACCGTCACCGGTCACGTCCGCCCCTCCCGCCACGGCCACGCCGAAGCGGTCACCGGCCGCGGCGCCAGGGATCGAGTAGAGCAACGCACCGGTCTGGCCGGAATAGACGTACGCGGCGCCCGAGTCGACTCCATTGACGGTGTCCGCGAAGAACGCACCGGTGATGTAGTCGCCGAAGCCGTCCTGATCGACGTCGCCGATGTCCCGGACGGAGATCCCCAGCGAGTCGCCACCCACCAACCCGTCGTACGTGTAGAGGAGCCCCTGCCCGCAAATCAGAACCGACATCAGAGCCACGAGCACCAGCGACCAGGTAATGCGCATCGGTGTGCGTCTCCCACCTACTCGACCCGATTGGAGGACGTGGAGCGCGGACGCAGCGGCGCGTTCGGCACCTGATGCCCTCTCAAGGCTCCCGATCCGGAGGCGAGGCTAATCGGACGCGGCATTGGGATTCAAGTGCAGGGAGTTCCGATGGGCCTTTCTGCTATGTTCGAAAGCGCCGGGCGACAACGCTCACCCCTTTCACCATGTCCGATGGAGTCCCGTCCATGTCGCTGCGCGTGCTTGCCTTGCTGGGGCTATTCGGCCTCTGCCTCCCTGCCCAGGACCATTTCCACCGTGCGGGATTCGCATTGGCGGGAGACATGCTCCTTCCCTACGAGGTCGTTCACGGCGATGCGACGTTCAGCGGGACACCCTGGACCAACGGTCAGGTGCCGTACGCGTTCCACTCCAGCGTCGATGCCTGGGAGCAGCGACTCATGCGCCTCGCGTTCGCCGAGTGGGCGGCCGTGTGCGACGTGGACTTCTTCCTGCGAACCAACGAGTCGAACTACATCTCCGTCCGGGTCGCGAGCAGCAACACCTCGTTCGTCGGAATGGTCGGTGGCCCGCAGTCGCTGCGGTTGAACAACTGGAACCGACGAGGCACGCCGTACCACGAGGTCGGGCACGCACTCACGTTCCTCCACGAGCAGCAGCGGCCAGATCGCGACAACTACATCGCGGTCCAGTGGCAGAACATCACCCAATCGTTCTGGTCGGCGTATCAAATCCAGACTTCCGCCACGACGTTCGGACCCTACGACTTCGGCTCGTGCATGCACTACCCCGACTGGGGGTTCTCGAGCAACGGCCTGCCGACGATGCTCGCGCTCCCGCAGTACGCACCCCAGCAAGCCCTCATGGGGCAGCGGGACCGGGTGACCTTCTCCGACGCGACGGGTGCAGCATCGGTCTACGGCGCGCCCTCGGCGCCCACGGTCACCTCGGTGGCGCCGACCCTCTACGCCGGCTCCGCAACCCAGTGGATCGAGGTCCGCGGCGACCGGTTCTTCACCGGGAGTGTCGTGACGTGGAACGGGACGCCGATCCCGACCCGCTACGCCGAACCTGGCCTCGTCCTGGCGCGCGTCGACACCGCGCTCATGGCGATCGCGGCCACCGCCCAGGTCGCGGTCGATAACCCGTCCCCGGGCGGCGGCAGCAGCGCACCGCTCGCGACCCAGGTCACCTCCGCCATGCCACCGTCTCCCCCGACCGCGCTCGCGGCGGCGATCCCACTCGGTTGGGGATGCCGCGGCATGCCGAACGGCCCGCGGTTGTTGTCGTCCGCACCCCCGGTGCTGGGATCGACGCTGACCTTGTCCGTCGCGGAGTGCACGGCGTCCGCCAACGGCTTCCTGTTCGTCAGCCCGCCGGCGGCGGCGCTCATCAACCTCTCCTACGACGGTTGCGAGATCCAGGTCGACCCGTTGACGATGCAATCGCTGCTCGGCCCGACGACCACGGCCGCAGGCACCTGGTCGCAGTCGATCCCGCTCGGCAACACACCCGCCGCCGCCGGGCTCGAGTACGACCTGCAGGCCGCGTTCCCCGACCCGGGTTCCGAGATCGGGTTCTGCCTGACCAACGGTCTTCGCATGCGCCTCGGATTGTGACCCGGCGCCTGACCAGCGATGACGGTGTGACGGAGGTGAACCACCGCGCCACTTGGTCGTTGTCATGGGACAGGAGAACAAGTCCCATGAGCCGAGCCCTTCCCTGGATTCTGGTGGTCCTCGTGGTTGGTCTGTGGACGGTCCGTGAGCTGAGCCAGTCGCCATCGTCCCCTCCGACCGAGATCTCCGACGCGCAGACGATCGCGCCGGACGGTGACTCGCGCCCTCTGGGCCCGACGGATCCCCTCCCGCTGTCGCCTCCGGCCGATCTTGCCCCTGACCCGCTGACGCTCCGGGACCAGCCCGTGGAGGTGGTCGTGGAAGAGCCGGTGATCAGGGACACGGAGATCTCCGACCACAACGAGACGGACGACAACGAGGAGTGGGAAGAGTCGAAGGGTGAAGCGGATCGGATCTCTGACCGGCCTTACGACGCAAGCCAGACCAACGACGCCATCGGCCTTGGCGGCGGTGCCGGTGGGGCCTTCGGGGGACGGCGCAGCGGCCGTCGCAACCCGCGAGCGTTCCCGACCACGATCCCGGCCTCGTCTCCGACTCATGCGACGAAGGTCCTCGGTCGCGGGGCTGAGGGATCGTACGCAAATCGGTACGACAACCGATTCTGCGACGCCTCGGCCACGCCGCTGTCGACGTTCTCGATCGACGTCGACACGGCGAGCTACGCCAATGTCCGCCGCTTCCTGACCGCGGGACAGCTGCCCCCGCCGGATGCAGTGCGGATCGAGGAGCTGCTGAACTGGTTCGACTACGAGTACCCCGCCTCCGGAGCGGACGCGGCGTTCAGTCACGACGTCGAGATCACCTCATGTCCGTGGCGGCCAGAGCACCACCTGCTCCGCATCGGGCTCCAGGGCCGGAAGCCGCCCGCGGACTCCCGGCGTCCCAGCAACCTCGTCTTCCTCCTCGACGTGTCGGGCTCCATGGGCGACGCCGACAAGCTGCCATTGCTGCGTCAGTGCATGAGGATGCTGACCCAACAGCTCACCGAAGACGACCGCGTCGCCATCGTGACCTACTCGGCGAAAGCCCGAGTCGCCCTCGACTCCACGCGCGGCAGCGACAAGAAGCTGATCAACGGAGCCCTGGACACCCTCCGGGCATCCGGATCGACCAACGGAGAGGGCGGCATCCACCTCGCGTACCAGATCGCACAGAAGCACTTCATCAAGGACGGCGTGAACCGCGTCCTGCTCGCGACGGACGGCGACTTCAACGTCGGCGTGCAAGATACGGGTGCGCTGAAGAAGCTCATCGCCGAGAAGACCAAGACCGGCGTGTTCCTCAGCTGCCTCGGTTTCGGCACGGGCAACTACCAGGATGACAAGATGGAGGCCCTCGCCGACCACGGCAACGGGCACTACGCATACATCGACTCCGCGAGGGAAGGCTGGAAGGTCCTGCAGCGTCAGCTGCGCGCGAACCTCGAGGCCATCGCGCGGGACGTCAAGATCCAGATCGAGTTCAACCCGGCCCACGTGCGGAGCTATCGCCTCATCGGCTACGAGAATCGCCGACTGGCTGCGAAGGACTTCAACGACGACAAGAAGGACGCGGGCGACATCGGCGCCGGTCACACGGTCACCGCGCTGTACGAGCTCGTGCCGGCGCAACCCGTGCCCGGCGCCGGCGTGGACTCACTGCGGTACCAGGTCCGACCCGAGCTCCGAAAGGCGGCCCGATCGTCCGAGTTGCTCACGCTGAAGATCCGCTACAAGAACCCTCGAGTCCCCGCAACAACCGAAAAAGGCGCGGACGCGAGCGCTCGACTCGAAGTCCACATACCGCACCGAATCCGTCCACTCGCCAACGCCTCCCGGGATACCCGGTTCGCCGCCGCCGTCGCACTCTTCGGCATGATCCTCCGGGGCTCGCCCGAGGCGGGGCGCGGAGATCTCGCGGCGGTCGCAGACCTCGCAGGCGCGGCGGTCGGCACCGATCCGCAAGGCCAGCGCGCGGGTTTCCTGGACCTCGTACGCCGGGCGGAGGCGCTCGTGCGGTCGAACTGACGAGGAGGCGATACTCGGCGATGCGGTGTGCCATAATGGCGGTCACCCACCGAACCGCCGTTCGCCAATCAGGAGAGCCTCCTCATGCTCCGCACGTTCGCCGTGTCGGGCCTCCTCGCCGTCGCCATCGCCGCGACCGCGACCGCCCAGTCCGCGTCCAAGGTCGATCCCTGGACCCTCAAGGCCACCGAGAATGGAAAGGTGGCCGAGTTTCTCGTGCTGCTGACATCCCAGGCCGACCTGACCCCCGCCCGCAGGTTGAAGACCCGCGACGCGAAAGGCCACTTCGTGTATCGCACGCTCTTCGATCACGCCGAAGCCACGCAGGGTGACCTGCGACAGTGGCTCGCGCAACGCGCCGTCCCGCACCGCAGCTACTACATCGTCAACCTGTTCTGGGTGCGCGCGGACCGGGCGGTCGTCGACGCGCTCGCCGCGCGACCGGACGTTGGCTCGATCGAGGGCAACCCCGTCGTTCGCGGCATCCAGGATCACGACCTGGCCCCGGTCATGGCGGCGGGTCCGCTCACCATCGAGCCCGGCATCGCGTTCACGAACGCGGACCAGGTCTGGGCGCTCGGGTTCACCGGACAGGGCGTGGTCATCGGTGGCCAGGACACCGGTTATGAGTGGGACCACGCCGCGATCCAGTCGCGCTACCGCGGCTGGAACGGGAGCACCGCAAGCCACGACTTCAACTGGCACGACGCGATCCATTCCGGCGGCGGCAGCTGCGGATCGGATTCGCCCATCCCCTGCGACGACCACAACCACGGCACGCACACGATGGGCACGGCGGTCGGTGACGACGGCGCGGGCAACCAGGTCGGCATGGCACCCGGCGCGCAGTTCATCTGTGCCCGCAACATGGACCAGGGCAACGGCACGCCCGCGACCTACCTGGAGTGCTTCGAGTTCTTCCTCGCCCCCTACCCGGTCAGCGGAACGCCCGCGCAGGGGAACCCTTCGCTGGGTCCGGATCTAACGACGAACTCCTGGCTGTGTCCGCCGTCGGAGGGCTGCAACCTCACGTCGCTGTTGCTCGCGTGCCAGGCGCAACGGGCCGCCGGCATCGTCACCTGCGTGGCGGCCGGCAACAGCGGTTCCAGCTGCTCGACGGTGCAATGGGTCCCGGCGACCTACGACGAGGTCTACTCGGTCGGTGCGCACCGACACACCAACGGCAACCTGTCCTCGTTCAGCAGCCGCGGCCCCGTCACGGTCGACGGCTCGAACCGCATGAAGCCCGATGTGTCCGCACCGGGCCAGAGCATTCGATCGTGCATCCGCAACGGCGGGTACCAGACCTGGAACGGGACGTCGATGGCCACGCCGCACGTCGCCGGCGCGGTCGCTTTGCTGTTCTCCGCGCATCCCGACCTCAAGGGTCAGGTCGATCTCACCGAACAGATCCTCAACGAGGTCGCCGACCACGTATCGTCCAACAGCTGCTCCAGCTCCGGGTTCCCCAACAACCTCTGGGGATGGGGACGACTCGACGCCTACGCCGCCGTCATGGCCGTGAGGACGATGACCGTTTCCGCGACGACCCCGCAGACCGGAGCCCCGGGAACGACCGCAACGTACGCCGTGACGGTCGACAACACGGGATACGTCACCGACACCTACACCGTGTCGCTGTCGTCGTCCGCGTTCTCCACGTCGGCGTCCACCCAGGTCACCGTCAACGCAGGGCAGAGCCAGGTGGTGAACGTGTCGGTGCAGATTCCCGCGCTCGCTCCCGTCGGCGTCCAGGACAGCGTCCAGGTCAACGTGGCGTCGATGTCGTGGGGCCCCGCCGCCGCCGCTACGACCCTCACCACGACGGTCGGTGCGCTCGTACCGACACTCACCGTGTCCCAGCCGGGCGGCGCGGGCACCGGTGTCGTCGTCGCCAACGGAAACCTCCTCAGTGGCCGCGAGTACTACAACGTGTTCTCGTTCGAGGCCTGCCCGGGTGCCGTCGGCTCCGGCCCCTACTTCGGGCTCTGCGCGAGCAACCCGCAGTCGCTGGTGAGTCAGTTCCTGCTGCCGCTGGGCTACGCACCCTTCCACTGGGAGGCGACGGGAGCCACCGGGTCTTTCGGTCCGTTTCCGCTCCCGACCGGGTTCGTCGTCCAGGGCGTCTGCTTCGACTGGACGGGCAACAGCCTCGGGGGCATCTCCACGGTGGCGGACCTGACGGTCAACTGATCGAGACGGTCAACTGATCGAGAAGCCTCGGCTGTAACCAGGGGGGGGCCGGACGGTTCGTGCCCCGCCCCCCCCAAACCACGACGAAGGGGGCCGGCCCCCATGGAGACCTCCTGCATGCGCCTCCTCCTGCCGTTGCTCGTCCTCACCAGCGCCGCGCTGGCGCAACCCGTCGCGCCCGAGCCGGTACCCGCACCCATAACGTGGTCCGGACACATCGCCTCCATCGTCTACCAGAGCTGCACGCCGTGCCACCGTCCCGGAGAGGCAGCGCCGTTCGACCTCATGAGCTACGACGACTGCAAGCGACGTGCGCGGATGATCGCGCGGGTCACGAAGAGCCGGCTCATGCCGCCATGGCATCCCGTACCCGGTCACGGCGAGTTCGACGACTGCTTGCGGCTGCCCGACAACCAGGTGGCGGCATTCCAGGAATGGGCGAAAGCCGGCGCGCCTCGCGGAGACTCCAAGGCAGAGCCGAAGCTGCCCGACTACCCCGAGGGATGGGCGCTCGGCAATCCGGATCTCGTGGTCAGCATGAAGGAGGGGTACCCCATTCCCGCTGACGGTCCGGACATCTACCGCAACTTCGTCATCCCGGTGAACCTCGGCGAGGACATGTGGATCACGGCCATCGAGATCCGTCCGTCGGAACCGAGCGTCGTGCACCACTGCCTCTTCTTCAGCGACGACACGGGCGAAGCGCGCGCGACCGAGGAACGCAGCCGCAGGCGCACCGGCAAGCCCGGGTATCGCGGCATGGGTCGCCGCGCCGGCACCCTCGGCGGGTGGGCGGTCGGTGGCCAACCGAAGCACCTGCCACTGAACCTCGCGTATCCGTTCCCGCAGCACTCGGACCTCGTCCTGGCCATGCACTTCCATCCGACGGGCAAGGCGGAGGTGGAGAAGACGACCATCGGCTTCCACTTCGCGAAGAAAGCGCCCAAGCGCACGATCCTCGGCTTCATGGTGCCGCCGATCTACGGCATCACCGCCGGGCTGGACATCCCGGCCGGCGAGAAGGACTTCCGCATCCGCGGCAAGATCACCCTCCCCGTGGACACCGACGTCGTGTCCGTGGGCGGCCACGCTCACTATCTCGGTCGCAAGATGCACGCGGAAGCGACCTTGCCGAACGGCCAGAAGCGGAGCCTGTTCCGCATCGACGAGTGGGCCTTCGATTGGCAGAACCGCTACATCTACAAGAGGCCCGTCCGCCTCCCGGCCGGTACCGTTGTCGAGGGCTGGATCTCGTACGACAACTCGAAAGACAACCCCAACAACCAGTACTCTCCTCCTCGCCGGGTTCGCTGGGGTCGTGAGTCCACCGATGAGATGGGCGCCATCATGTTTGCCTGCGTCGCTGCGAAGGAGTCGGAGACCGGGCGGCTCAGGTCGGGCATCCGACTCGGCATGTTCGCAGGCCGCGGCAACGCCCAGATGGGTCGCTTTGCGGCCCGGCTCATCGAACGTGTCAAGGGGTACGACGAGAACGGCGACGGCATCCTCAAGAAGGACGAGCTACCGGGCCGCATGTCCCAGTTCCTCGGATTCTTCGACCTCGACGCCGACGGCATGATCGACAAGGAAGAGTTCAAAGCGCTCGAGGAGCGCTTTGGCGGCGACGGAAACGAGCGTGGGGGTCGAGGTGGCCGCCGTGGCGGCGGGAACTGACCGGAAGAAAACCCGGGACCTCTCGCGTACGCTTCTGCGCATGATGCGCGCGCTCCTCCTCGTGGCCGTGCTCCTGCTGCAGGGGTGCTCCATGTCCGACGAACCCGATCCCCCGTCTCCCCCGACGGCCGGTCCCGCTGCCGGCATCGACCTCGAGCTCGCCCGCGAACGCGAACGCCGCGTTCGCGAAGTGCAGTACGCGTTGAGCTTCGATCTCCAGAAAGGGATGGCGTCGGTGGCTGGGACCATCGAGCTCACGTTCGAGCTTGCGGACGCGGACGCGGATCTCGTCCTCGACTTCGACGGCGAAGAGCTCCGCGACCTGCGGATCAACGGCACGGAAGTGACACCTCGCCAGATCGAGAACCACGTCATCCTGCCGGCGGCGCGGCTGAAGAAGGGCCTGAACATCCTCGGCGCGCGGTTCCGGAGTCGGGTCGCAGCGACCGGGACGCCGCTCACGGTCTACAAGGATGCGTCGGACGGCGCCGAGTACCTGTACACGCTCGTCGTGCCCGCGGACGCCCATCGCCTCTTCCCCTGCTTCGATCAACCCGGCCTCAAGGGCAGGTTCCGGCTCGAGCTCACCACTCCGCCGGACTGGGTCGCGGTCGGCAACGGCAAGGAGACCGTGGCCCATACCGCGGACGGCCGCAAGCGGTGGACGTACCTGACGACGCCGCCCTTGCCGACATACCTGTTCGCCTTCGCAGCAGGGCCGTTCACGATCGTCACGGACGCCACGCCGCCGACGCCGGAGAGCGGTCTCACGGACTCCATGCGGCTGTTCGTGCGCGCGTCCAAACTCGAACGCATGGACCGCGACGCACTGTTCGGACTGCACCGGCGCTCCGTCGACGTCGAGGAGGAGTACTTCGGCTATCCCTATCCGTTCAAGAAGCTCGACTCGGTGCTGTGTCCCGGATTCCCATATGGCGGCATGGAGCACGCCGGGGCGATCTTCTACCGCGAGTCCGCGCTCGTGTTCGACCATGACCCCACGGAGCTGGAGCTGCTGCGCCGCTCGTCGCTGATCTATCACGAGGTCTCGCACCAGTGGTTCGGCAACCTCGTCACCATGCGGTGGTTCGACGACCTCTGGCTCAAGGAAGGGTTTGCGACCTTCGTCGGATACCGCGTCTTGGATCAGCTCGAGCCTGAACGCAAGGCCTGGATGCGGTTTCACCAGCGCGTGAAGCCGTCCGCCTTCCGGATCGACGTCACCGACGGCACGACGCCGATCTGGCAGAAGTTACAGAACCTCGCCGACGCGAAGTCGGCGTACGGACCCATCGTCTACAACAAGGCGCCGGCGGTACTACGGGAACTCGAGAACCGCCTCGGCGCCGACGCCTTCCGCAACGGAGTGCGCGCGTTCCTGAAGCGGTTCGAGTTCCGAAACGCGACCTGGCGCGACCTGCTGGAGAATCTCGCTTCCGCATCCGGAGAGGACCTCGGCCCGTGGTCGGAGCGGTGGATTCTCGACCGCGGAATGCCCCGCATCTCCGTCGAGATCGAGGAGGATGGTCAGGGACGCATCGCCCGCGCCCGCCTCGTGCAGACGGACGTCCTCGGCGAAGACCGCAGCTGGCCGCTGCGTCTCAACGTCCTCGTCGGATTCGCGGACGGATCGCGCAAGATCGTAAGCGTCACGTGCGACGACGCATCCGCCGACATCGCCGAACTGCAGGGGCAGCCCACGCCCGCGTTCGTCCTGCCCAATCCCGACGGGGTCTGCTACGGGCAGGTCGTGCTGAAGGATGCGAGGAGCCGCGGCCATTTCTCGTCGCAGCTCGGCGCCGAGAGCGACCCCATGGTGAAAGCGGCGGCGTTCTCCGCATTGTGGGACACGGTCAAGATCGGGCTCCATCCACCCGCTCGGTTCGCGGACACGTGCCTGCAGCTCCTCGAAACCGAACGCGACCCCCAGACCCACGCCTCGCTGGCCAGCGCGCTCCTCACCACGCTGCGCCGCTACCTGCCGCCGGAACAGGCCGCCGGACGACGACGACGCACCGCCGGCGTGCTCACCCAGCTCCTCGGTGAACCGTGGGCCGCCTCCATCCGCCTCCAAGTGCTCCGACGTCTCGCCGGCGTCTCGAACGACGACGACAGCCTGCGCCTGCTCGAGGGCATCCTGGACGGCAAGGTAGAGGTCCCGGACCTCGCGCTCGGCTCGCGTGACCGCTTCCTCCTCGTCGCCGCGCTTCTCGCCAATCAACGTGACGGCGCCCTCGCCCGGCTCGAACAGCTCGAACAGGGCGGCCAGGACCTCGCGCGCTGGACCTACCTGGCCCGGGCAGCGATCCCCACGCCGGAGAACAAGGCGACCTACTGGAGCACGTACCTCGAGCTCGAGACCCCGCCCGAGCAATGGGTTCAGGGCAGCCTCGGCTATTTCCACTGGCCGAACCAGGAGTCCCTCACCCTCCCCTACCTCAAACGCGCCCTCGACCAGGCCGAGTGGGTCAAGCAGAACCGCAAGATCTTCTTCATGCCCGCCTGGCTCGAAGCCTTCCTCGGCGCCCACTCCTCGAAGGAAGCCCTCGACATCGTGGACACCTGGCTCCGCGAACACCCGGATCTCCCCCCGGACATCCGCCGCAAACTCGACGTCCCACTCCACGAACTCCGACGTGCGGTGCGCATTCGGACTGCGGGCAGCGCGAGTCGATAGCGATGATCAGGCCCGCCGGGATCGCGGACCTCCAGGTCCGCTCCGGGTCCGGATCCGGCGGCGCCGTCAGAGCGGACCTGGAGGTCCGCGCTCCCATCCAGAACAGATTGCTTCACACGCTCTGGAGGTCCGCGCTCCCGCAGAAAGGACTGGTCAGTTGAACACGACCCGGACCGGGTTGGTCACCGACCAGCCGGTGACGAGGTTGGCGGGATTCGCGACCGCTCCCTGGAGGGTCGCGGTGAATCCCACGGGGAGGAACGCCGGGACCTGCAACGGGATCATTGCCTGGCCGGTCGGCGGAATCGTGCAGGGGCATAAGCCGTTGAAGCCGTCGAGGACCGGGATCGGGGTCGGCGCCAACGCCAGGTTGAACGTACCCCCGCTGGTCGGCAGCCCCAGTGGTTGCGCGACGCCGAGTGCGACCGCGTACTGACCGCCCGGGTGGCCACCGATCCCGAGAGTGGCGACCGACCCCACCGTGACCGGTACGTTCGGCTGGCCAAGGAAGCCCGGTGCGCCACCGACGCCGTTCACGTCGAGCGCCGCCGATGGGAACCCGAGCTGGACGAGGGGCTCGCCGACGTCGAAGAAGAGGAGCACGTCCGCCTGCTCGTCGACCCCCACGAGCTCGAGTTTCTCGTCGCCGTTGAGATCGACGACGAGCATGCAGGACCCGGCCTGCGGGGCTGAGAGGGTGATCGGTGAAGCGAAGGTGCCGTTGCCGAGATTGCGGTAGACCGTGAAATCGGCGCTGCCGTAGTTCGACGCGATCATGTCGAGGTCGCCGTCACCGTCCACGTCGCCGAGGTCGATGGCGATGGAGAAGCTGCCCGCAGGGTAGGTGGCAGCCGGGAGCAACCCCCCCGCGCCGTCGCCGCGAACCACGACCGCGTCGCCGCCGTTGGCGGTTGCGGCAGCGACGTCGAGGTTGCCGTCACCGTCCACGTCGCCCGCTACGATCATCCACGGCTGACCGCCCAACGAACGCGTCGCCGACTGGTAGAATCCACCCACGCCATCGCCCAGGAACAGGGCGACGTCCGAGCTGCTGTAGCCGCCGACGAAGAAATCGGCGATGCCGTCACCGTTGGCGTCACCGACCGCGAGGGCCGTCTCGTTGCTGACGTTGCCCTGGAACGTCGACGCGGCCTGGAACGTCCCGTTGCCGTTGCCGAGCAGGAGGGACAGGATGCCGCTGGACCGGTTGGCGACGAGCGCGTCGAGGTTGCCGTCGCCGTTGGCGTCGAGCAGCCCCAGCCCGCGTGGCTGGTTGCCGCCGGTCGGGTAGTTGATGCTCGGGAGCAGCCCCCCCGCTCCGTCGTTCATGAACACACCGATCGATCAGTTGCCGGTGTTGGCGATGACGAGGTCCATCCAGCCGTCGCCGTTCAGGTCGCCTCCCTCGATCGGGCTCGGGACCGAACCACCCGCGAGTGGGTGGATGGTGAACGGCAGGAACCCACCCGCGCCGTCGTTCATGAACACGCGCAGGTCGCTCGAGGCCTCGTTGGTCATGGCCAGGTCCGCGAAGCCGTCGCGATTCAGGTCGCCCGCGTGGCCGCCGTACGTGATGATGTTTGGCTCGCCCGGTAGCCGCACGGACCGCGTGCCGGCCAACGTGAACGTGAACGCCGCCGGCCGATTGGCCGTCGCAAACGAATGCACCAGCGGCGTCGCGAGCGGAATCCCCGACGCGCTCGCGACCGTTCTCTGCACCGTCACGGTCACCTGTTCACCGCACGCGAACGGCGGCACCGGCACGGCCTGGATGGTGGTGTTCCCTTGGGTCAAGGTGAGCGGGCCGCCATGGACGCCAGACCACCGGCCGTAGAGCTGCACGCTGGTCGACGTCACAGTCGACGGGTCGAGCGGCGTGTCGAAAGTCAGCGAGATCTCGCCGCCCGGCAACCCGCCCATCGAACCCGCGGTCGGGTCGGCCGATACGAGTTGCGGCTGGGCCAGCACAGGGACGGTGAGCGCCAGAACGACGCAAAGACGCACGGTCGCGATCATGGGAGCTTCTCGATTCGGGGGATGGCCGCGCGTTGGGTGTGGCGACCATTCTGCCGATTTCAAACCCCATTCGTCAAACCGGCGTTCTCCCCTAGGGCCGACGGACGAGAAGGGTGTCCACCTCGGCCCACTTGTCGAGCCAGGCCTGACGGTCCCCGTCCGCAAGCGCGCCGAGGCCGTTCTTGGAACGAACGGGCTCGAAGCGACGATCGTGACGCCACCGATGCAGGTTCAGCAGCATGTGGCCGCGGTTCTCCGGTCCCATCATGGACCGGTATTGCGTCGCCGACTTCAGAGTGTTGTTCAAGCACCGAAACGCCCGCTGACGATCGACCTGCCGCGCGGCGTCATCGTGGTGACCGGCGTCCTGACCAAGCCCGAGCGATGCCGCGACGAACGCCGCCGCCGCTTCGCGAAGCATGCCTCGGTGACTGTCGATCCGGCTCCCACGCCGGCCTCGACCGCGGCCCCGAAACCGGCCTCGGCCCCGGCCTTCGCCACGGCCCAGGCGCCCTCGTCCTTCTCCGCGGCCCCGTTCGGGCGGGCCACGGCCCTCCGGACGACCCCGCCCCGGCCCCTCGCCCGGACGCCCCTCTCGACCGCGCGGCTGAGGGATGTCCTCGAGGAACTCGACGAACAGATCTGCAGCGTGCGCGAAGTATCCGTGGTGGAGACAGACTCTCGCGAGGTCTTGCCGCTCGCGGCGGTCCGACGGACGTTCCTCACGCTGGACGAACGCCTCCATCTGCTCCTGCACTTTCTTGAGCCGGGCCGCCATGTCCGAGAGATGCCACGTTTCCGGCTCGGGATCGCCGCGCGCCTTCGCCGGCTCGAGCGCCGCCACCGCGTCGTCATACCGACCGCCATCCACCAGCGCTGCGCCGAGCAGCTCCGCAGCCTCGCCGTGATCCGGCATGTGGGCGAGTGCAGCGCGAGCCGACGCCGCCGCACCGTCGAGATCGCCGACGTGAAGCAGGCACCGCGCGAGCTCGACGTGAAGATCCACGCGTTTCGGTGAGGTGAGAAGCTCCGCCTTCAGCCGTTGCAACTCGGCTTCGGGATCGGCCACGAGCCCGACGCCGCCGAGGTCGCGTAGCTCCCGCATCAGACCTTGGACCGTGCGATTCAGGGGGTGGGTCCGTAGCAGCACCTTGAGTTCGCGCTCGGCCGCGACGAAGTCACCCTCGGTCATGAACAGGCCGACTCGCCCGATGCCCGGCGCGGGATCGTCGGGCAATCGGGCCGCTGCTTCAACCAGGAACGCCTCAGCGTCGGCGAGCTCGCCCTGCTCGACGAGCAAGCGCGCGAGGAACTGAGTGACGAACGGTGAATCGGGCTGGAGGGCGAGCGCGATCCGCGTGTGCAGCTCCGCTTCGGCGAGACGCTCCGCACTCACCTCCTCGCGTTCGACGCCTTCGCCGGGGCGAAACCGGTACCCGCCGGCGAGGAACACCCCGAGCTGCTGGTGGAGCCAGTAGTCCTGCGGATGAGATTCCGTTGCTTGCCGGAGCAACGTGATCGCGGCGTCGCTGTCCTCCGCTCTCTCGAGGCTCATCGCGAGGAGCGCCAGCCCTCCCGGTTTGAGGTCGGCAGTCTTGCTCTCGGCCGCGAGCGCCATGAGGACGTCCTTGTCGTCTTTCAATACCGCGTCGCGAAGCTTGAATCGCCACGGGTCCGGATCGCAGAGCTGCGCCGCCTCGACGAGCGGTCGCCACGTGCTGGATCCGGTACGCAGTCGACGACGGCCCGCCCAGTCATCGAGCGCGAACGCGAGCGCCTCGGCGACCTGCTGAGTCTCGGTGAGGATGCGCTCAGCGACGTCAGCCGGGGTAAGCGCATCGACGTCCAGACCGTACTCCAGGAACGCGGCCGCGTAGGCCATGTCGCCCGACCACGGATCCTCGACGGGCTCGTTACGGATCTCTCGAATACGGGCGATGATCGCGGCGTCCCGACGGAGCTTCTCGTCGCGGGCATCGGTCGCGGCGCGCGTCCTCGCCTCCGCTTCCTGCTCCGAGCGCTGCTTCTCGCTCAGTCGCGCACGAACACGCTTCACCTCCTCGAGCATGTCTTCGCCGGTGCGTCCCTTGCCGACCAGGAACGAGGCACGCCGCAACGACTCAGCCATCGCACCCCACGACGCCTCCCGGGCATGTCTGCGTGCGTCCTTCAGTGCAGCGCGAATCTGGGTGTCGTTGCGCTCGCGCTCGGCGTCGCGTCGATCATCGGCCCACCAGAAGGCGCCGCCTCCGATCACGAGCAGCGCGACGACCGCGACCGCCAACGCCAACACCAGCTGCCGCGCCTTCCGCTCCTCCCGCACCCGGACCTTCGCCGACGCCACCGACACCTGGGCGTCGTGAGCGCGACGCTCCGCCCCCGCGATGTGCGCCGTCACGGCCTCTTCCACCGCCCCGCCATGTCGGGGGCGATCTCTCAGATCGACGGCGAGGCATCGGCGGGCGAGATCGACGAGGTCTGATTCGGCGTCGCACGAATCGAGCCGCGCAAGCGCAGGGGCGAGGCTCGCCTCCTGCGCCTGCAGGATCACGGATGACCCCGGCTGGCGTGTGTAGGGCGGGAAACCGGTGAGGATCTGGCAGAGGATGCCGCCGAGCGCAAAGACGTCGGCGCGTTCATCAACGAGCGCGACGTGGCCCCGGGCCTGCTCCGGAGGCATGAACGACGGTGTGCCGAGCACCGAACCGGCGATGGACGCCGACCCGTGGCCCTCGGAGCGAACCGTTGCGATACGAGCGTCCTCCTCGTCGAACGCGGCCTCGTGTTCCTCGTCGCCGATCCCGCCCCTCTTGAGCACCTTCGCCATGCCCCAGTCCATGAGCAACACCTCGCCGAACGCGCCGACCATGACGTTCGCAGGCTTGATGTCGCGGTGCACGACGCGGCGTGAGTGGGCGTACGCAACCGTCTGGCAGATGTGCTGGAAGACGCCGAGCAGGCGCCCAAGCTCGTCGCTGGGCCGACGCCGGTCCGAGAGATGAGCCGAGAGCGTACGACCTCGCACGAGCTTCATCGTGAAGAACGGTCGGCTGCTCGCGTCGAGACCGATCTCGTAAACCGGGATCACGCCCGGATGCTGGAGCTGGCCACCGACCTGCGCCTCCTCCACGAAACGATGGACGAGCTGTGCGTTATCGGCGTACTTGTCCTGCAGGACCTTGATCGCGACGTCACGGCCGAGGTCGACGTCGCGGCCATGGAGGATGACCCCCATCCCGCCGCGCGCGATCTCGCCGAGCACGAGGTAGCGACCGACCCGGCGGCCCGGCCCCGTCACCTCGCTCGACCGGGCATCGACGACCTGGGCCTCGTCGACGAGGAGGTCGTCGGGCAGGAAGACCCGGCTCGTCTTCTCGCCGGTGCGCGCTTCGATCCGTTCCAGAATGCTCGGAGGCTCATCCGAGACGGACGACTTGCGGGCGGTGAATGCGTCCCGCATGGCGTCGTTCCAGACCCCCTCGAACGAGTCGAGAGGGCCGTCCCCGTCTTTCGGATCAGTCATGAAGCCTCCGTACCTCTGTCGGAAGATCCCGTCGCAATGACGTTTTCGCCGCGAGAATCACCGTTCTCGGTCAACCTGGGATCAGTCCCGTAGGAATCCGAGGATGGCCTCGACCTCCTTCTCCACGGCCCGCGGCGCGTCCGGGTTGTGAAACGCCACGACCTCGCGCAGTGCCTTCTTGAACTCCTCTCGGGCCTTCGCGTACTCGTGATGAAGCCGGGCCGGATCGTCATCCCACTTCACCGCAATGTCCCGGATCGGCAGCCCCTCGCCGAACCGGAGCTGCAGCAGCTCGACTCGTTTCAGCGCCTCGGCCCCCTCCTCCATCGCCGCCTCCTCCTGTCGGGCGGCGGCGCGGGCGAGCACCGAACGCGCCCACGCCTTGTCGAAGGCCCGCGACAGGGCGGGATCGTCGGCGGGAACCCCGGCCACCTCGAAGGTGCTCGGCGCCTGGCGCTCGCGTCCTCGGCCGCCTCGCTCTTCATAGCGGAGCGCCACGTTGCGAACGACCCCATAGAGGAACGTCCGGAACGCCACCTGCCGCGCCGGATCGACGCGTCCGAGCGCCCCGTCGCTACGGAAGCAATCCATGAACACGTCCTGGACCGCATCGTCGAGACGCTGACGGAGCTGGTTGTCTCGCCAACGCGCACCCAGATAGGCCCGCACCACGTCCAGGTAGGTCTCGGCGAACACGCCCCGGGCTCGGGTATCCCCGTTCATCGCCCCGCGCACCACCGTCCAACAGGTCTCGTCGTTCCGACTCATGATTCGCAACCGATTGTCCCGGAACCTCGGACCTGAAGCAACGCAGAGCGTTCGCGCCGACCGATGATCGCCCAGCGCTTTTCGGGGATTGTGCTGGCGAAACCGCCCACTCGGTTGGAGTAGAACCGATGAGAGCCGCATTTCAGATCTCCGACCCCTCGGCCGCAGCGGCCCGGGAATCCTCCCTCCTCGCCCGGGCCCGCGCCGGCGAAGACTCCGCTTTCTGCGACCTCATCACCCCGTGCATGCACCGGCTCCGGTCGCTCGTGCGCCCCATGACCCGCGACCTCGCGGAGGCAGAGGACATCGTCCAGGAGGCCGTCTTGCGGGCATGGCGCCACCTCGACCGATTCCGGGAGGGCCGCTTCACGACGTGGTTCTTCCGCATCGGAATCAACCAGGCGATCTCCGGCGTGCGACGCCGGGCCCGCCTCCAGCGGCTCCTGACCGACCTCGCACGTCCATCCGACGAAGCCGTGGCGGACCCTCTGATCGCTGACGAGGACCATCGACGACTCCGGATCGCCGTCTCCGCCCTGCCCGAGCGCTCGCGCGGCGTCCTGGAGCTCCGCTACCGTCAGGGGCTCGAGGTCAAGGAGATCGCCGCCCGACTGGGCACGACCCCGAACGCGATTTCGCTGCTCTTGTTCAAGGCCCGGCGTCGTCTGCGCGCCTCCATCGCGTAACGTTGAGGCAGCGTTCCCGACCAGGAGGGACATCCAGCGGAGGAGGGACATCCAGCGGAGGAGGTTCTCCAACGGAGGAGGTTCTCCAACGGAGGAGATTCTCCAACGGAGGAGGTCTCTCGCGGAGGAGATCTCTCGCGGAGAGCTGCCATGGGCCGCCGTACACCCCTCGGATTGGTGATCCTCCTTTGCGCTGCGTGCGGCGTGGACCGGCGCCCGGCGTCCGATCACCACTCCCATCCCGTGAAGACGGAAACGGAGACCATCATGACGGCCCACACCACCGATCCGCGTATCCCGCAGATCGACCGCGGGTTGCCAGACACGATCGCGACCGCAACGTTCGCCCTGGGCTGATTCTGGGGACCCGACTCCCGGTTCGGGAGTCTCCCTGGCGTGCTCCGGACCCGCGTCGGCTACGCGGGGGGCAGGAAGCAGAACCCCACCTACCACGACCTCGGCGATCACACGGAGGCGTTCCAGGTCGACTTCGATCCGAGCCGGACGTCCTACGAGGACCTGCTGAAGGTCTTCTGGGCGGACCACGACCCGTGCGGCGGCGCTTGGTCCCGCCAGTACCGGTCGGCGATCTTTCATCACGACGCGCAGCAGCGACGAGTCGCGGAACGAACACGCGACGGACTCGGCCAGACGCGTTCGATCACCACGGCCATCGAACCGCTGGACCGGTTCTGGCTGGCCGAGGACTATCACCAGAAGCACCGTCTCCGCAGCACCCCCCTGTTCGATGAGTACGCGACCGTCTATCCGACACTGGACGCCCTGCTGGCCTCGGTGGCGGTCACTCGAGTGAACGGCTACGTCGGTGGTTACGGCACGCGCGCGTCATTGGATGCGGAGATCGACAAGCTCGGTCTCTCCGACCAATCCCGCACGTGGCTCCTGAAGCACGCGAGGTAGTCGTCCCCCGGGCGCGGGCGCATACAATGGCGTCATGATGTGCCGGGTCGCTCTGCTGCTCTTCGTAGCGCCTGCTGTTTTCTCGCAACCCACCGCCCAGGACCTGGAGTGGTTCGAGAAGACCGTGCGGCCGATACTGGCCACACGTTGCTACGGTTGCCACGGACCTCAGCGACAACGCGCCGAACTTCGACTGGACCACATCCGATCGGCGCTGAAGGGCGGGAAGCGAGGCCCGGCTTTCGTACCGGGGAAGCCGGAGGAGAGCCGGCTCATCGAGGCGATCCGCTACCGCGAGGTCGAGCTCATGATGCCCCCCCGCGGCAAGCTTCCCGCGAACGAGATCAAGGCGCTCGAAGAATGGGTGAGTCGTGGCGCACCGTGGCCGGACGAGCCGGTCCCCGCGACCGAAGGCGGTAGGAAGACACTCGACCTCGGCACTCGCAGGGAATCCCATTGGGCCTGGGCGACCCTTCGCAAGCCCCCGATCCCGGAAGGGGGCGCGGTTGGCGTCGACGCGTTCATCGGCGCCGAGCTGCGCAAGCGCAAGCTCACCCCGGCTCCGCCGGCCGATCCGCGGACACTCCTTCGTCGCGCCTACTTCGTCATCGTGGGACTGCCGCCGACGCCAGCGCAGGTCCAGGCATTCCTCGCCGACCAGCGGCCCGGTGCATTCGAGCGGGTCGTCGACAAGCTGCTCGCGTCGCCACGATTTGGCGAGCGCTGGGGACGGCACTGGCTCGACCTCGTGCGGTACGCGGAATCGTACGGGCACGAGTTCGACTACAAGATTCCCCACTCGTGGCAGTACCGTGACTACGTCATCCGCGCGCTCAATGCCGACGTCCCGTGGGACGACCTGCTGCGTGAACACGTCGCCGGCGATCTCCTGGAGCAACCGCGGCGTCACCCGACCGAGGCCTATGACGAGTCGTTGCTCGGCACGGGGTGGTTCCATCTGCACCAGGCCGTGCACTCGCCCGTCGACGTCCGCCAGGACGAGGCGGAGCGGGTAGACAATCAGATCGACATCCTCACGAAGACGTTCCTCGGCCTGACCGTTTCGTGCGCCCGATGTCACGACCACAAGTTCGACGCGATCTCCACTGCCGACTACTACGCGCTCGCCGGCTTCTTGCAGAGCTCGCGACGCCAGATCGCCCACCTCGATCCGATGGACCGCATCGACGCGATCAGCCGGGAGTTACAGGAGACACGACGGGACGGGGCACGAATCGTCCGGTCGGTACTGAAGCAGCGACGGCGGTCCAGCCACGCGCCCTGGCTGGTGGCGGCCATGGAAGGGCTGGCTGTGGAACAGGATCGCAACGGCCGCATCGAGGCCGAGCGCCTCCAGCAGCGCGAGCTCACCGGCGGCAACTACCAGGCGCAGCGCTCGCGCGGGTTCAGCGGCGACCTCCACATGCAGTGGAGCGGATGCAAGCCCGGGGACCGGCTCGGGTTGGAGATCTCGACGCGCCGGTCCGGCCAGTACGAGCTGCGGATGGCGCTCACCAAGGCGCCGAGACACGGCATCGTCCGGATCAAGCTCGGCGACCTCGTTCTGGCCGAGAGGTACGACCTCTACGACCCGAAGGTCGTGTCCACGGGGCCGGTCTCATTCGGCCGCCACGAGCTGAAGCGAGGCGGCCACCGACTCACGTTCGAGATCACAGGAGCACACCCGAAGTCCAAGAGCGCATTCGTGGTCGGCATCGATTGGGTGAAACTCGAGCCCGTCATCCAGGGCGAGACCGGGTTGTCCGTCGTTGCCCGGCGCCACCACGTCGACGTCGACACGCTGCGCAAGTGGACCAACGCGTTGGCGGACCCGGAACTCGAGACCCCGTCGCACCCGCTGCACGCGCTGCGCAAGATCGCACAAACCGCCGCCGCGGAACCTCAGAAGCTGCATCGCGAGCTCGACGCCGCGCGCAAGCGGATCGGCGCGAGCGAGAACGATCGGCGACGTGCCTACCAAGGCGCAACCGTTTTCGCCGACTTCGAAGAAGACGGCTTCCCCGGCTGGGCCGCAACGGGATTCGCGTTCGGTTCCGGCGCGACTCGCGCGGGGGACTGGGACGGGACCCGCGGGCTCGGCGGATTGGCCATTCCCGGCATCATCCACTCGGGCCTCCTCTCGCGAAAGCACCAGGGTGCGCTCCGGTCCCGAACGTTCACGATCACCAAGAAGCACATCTGGTATCGCCTAGCTGGTGAGAAGGCACAGATCCGCCTCGTCATCGACGGCTACCACCTCGACACCTACAACGGGTTGCTCTTCGCCGGCGCCAGCTTCGGCGTGAACACCCAGGGCAAGTGGCGATGGCACGACCAGCGCGGCGACATCGCCCGTTACATCGGCCATCGGGCGTGGATCGAGATCCTCGATGACGGTGACGGATGGCTCGCGGTCGACCAGATCGTGTTCTCCGATCGGGGACCGCCCCGCGATCTCCCGCACTCCGATGCCGCGCGATTCCTCGGTCGAGGCCGGTTCACGTCCCTGCCCCCGCTCGCGAGCGCAGCCGCGAAAGCGATGGAAGAATCCGTAGCGCGGGTGGCCCAAGGCAAGGCCACCCGCACCGACGTCGCGACGGTCGACTGGATGTTGCGATGGGACCTGATCGCTTCCTTGCCGGAGGCAATCGCCGCGATGCACGAACTGGCGAAGAAGCACCAGACGCGGGGCAACGCGGTGCCGGGCCCCATGCGCGCGCTCGCGATGGTCGATGGGACCCCCGAAGACGAGTACGTCTTCATCCGGGGCCGTCACGGCAGCCGCGGGCCAACGGTCAAGCGCCGATTCCTCGAGGCGATCGATGGTGCAGCGCCGCGTCCGCTGCAAGGGTCGGGTCGGTTGCAGCTCGCGGAGCGCATGCTCTCGGACGAGAACCCGCTCGCCGCACGGGTCGCCGCGAACCGCATCTTCCACTACGTATTCGGGCGCGGGATCGTGACCACCCCCGACAACTTCGGCAAACTCGGCCAGCCTCCCACGCACCCAGAGCTGCTCGACTGGCTCGCCGTCACGTTCCGTACCGATGACCGATGGTCGATCAAGAGAATGGTCCGTCGTCTCGTGCTCACGAAGACGTTCGCACGATCCAGCCGCCAGACCGACCAGGACACCTCCAAACGCGACCCGACGGCGAAGTGGTTCCACCGCGCGCTGGTTCATCGCCTCGAAGGCGAGGCGATCCGCGACGCGATCCTCGTCGTATCCCAACGGATGAACCCGAAGATGTACGGCCCCGGCGTCCAGCTCAAGATCACGCCGTTCATGACCGGGCGCGGACAGCCGGGCGGGAGCGGCCCGCTCGACGGGAACGGCCGGCGGACGATCTACCTGCGGGTCCTCCGCAACTTCCTCTCCCCGATGATGCTCGCGTTCGACGTACCGATACCGTTCACGACAGCGGGTCGGCGATCCGTGTCCAATGTCCCGGCGCAGGCGCTGACGCTGATGAACGACCCGTTCGTCTTGCAGCAGGCGAAGCGGTGGGCACAGCAGACGCTCGAGCGAGAGGCGTCGAGCGAGCAGCGCATCGAGCACATGTATCTCGCGGCGTTCGGCCGCGTCCCCAGCCCCGCCGAGACGACGCTGTGCCGTGAGTTCCTGATCGAGCAGTCGAAAGCCCACGGCGTCTCCGGCGACGCCTGGAAACGGCACGAACAATCGTGGACCGACCTCGCCCACGTCCTGTTCAATGCGAAGGAGTTCATCTTTGTCGACTGAACGAAGCTCCCGGCGCGACGCCCACCCCACGCGAAAGGCGGTCACCCGGCGCGAGATGCTCTCGCGTTGCGCGATGGGGTTCGGCTCCGTCGCGTTCACGTCCCTCCTCGCGGAGCCTGCGTTCGGTGCCGCGCTGGGTTCGGATGACCCCGACCCGCTCGCGCCCAAGGCGCCCCATTTCCCGCCGCGGGCCAAGAACGTCATCTACCTCTACATGGACGGCGGCCCGAGCCAGATCGATACGTTCGACCCCAAGCCCGCCCTCGCACGCGTCGCGGACAAGCCGTTCGGTATGAAGATCCAGCCGACCCAGTTCAACGACATCGGCACCACCTTCGCGAGTCCGTGGAAGTTCTCGAACTACGGCCAGTCCGGGCTGCCGGTCTCCGACCTCTTCCCCCACGTCGCCCGGCATGCGGACGACCTCTGCGTCGTGCGCTCGATGGTCTCCGAGTTCTCGGAGCACACCAACGCCAACTACTTCCTCCACACGGGTCTCGGATTGCAAGGGCGGCCCAGCATGGGCGCCTGGATCACGTACGGGCTCGGGTCGGAGAACCAGGACCTGCCGGGGTTCGTGGTGATCAACGGCGGCCTCACGCCGCCCGGCGGCCTTGACTGCTTCGCGAGCGGATTCCTGCCGGCGACGTTCCAGGGGTCGGTGTTCAGACCTACCGCGCCACCCGTGGCGAACATCAACCCGAACGAGAAGTCGGGGGCTCTGCAACGCCGCAAGCTCGACCTGCTGGGACGCCTCGATCGCAAGGTCGCCGACCGCCTCGGCAATCCGGACGCCGTCGAGTCCGCGATCGCGAATCACGAACTCGCGTTCCGTATGCAGGCCGCCGTGCCGGAGCTCACCGACCTCTCTCGCGAGCCCGAGGAGATCAAGGAGCTCTACGGGCTCAACGCGGAGTTCAAACACACGAAGACCTACGCGGCGCAGTGCCTCCTGGCTCGGCGCATGGTCGAGCGCGGCGTGCGCTTCGTCGAGCTCACGTGTCCCCGCGTCACCAACTCCGATCGTTGGGACCAGCACAACCGCCTGCAGAAGAACCACGCCGAGAACGCCCGCGCGGTCGATCAACCGATCGCCGCCCTCCTCACCGACCTGAAGCGCCGCGGCTTGCTCGATGAGACGCTAGTCGTCTGGTCGGGCGAATTCGGACGCACCCCGTTCGCGCAGGGCGGTGGCCGCAACCGCGGCCGCGATCACAACCCGTTCGGGTTCTCCCTCTGGATGGCCGGAGGCGGAGCCAAGGGCGGGACGACCTACGGCACGACCGACGAGTTCGGCTACCACGCGGTGGAGAACAAGGTCGAGGTCTTCGATCTCCACGCGACGATGCTGCACCTGCTCGGGTTCGACCACACCAGACTCACGTTCCGCACCTCGGGGCGCGACATGCGGTTGACCGATGTGCACGGGCACGTGATCGAGCCGCTGCTCGCCTAGTGCGCCGACCCGGTGAAGCAATCGGAGAAGCGGTGATCCTCCGCGAGCCACCGGGAGGGGGTCTGGCCGGCGTGGGCGCGGAACTCCCGGTTGAAGTGAGCCTGGTCGCTGAACCCGAGCGCCAGGGCGAGCCGGGCGCGATCCCGTCGGGGTTCGGCCTCCAGCGCCTGCACGGAACTCTGGAACCGCGCGATGCGTGCGAAGCGCTTCGGGCCGAAGCCCACGTCGTCCCGGAACCGGCGCTCGAGGGACCGGCGCGTCGTGTCGAGGTCGCGGGCGACGGCCTCCACGCGAACGTGGCCCGCCGCAGCCTCGATCCGATCGACCGCCGCGCGGACCAAGGGGGACACCCGACGGCGCCGGTGGTGCATCAGCTCGGTGTGGACCCGTCGGGTCGTCACCTCGATGCCGCCGGAACCGACCATCGCATCCCGGAGCGCGGCGTCGAGGGCGGCGAACGCGTCCGTGACGGCGACCTGCTGATCGGTCACCTGCGCGACAGCGTCGTCGAGAAACGCCGCCAGCCCCTCCGGTCGGAACCGGATGCCGACGAGATCGACCTCCCCGGTAGGAGAGATGAGCAGCGCGGACCTGATCTGCCCCACGAGGGGGGTCGTCGGCTGGACCGACGTCCCGCCTTCGTCGTGACAGGCGAACGGGTCCGCCCGGTTGACGATGATCTCCGGGCACCCGTCGGGAACCACACGCTGGACCTCCCCCGCCACCCCGCCGCGCAGGAACCACGTGCAGCGCACGACGTCCTCGAGCTCCGAAGGGGGTGGTCGTTCCTCGTAGTGCATGACGTCAGTGGACGATCAGGGCGTCCTTCAGATCCCCGGGGGCCAGGTCCTCGAAGAGCTCGATCTCCTTGAGCCCGACGCCGCGCTTGCCGGGGAATCGGGACCGGATACGGATGCGAACCGTACGGAGCCGGCGTTTCTTCACCCGGATGACCTGCTTGCGAAACGGCTCGTCCCGGAGCGTGACCGGGAACGGCTTCCCGCCGTCGATCGAAACCTCGATACGGTGAGGCCGCTCGAACGTCGGTGCGGCCAGGCGGCCGTGACTGTGATTGAGGGCGAGCTTGATCACCGACACCGTGACGCGGCGCCGCGCCGTGACCTCGAGCCAGGGGTCGGCGTCGTCGGCCTTCGCCCACCACGAGGTCGCGTAGCGGCCGTCGATCGCCATGGACGCCCCGAAGCTGCTCCACCGGCTCTTCGCCCACGCCGAGCTGGCCGTGGCGGTGCCGCCCGCGAGGAGGTTCTTCGCCATGTGATCCCGCGCCGCCTCGCGGTGCCAGGCTTCCTGGACGTCATCGACCCAGACCTCGAACGCGTTGCTCGCGACGGGCTCCTCGAGCCCGGGCACGTGCAGCAGCGCGCGCACGACGTGACGGCCGTTGGTGACGTCGGTCGTCTCCAGGTTGGCCGCGGTCTCGAACAACGTCTTCGCGTCGATGCCGTCGCGGCGAGCGACGCGCGTGCCGTCGACCTGCCACTCGAGCGCGGCCGTCTTCCCGGCGAGGGCCTTCGCGATGGGCGGCCCGAGTCGGCGCGCGTAGGCGAGGAGCCGCCCCTCGACGCGGGCCCCGACCACCAGCGGCGCGTCCTTCGCGATCGACGCCTCGGCGCGGTTGCGCGGACCGAGGCCGGACGCCCGGGACCCTCGGCGCAGGAAGAGGAGCGCGAAGCAGGTGTCCATGTCGCCGTCGCCCCACGACCCGTTCTTCTTCTGGTAGCCGATGATCTTGCGCGCGCCCTCGCTGTGCCAGTCGTGGCCGCCGATACGATCGACCGAGAGGTACGACCCCACGCGCTCCAGCCCGTACATGTAGTAGTAGTACCAGGCGGCCGCGCCGTTGACGTTCGTGGTCACGGACCAGTGGTCCTTGAACCACATCAGTCCGTTGTTGATCGCCGCGCGGACCTTGCCCCGGACACCGGCGGACGCGCCGACGTCGTCCAGGATGTCGCGCACGATGATGAGCGAACACACCCCGGCCGCCGTGAGGCTGGACGTGTGCGTCGTGGCGCCGTGCCGGTAGCCGAACCCGCCGTACGCCGACTGGTCGTCGACCAGCGCCTTCGCGACCCGTTGCCAGAACTCCCGGTTCCCGACCCTGGCCCCGGCCTTGCGGGCCGCGCGGAGGCCGAGCAGCGCGTATTGCGTGTTCGAGATGTCCTCGTAGCCGGTGTTGCCGTTCTCGATCCCGTCGGAGAATCCGAACGGATAGCCCCATCGGGCCTGGCGCCGCGGCGAACCGTTGCCGCACAGGCGCTGGAGCCGCTTCGCCAGATCGAGGAGTTCCTCGGCCCCGTCCGGGTCATGGAGCTCCCCGAACGCCATGAGCACGATGCCGAGGTCGTAGGTCCGGCGATAGTCCTTCGAGCGCAGGTACTGGATGCCGGCGCGGATGGCGGGATGATCCTTCGCGAGGCCGCACTTGAGCAGGGTGTAGACGCACAGCGCCGACTGGCCGACGTAGTAGTCGCGCTCGAGGCCGGCCCACGACCCGTCCGCGTGCTGCATCGAGAGCAACCACCGCACGCCTTTCTCGATCGCCGGGTCGAGCTCCGCCGACGTGATGCCGGGGACGGAGATCCTCTGCGGCGGGGGCATCTTCCCCTGCAGTCTCGCCCACTCCCGGCGGACGCGTCCGGCGGACAGCGCCTGCTTCCAGATCTTGGCCTCGTGAAGGCGACCCTTGATCGGGAAGTGCTCGTCACGATCGTGGTACGCGCCGAGCTCCACGAAGGTCTTCTTCGGATACAGGATGGGTCCGTTCTGGACGACGCTCTCCCCCAGCCGCTCGCCGTCGACGTAGATGCGCTGGACCTTGCCGTCGTAGGTCCCGCAGACGTGATGCCATCGGCCCGCCGTGAACGCCGTCCGCGCGGAGAGGTACGTGATCAGACCGTCGCCGTCGTCTGCGCCCTTCGTGGCGAGCCCGAACGCGAACCGGGAGCCGCGGAATCCGAGCAGCCAGCCCGTCTCGGCGCTCCCGTTGTCCTGGACGACGCTGACGATGCCGCCCCACGCCTGCGGGGCATCGACGCGGACCCAGGCGGCCACGGTCAGCGACCGGTCGGGAAGGCCGAGGGTCGCGTGATCGTCCGTGACGGCCGCCACCCGCTTCCCGTCGAGAACCAGCGCGGGGACCCCGCCGACGGTCTCGATCGCTGTCGCACCGGCCGGCGCGATCGAGGCATGGGCCTTGCCGCGCACGTCCTGGATCGTGGCCGGGTCATCCGCGCCCACCTGCCAGTGATGGCGGGGCGTCTGGGCGGCCCCCACCCCAGCCACCACGGCGACGAGGAGGAGACGTCGGAGGGGATCGCGGATACCGTGTGCTGTTGATCGACCGTTCAACTGGGCTCTCCACCGTCCATTTCACGGTTCTCCTGACCATATCCCGGGTGTCTGAAGTGTCCTTCAGCCTGTGAAATGCGGGGCGAGAGTGACCAGTGGAGTGCCCGG
>NZBC01000200.1 GCA_002687715.1 Planctomycetota bacterium | reverse complement strand
CGCACTCCAGTCGTCGTAGAGCGCGACGTAGGGCACCAGGGCTTCGACGATGGACTCGGAGTTGTCGAGATCGTTCGCGAAGGAGTAGCGCAGGCGGGACTTCACCGCGGTGACCCGATCCGCGGGAAGCCGTTCGTCGCGCAGTTTGCGGAACGTCTCCTGGATCGCGGTGCGGACCGCCCACGCGTCTTCCTTTCTCTTGACCCGCGCCATGACGGTGAGGAGGTAGGGATCGCGCGAATCCGGGAAGTACGCGAAGAGCTGATCGACCTTCTGCCCTTCGATGACGAGTTGCCGATACAGCGGGGACGACTGCCCGAACGCCAGCCCCGAGATCAGGTTCATCGCCGCCATGTCGGGCTTCTCGTCCGACGCCGCCGGCCCGCGGAACCCCACCGTCACCCACGTCGGCGTCGGCGACGACCAGGGGATGTGGTGGTAGATCGCACCGGTCGGTGGGGGCTCGACCGCAATCTCGGACGTGTGGCCGCCCCGCTTCCAGCTGCCCCAGTGCTTCTCGACGAGGGCGAAGACGTTCTGCGGGTCGACGTCGCCGCCGATGATCAGCGTCGTGCGCTCGGGGCGGTAGAAGCGGTCGAAGAACGTGCGGCTGTAGTCGTACATCTCCGGCATCCGTTCGATGTCGGCGATGAATCCCATCGTCGTGTGCTTGTAGGTGTGCCTCTTGAACGCGTGGTCGCGTTGCACCTCGAGGAGCTTGTTGATGGGGTTCGCATAGTTCTTGTTGTACTCGCCGAGGACGGCGCGGGCCTCGGTTTGGAACGGGGCGACCTCGTACTTGAGGTTCGCGAATCGATCCGCTTCGACCATCAGCACCGTCTCCAGGTCGGCCTTGGAGAACGTCGTGTGGTAGTTGGTGAAGTCAGCGGTGGTGTAGGCGTTGGAGTCCGCACCCGCTTCCTTCATCACGTCGTTGTACTTCTCCGCGGGGAAGCGGTCGGTGCCGCGGAACATCATGTGCTCGAAGAAGTGCGCGAACCCCGAGCGCCCGGGTTCGACCTCGTTGCGCGCGCCGACGCGGACCGGGATCTGAAGCGCGACGATGTCCGGGTAGTCCGTCGGGACGACGACGATGTTCAGACCGTTCGCGAGCTTCTTCTCGTGGACCTTGAACGGGAACACGGAGTCGGTGCTCTGCGCTCCGGCCGGCAGAGCGGCCACGACGACGGAAAGCAGGGTCAGGAACGCACGCAAAGGGCCTGAGGCTAGCATGTCGCGATCTCCGGGCGCCGGGGTTCGGCAGGCTAACACGAAAAAAACGCAGCTTCCGCGCTCGTCCGACCGGGTCCGCTTCTTCTCACCCCAGTCAGGCCGGCAATCAGTCGGTCGCATCCCCTGCATTCCTGGAGGTCAATCCCATGCTGCGTGCATTCCTTCCTCGGGCGACGTGCATCCTCATCGGTCTGCTTCTACTTGGTTCGTTTGTCGCTGCGCAGGTCTTCGGTCCACCGACCTCGTTCCCATCGGGAACACCGGTGACCGGACGTCTCGTGAGCGGGGACAGGGATGGCGACAACGATATCGACATCGTCTGCACGTCCGACAATGGCTTCAACGACGACCGTCTCTACCAGCTCCGCAACAATGGCACCGGGTCGTTCTCGGTCAACTTCACCGCCATCGGCAACGCCAACGGCGTTCCTGTCTTCACAGCCCGGACCTGATCGAGCTCGTGAACGTCAGTGGCCAGACCCTCAACCTGCAGGGCTGGACGCTCTGGTGCAGCGCCGTGCAGAACGGTACGCACACGAGCGTGGCTCCGTTCACCTCGAGCGTGACAGTCGCCGACGGCGAGTTCATCGTGATCGGTGACGCTGCGACTCCGCCCGCGGAGATGGTCGGTGGCCAGTACGTCGACTCGCCGCAGAACATCCCGTACGTTTCGAGTGAATACGACTGCGCGCTCTACGACAACCTCGGACGCCTCGTCGACCTCGTCCGCACCACGGGTCATGACGATGAAGTCGTCCACAACCAGGGGCCGTTCTTCTCTGTCGCCGCGGGGATGCTGCGATGGCTGCGTGACTACCAGGGACCGTTGATGGCGAACGTTCGTCCGGGCCGGTAGTACGACACGAACAACGTCGAGCCATCGGGTGAGAACGTCGCGCCGCTGAACTCCGTCAGGTCGGCCGCGTTCCTCGCGAACCGATACGTCATGCCGTTGGGGCACACGCCTACGACGTGGTCATCGCCGGGACCGTCTTCACAGCAGAACAGATGCCCCCACGGGGAGACCGTGATGGCGTCTACGTTCTCCATGATGCTGGGGTTGTTCGGCTCGAGGAAGAGCTCGAGCTTGCCGGTGGGCCCCTGGTCCTGGTGCTCGGCCGGGTCCGAACGGTAGCGCCAGATCTGGCCACGATGCGAGGCGCCGCCGTTCGTACACGCGAAGAAGATATCCTGTTCGCCCGCCCACATGCCTTCGCCGCGCGTGAAGACGGCTGCGCCGGCCGCCGCGCCGCGAATGCGCAGGTCGTCCAAAGGAGCCATTGGATTCCGGAGGTCGGTCCAGATGGTCTTGAACCGTGTCCCGACCGGGATCGAGGTGCCGGCGTGATTCGTCGTGTCGAGGCTCGGGTAACCGAGCACCACCAGCGCTTGGAGCGCGCCTCCGTGGGCGAGCTGGCCCGGCACGTTCGGGATGAACCGGTAGATCAGGCTGTCGGGCCGGTCCTCCGTCATGTAGATGTGACCGTGCATCGGGTCGATGGCGATCGCCTCGCGCTGGAATCGTCCCATCGCCTGCAGCGGCACCGCGGCGTTGAGCTGCCCGTTGGCGGACGCGGGCACCTCGAAGCAGAATCCGTGATCCTGCTCGTGCCACGGTCCGGACGTCTGCGTCGTCTCCTCACAGCTGATCCACGTTCCCCAAGGCGTCGGTCCGCCACCGCAGTTGCGGAGCGTCCCAGCCAGGCTCATGAACTGCTGGAGAACGGTGCCGGTGGCCGGATCGAACTGGATCGTGGTCGTCCCCCCGAGCGACGGAGTCGTGTTGAGCCCTTTGTCGTAGAGCATCGACGGGTTGATCTGGGAGTAGAGGGGGTTGTTGGGACCGAACGGACCGTTCGAAGATGTCTCGACGAGCTCGTGATTGCGCACGAGGAGCACCGTGTTGTCCGGGCCGTCGAATGCGCACATGCCGTCGAAACGGTCCGGCACCATCAGGCCGTCGGTCATGGTCTGACCGACCTGCGAGATGAGCTGATAGGTGAATCCAGCCGGAAGGTCGAGCACACCCTGGGGGTCGGCGATGAGGGGGCCGTATCCGCTGCCGCGGCCGGGCGCGAGGTTGACGGCATTCCGCAACCCCATCAGCCCGAGCGACAACGCCCCCGCCCGATGCAGAAACCCGCGTCGGTCCATGTGGTGACTCCCAGCCTGAGCGTGCCGACCGACAAGCCGGACACGCTGCTCGCGCAAGAACACGCACCAAAGCGTGCATCCCGTACCGTCGCATTACGCAACGCTCAGCGTGTTCATCGGTGACGCGTGATCACCGGAATGAGAGAAAGTGAACCCGCGCGGGCGCTGCGGATTGGACAGCCGGCCATGTGAGCGTAGACAACGATCCGCGATTGCCTCTACGGGCAAAGTGTCACGATGACGCCGTTTGACCCCACGAGGGAGCCGTTGATGGCCGTGGCCGCGGCTTGCAGGTAGATCGGCTGTCCGGCGAGACCGGCCACCGTCGGCAGGGCAAAGGTCATCGACGTCGACCCGAAGACGTTTGCCGGCATGACGTAGAACTCGAGCGGCGACCCCAGCAGCAGGCTTGCCGGAGAACCCGTGACCGGCTGCTCGGCCGGAGACGTCGACAGCAACACCGTGTGGTTTACACTCGGTGGTCCGGCGATGGTCGTCAGCGTCATCGAGGTCCCGGTCTGGAGCTGGCCGCTCACCTCGAGCCGCATCGTGTACGAGGAGGGGACGAGTCCGCGATAGGGGAACGCACCGCACCCGGCGCTCGCTGCGTTCGCCAGGAGAGGTGACGGGATGGGGAACGTCACCCACTGGTCGCCACCGTCCGCGAGCCGACCGCACGAGATATCCGTGATCTGCGCGCCAAAGGTGATCGAATCGACCATCGATACTCCGTCCGGTGCGAACAGGCCGACGTCCTCACCCGCGGCTCGGAGCTTGAACGTTGCGTGCAGGACGCCTTGCTGCGGTTCATCGTCGGCCCAGACGATCAGACGTTCCCCCGGCATCAGCATCGTGCCCGCCGGGATTTGCCATTGGCTGGGATCGGCGAGGTCATCGGTCAGCCACCACCCCGACAGGTCGTGCGCGACGCCGGTGGGATTGAAGATCTCTATCCAGTCCTCCGCTTCGCCGGCCTCGTCGACGATGCCGTTCTGGTTCGAGGCGAGGAACTCGTTGATCACCACGGTCTCGAACTGGAACGTCGCCTCGACGAGCGCGCTCCAGTTGGCCCCCTCTTTTACTCTCGCTTTGACGGTAACTGACGGGCCCGTGAGTGGAATCGGGGAGGAGTACGTCTGCGCCGAGTTCAACGTCGCGCCACCTTCGACGCGCGGGTCCGAGCCTTCGAGCGTGTAGTAGACCGTTCCGGCTCCGGGTTGCGTGATGGTCAACGTGAAGCCGACCCCGATCGCACCGCCGAATTGACTGAACGTCGGCGCTTCGACCGTCGGGTAGAGACCTGCGTTTCGCAGGATGGTCACGACGTCGTCGCGTCGCGTGCCGAGGATGTTCCGGTGGTACTCGATTGCGGGTTCCCACTTGGACGCCGGGGTCAGCGTCGCGTTGCCCATCCAGTCGCCCCAACGGGCCGACTCGGCCACGAGTGCTGGCGCTACCCGGGCAGCCTGGAGCCGCAGCCGAGCCTGCGCGTTCGCCGGTTCCAGCAAGCCGCCGTTGAACATCCACTTGTGGGCGCGGTCACCGAAGAGCGTACGGAACTCGGGGTTCGTCTTGAGCCGTGCGTAGATGTAGGCCGGCGTGTCGGGCACGTCGAGCCCGGTGCGGTCCTCGCTTTTGATCGCGAGCTCGGCATCCCAGCAGAAGAACTGGAATCCGGCGTCCGGCTCTCGGCGCCGTGCGCAGTACCAGTTGTTGGGCATCCAGTCGCCGGTGGCCAGATAGAAGTTCAGGAAGAAGTAGTCGGTGAAGTTTTCCACGTCGATCCAATCCTGGATCTGCGTCCACGAATTGGTCCAGGGTGCGGCGATGCCGTACATCGTGTTCCATGCGTTGGCATCGCCGTTGACGATCTCGGCGTATCGGTGCTTGAGGATGTCCCAGTCGTCCTTGTTCCCGCCGAGGTGGTTGGTCATGAACTTCGCGTCTGGCCGCTCCATCGCCTGGTAGAGACCCCAGTACAGGCCATTGAGATAGAGGTGCACGTGCGTGTCGCGGCACGACGCATGACCCATCTCGCGCTGCAGCGCTCGCGTGTATGCGTCGCGGCAGTAGGTCGCGATGCAATGCGACGGCGCCGCGATCGTCCAGGCGTCGTTGAACCCGCCTTTGAGTACGAGGGTCTCGAGCTCCTCAGCGGTGTTGCCGAACAACGGGAACCTCAGCTGGCTCTCGCCGTACTGGCCGCGGAACTTGAGCCGGAACGAGTGCTTGGGCGTCAGCCAGGGCAGACGGCTGCCTCCGCCATGGTTCTGGACTCCGCAGTCGATCTGGAACCCCGGACGTCCGTCGGGATAGACCAGCTCGGCGGACGCGGCGCGCTCCCAGTCCTGCTCGGGGTTGGCGTAGAGTCCGTTGGAGGATCCGAAGAGATCGTCCGGAGCCATGTTGATGCAGAGCGAGGGCAATGAGCGCAGCGATCCGGCGATCTGTGCGTCCGTTGCGACGGACGGGTCCATCCCGTAGTCGGCGATGGCCACGAACGGCTGGCCGTTCGGTTGCGTGTGCGTGCCCCACGTCGAGGGAAGGCCCGCTGGGCTCGCGGGCTGGTTGACCACGATGTTCGGGAACACCCAGCTCGTGGTCGTGGTCGTGGACGGGCCGAGCTCCTCCGCGAGGGCGACGCAACGCAGTACGGTGGTCTGGGAGACGGAGATACCGTTCAGGTAAAGAGCGCCGTTCTGAGGTGACGGGAGCGAGCCGTCCGTCGTGTACCAGATCTGCGCGCCCGGTGTTGCGGACGTGACCGTCGCGATGAAGCGGGCAGAGCTGATTGCGCGTCCGGGCGTGACGATCGGTGCGGCGGCGAACGCGGGTACGCCCCCGCCGTTGGCCGCGCCCGGGGTCCCCGTCTCGAAGAACGCTACTTCGGTGTCGTAGCGGCCCAGCTCGAGTTTCGGCGAGATGAGGAGATCGGAATCGGCCGGGGCGACGTTGAGGCCGTGAATCGCGAGCCAGTTCTGCCCGCGTAGGAGCGACGCGAAGAACGGCGAGAGGTCGAAGGTCTCGTAGAGTACTGCTTCGGCGTTCGGGCGAGGTCCGGTAGCGGCCGAGTTCCACTGCGGCGTCGCCGGTGCATTCGCGCGCGCGACCTCCACGCCGTTGAGGTACGCAACGAATCCGTCGTCATACCGCAGCAGGAGCCGGAGCGACGACCAGGCGAGGGTGTCGGGCTTGCGATAGACCGGACTGACGATGTGGATGCTCGCGTTCTGAGCGAAGAGCATCGGGCCGACGTCGAACTGGATGTACGGCCCGTAGCCGCCGGTGGTGTCGTACCCGACGCCCGTCGGGCCGAACGTCCAGTTGGGGATGGACGGGGGATTCGTCCAGGTGAGGCCAGCCGCTCCATTGGTGGGAACCGACGCGTACGCTGCAGCGCCTTCGCCCAGCAGCGTCTCGGTGATCTCTGCCCGACCGAAGGACCAGTCCGCGCGCTGCTCCGAGAACGACCACGCGCTCTGGACCACACCGCCTGGTCCGACGAGCTGCAGAGTCTCTCCCTCGCCGTTGAGCCTGAAGTTGGTGTGGAGGGGGGCACCGACGGTCGCGCGGTCCTTGTTCGAGGCGAATACGACCAGGTATCCCTTCGCGGCGAGCGTCTCGGCGGGGAACGCCCACTTGCCCGGAATCGAAGGGTCGTCGGTCAACGACCAGCCCACCAACGACACGGGAGCATCCGCCGGGTTGTGGATTTCGATCCAGTCGGAGTAATCACCATCCTCGTCGACGAGGGACGATGCGTTTCGAGCCATGAACTCGGTGATCGCCGGGGCCTGAGCGGTCACCGGCGCCGCTACGATGCACGTCGCAATGGTTCCGAGTGCCAGCCAACGCACCATTCGGGCGGCCTCCGTTCTTCTTCGTCAGAGGACCCATGGCAGGACGAGGACGCACCGCCGTGGAGTGGGCTAGACCGACGAGATGATTCCCTGGACCGATCACAACGCCGCACTGGCCGTTGTCCGTCGCCACGCAGGTTCGAGAGACGACGCAAGAACCCAGCGCAGGGTTGGGATTATCACCCGTTTCGATCGGCTGCGAAAGCACCTAAACGCCCGGTCGGTCGGGTTTGTGGCCGAGTCGTGTCATCGCGCCACGTGGATCTGTCGGGTTGCAGAGGGGCTTGGGGACGGGGCCCACGTCCGGAGCTCGTGAGATGACCCCTCGCCGCGATTGATGGAGCCAGTCACGATCCCCGGCGTCGCTCCTCCAACTCCTCCAGCGTCTTGGGCCAGTCGTCCTTCAGCAACTTCGACAGCCCGCGGTCCCGCAGGAGCTTGCCGTTCGTCTGACAGGTCGGGCAGTAGTTTGCCTCGTTTGAGGCGTAGATCAGGCGTTGCACCGGGGTCTGGCAGACCGGACAGGGTTCGCCGTACTTGCCGTGGACGGCCATGTCGGGACGGAACGCCGTGACCTTCGTGGGGAACTTGTCTGAGTAGAGGTCCCGAAGACGGGAGATCCAGGCTTCCAGCGTCGTGACGACGGCCGCGTGGAGGCGTGTCGTCTCGTCGTCGTCGAGGTTGCGGGTGAGCTGGGTGGGGGAAAGCCGGGCGGCGTGGAGGATCTCGTCGGAGTATGCATTGCCGATACCGGAGAACAGATGCGGGTCGGTGAGCGCGCGCTTCAGCGTGCGGTTCTCGACCACCAGCCGTGCGCCGAACTCGTCGCGGGTCGCCTCGAGTGGCTCCAGACCGCCTGGGTCGAGCGCGTCGCGAGCGGCTGTGCCGCGAACCAACCAGATGCCGGCGCGCTTCTTCGTAGACGCTTCGGTGAGATGGAGCGTCGCGGTGTCGAAATCGAAGCTCGCGAGCCCCATCTTTCCCGGCGGATTCGCGCCCTTCTTCGCGTAGCGGAATCGGCCCGCGATCATGAGGTGGATGACGAGGAAGAGCTCGTCATCGAGGTCGACCACGATGCGCTTGCCCATTCGTGACAGGCCGGCCACGGTACGGCCGTGCGCCTCGAAGATGGACGGGTCGTAGGTGCGGAGAGCAGAAGGGCTCTTGATCCGGACCTTTTCGAGCACGCGGCCGACAAGGCGGGAGCGCAGAGCGTCGATGTAGACGGTGACATCGGGGAGTTCGGGCACGTTCGGTCTCGCCGCCGGGAGGAGGAATCCGGCCCGGATGGTCCACAATAATCGATCAGCCCGGCCGTCCGTCTCATGCGCACCATGAACGACTGGAACCGGCTTCTTCTGGACACGGAGGCCTCGGCGCGAGCCGAAGGCCTACGGGACGACGAGCGTCAGGATCTCGTGCAGGAGGCCTTGCTGCGCCTGCTGCCCGATCTCGACGCCCGGCCCGCGGCGGGGCTCATCCGGATCGTACTCCGGCGGCTCGCCATCGATGGATGGCGGCGGCGTCGGGAGACGGTACTGGAGGACGACGTCGCGGGTCAGGACTTCGATCCGCACCACGAGCTGGAGCGGGCGGAGCTCCGGAAGCAGATCCGTCGGTGCGTGGACCGTCTTCCGGAGGCGCAACGGCAGGTTGTTCTCTGGCGGCTCGAGGAAGGCGTTTCGTTCAAGGAGATCGCCCGGCGACAGGGAGTGACGTTGAACACTGCCCTCGGTCGGATGCACCTCGCGTGCAAGAAACTCAGATATGACTTGGAGACGTGGCGTGGGTGACGGATTCGATAAGGAAGCGGAGACACTGACCCCCGCGGTCCGGGACGTGCTGCTGCTCTCGAGCGGCGAGCTGCCGGAGTCGCGTCGGACGGGACTTCGCAAGCGCGTCTTGCGGGACCCTGAGGCTCGCGAGCTCGTGGAGACCCTCGGTCTCTGCATGCTCGTGGGTGATCATGGGACGGCCTCGTCGCGGTCGAGGTGGCCGGCAATGCTGGCGACCGCGGCTGCGATCGTGGTCGTCGTCACTTTGGCTATTGGCGACGACGACGGAGTCGGGCCCAACGTCGACCCCCCTGACGTTGTTCAGGCCCCGTTGTCCGAGACCGTCGCCGAGCTGAGGTCCCGCGTGCGTCGCGCCCCTGTCGCCTCCGTCGTCCCCGTCACGCTCCGCTCTGTCGGAAGGCGGTCCAAGTCGCGGATCCGTCGCGGAGCCCCCTTGCCGCTATGGAGTCGAGTGCGGTCGTGGGAGCGATCCCGGACCCGAAAGGACCGATCGAAATGAGCCGTGGAAAGCTGATCGCCTTGTTGTTGACGGCGTCTTTCTTCTATGCCGCCGCACCGGTTGCGCTCGCGCAAGTCAAGGAGCCTCGCTTGCTCGAGGCGCTTGCCGACATCAAGCGTCGCGACGCTGAGACCCATGAACGGATCGCGCAGGCGTTGCAAGAGGGCGGCGACTCCGCCGCTGAAGCGAAGGAGCTCCTCCGCGAGCACGCCGACTACCTCGAGCGTCTCAAGAACGCGAGCCCGAAGATCCGTGCCCTGCTTCTCAACCAGGAGGCCAAGGAGCTCGAGGTCCGCGGGGCCGTCGAAGCGTGGGAGCGCGCGATGGTACAGCACGAGGAGAAGAACGCCCGCGAGGCCAAGGGGCGGGTCCTCTCCAAGCTCTCCGAGTGGTTTGACATCCGCCACGATCTGCGCGAGCACGAGCTTCGCGCGCTCGAGGAAGGGGCGGGGCAGCTCGAGCAGTCCCTGGAGGCCATCGAACGTGGTGACGAGGAGGCTCACGCCCACTGGATCAAGGAGCTTACCGAGGGCGGTAGCGAGCACATGGGTGAACGCCTCGAACACCTCCGGCGAGAAGAGGAGCATCTCAACGGTCTCGTCGAGGAGCTCGAGCAAGCGGAGCAGGAGGAGGCGAAGCACCGGCTCGAGGAGGTCCTCCCGCAGCGCCAGTTCATCCATCTCCAGCTCACGGCCTGCAACCTCATCGCTCCGAAGATCAATCAGAAGGGCGAACTCGACCTCGACACGCGGGAGAGGGAGACCCTCGAGGGCCTGGTTCGCGAGATCATCGAGCGCGACATCCAGATCACCCACCGCGAGCTCGAGAAGCTCAGGCTGGAGATCGACCACGGCCGTCGGCACCTGGAACGTCGAGCCGGCCTGAAGGACGTCATCGTCGGGATCAAGCTCGCCGAGATCACGGGCGAGCGGGATCTGTACGACTGGTAGAGGCGAAAGACCCAGCTCCCGCCGGAGGCAGTGTCCCGAGGAGAGGACAGTTTCCGGGTGCCGTCGACCACTCCGACATCGGGCGTAAGGCGTTTCTGTGACGCCGTTTGTGAAAAAAACGTGTCTTTGGCACGCCGCCTGCTCTCTGGCAGATCGGAGCACAGATTCCGTTTGCACCGAGGGTCCCACGCATGTTCACCAAGTCGTTTCTCTCCGTTCTCGCCCTGTTCATGATGACCGTTGCGCTTGCGGCCCAGGACCCGCCGACGCCTCCGACCACGGATCCCCCGGTGCGCCAGGTGCCGGAGCAGGGGTTCGAGCCGGGGAAGCCGGCGCCCACGCCGCTGCGGCCGGCCCCGACGGGGGAAGCACCGGCGCCGCGGCCGAACGTGCGTCCGGGTGACAACGCGTCGCCGACGCCGCCGGCGTTCGATCCGCGAACCAACGACCGTCCGACGCAGCCGGGTCAGCCCGCGCCGCCGACGAAGGCGCCGGCGGAGACGCTGAAGCCGACGCAGCCCAGGCCGCCGGCGTCAAAGTCCGGTCCGAACGGGGGTAAATCGGCAACCCCCGGCGTCGTTCCGGCCATCCCGCGCGCGGGCTGGCGCTGGATCGGTGCTGAGCGCCGCCTTGTGGAGAAGAAGATCTGGATCCCCGGCGGTCAGGAGCTGATCTGCGAGGAGACGGTGCAGACCTACTTCGATCCGTGCGGCAACTGCTTCACGGTCGTCGTGCCGGTGCAGCGCTGGATCACGACCCCCGGCCGGTGGGTGACGCGTACGGTCGTCGAGGAAGTGCGCGCCGGGAAGTGGATCCCACCGGCCGAGCTGACCGGTGGAGGCGCAGGATCATGAGGACCCCCGTCACCCCGCTCCAGTGATCGACGGGTTCACGACGATGACGTCGTCCGCCGCGGCCGGCAGCCTTTGCATGAAGGCGATGCCCTCGGCGACGTCGTCGTCGGCGAAGGCTTCGAGGTCGGGTTCGAGGAGCGGTCGGGGAAGGAAGACGACGCACTTCTTCTGCGCGCGGGTGATCGCGACGTTGAGGCGCTCGAGGCTGTAGATGAACTCCTTTTCGCGCAGCGCGAGCTCGAGGTCGGAGACGCCGTAGGAGACGATCACCGCGGCGCACTCCTGGCCTTGCATCTTGTCGACGGTGTCGACGAATGGAGGGACCTGCCAGTCGCGGCCGCCCTGGAGGGCCCGTACGACCGCGCGGCGCTGGACATGATGCGGTGTGACGACGAACAGGTGGTCGGACCAGAACCGCCGATCGCCGTCGTCGCCGTCCGGGAGGCCGGCCTGCTCGCGCAGCGCGAGGCCGAGGCGGCCCGCGAGCTCCGCCTCGAAGACGTTCTCCGCGGTCGCACGCACGCCATCGATGATGACGACGACCAGCGGGTTCGAGGGGTCGAGCGCGCGGGCGACGAAGGGGTCGTCTGTCTTCGTCGCGTCGAATGCGAGCCGTTGGTTCGCGATGTCGTCGTTCGCCGGACGGTAGTCCGGGTGATAGAGCGTCTCGGCCGGAAAGCGGCAGAGCTCCTTGCACATTCGGAAGTTCTCCAGCAACGTCGCCGAACACGCGCCCTCCGGGTCGGCCGCGCGAACCGCCTCGAAGATCGAGCGGTGCAGCAGCGGCTCGCCGGGCTCGGGGTCGGGGTACGTGCCCTGGACGATCGGCGGGAGCTGGCGATGGTCGCCCGCGAGCACGAGGCGCCCGCCCGTGCGGATCCGGCGGACGGCGAGGGCGGCCTCCGCGACCTTGACCTGAGAGGCCTCGTCGACGACGACGAGGTCGGTGAGCGACGCGTCGCCGGGCGGGACCGTGCCCAGCAGCCGCCAGACCGTCGCTCCGAGCACCGCGCGCTCGTTGGTGCATAACCAGGGGAACGCCTCGTTCTTCGGTACCGCCTGGATGCCGGCTCCGGGGTCTTCCGAGCGAACACACTTGCCAATGGCGAGCTTCTCCTGGAGGACGGCGCGCTCCTTCTGGAGCTTGCGGATGCGCCGGAGCAGGTTGTCGATCGCCGCGTGCGTGAATGCGGTCACGACGACGCGACACGGACGACCCGCCTGCCGCGACGCTTCCAGCATCGAGAGCACGGTCATCGCGAGGAACCACGTCTTGCCGGTGCCGGGCGGTCCCCACACCAGCTGCAGCGTGTGGCGCAGGACGCCGTCGAATGCAGCCAGCTGCGATGACGTCATGCCGTGCTGCTTCCCCAGCGCGAGACCCGGTGCATGGAGGACGTCGACGTCCGGCGGTGTGCCCCGGTAGCGACCAGGGTCGGTCACGAGTCTGGCGAGCGAGCACGGCGCCGGTTCCTCGTCGAGCGCGCGCAGCTCATCGAGGAGCTTCGGCGACGTCCAGTCGGTGAACCGCTCGTGGAGGAGATAGCTCCCGCCCACGTGGAGCCCCGGGAACCCGCGGCTGGCCTTGAGTTGCAGGCGGTACCACGCGTGGCCGTGCTCCGTGGGGTCGGGAACGCGGTCGACGACCTCCGCGAGCGCTACCGCGTGCTTCG
>NZBC01000199.1 GCA_002687715.1 Planctomycetota bacterium | reverse complement strand
TGCTCGAGAGCATCCAGTGCCAGGTCACTACGCAGCGAGCTGGAAACCCGCCACCCAACGATCATGCGGGAGAACACGTCGGTGATGAAGGATGCGGGAGAACACGTCGGTGATGAAGGCCACGTACACGAAGCCGACCCACGTCGGGACGTAGGTGAGGTCCGCGACCCAGAGCTGGTTCGGAGCATCAGCTTCGAACTTGCGCTGGACGAGATCCGCGGGCCTATCAGCCGATTCATCGGGAATCGTCGTCTTGAAACGACGTCCACGGACGACGCCGCGGAGCCCGAGTTCGCGCATCAAACGCTCCACCGTGCAGCGAGCGACCTCCTCGCCCTCACGGCCGAGCTGACGCCAGACCTTCCGTGCGCCGTAGACGCGCCGATTTTCGTTCCAGACTCGATCGATCTCGGGTCGGAGCTCGGCTTCACGCTTCGCTCGATCCGGGAGCCTCGACGGGTCCTTCTCGCGCGCCTTGTGCTCGTAGTAGGTCGACGGGGCGATCGGCAGAACTTCACAGATCGGCTCGACCCCGCGCTCATCTCGATGCTCGTCGATGAACTGGACCATCACTTGTGTCGGCGGTCGAGCTCCGCCTGCGCGAAATACGCTGACGCCTGTCGAAGGATCGTGTTCGCTCGTTTCAGCTCCCGAACCTCACGCTCAAGCTGCTTCAGCCGCTCGCGATCGTCACTCGACAAGCCGGCCCGCTTCCCTTCGTCGACCTGGGACTGGCGAACCCACTTCCTCAGCGTCTCTGCCGTGCAGCCCATCTTCTCGGAGATCGAACGGATCGCCGCCCATTCAGAGCTGTGCACTCCGGCCTGCTCCGCAACCAGACGCACAGCGCGCTCCCTCACCTCGGGGGAGTACCTGCTTGGTCTTGCCATCGCTCCATCCTCTCAAGGAATGGAGCCTCCGGGAATCCCGGGGCGGTTCACCCTCTGGAGTGCCGTCACGGTCTCGTGCACCTGTCCAGGAACAGCACTCGCGGTTGTCCTCGGCTCCACCCACCCACTGGAGATGCCGTCTCGGAGCTCGTCGGCCAACCCCTTCGAACTCGCGCACGAGGCTGCCCGTTCGTCGCACCCGGGGGCGTGGTGGCTGGCTTCGGCTGGCCGGGACTACGGCGCTCCCTGGGGCGGCGATTCGGTGCGGTCGAATGGTCCCTTCAGCCGCCGTCCAAACCGGTCGATACGACTACCAGTGAATCCTGCATCGCCTGGTGAGACTACCGATGCGGGAACGGCCCCTCTCGCCGCGCTACGTCATAGAGTGTTCGAGACGGGAGGGGCCCTCTACCTGCTGCTACCGCGGCCGTGCCATCCCGTAGACCGCGCAACCCCTGGAGGACTCAAGCCCCATGCCGTGCGAGTTCACTATCTACAGGGACCTTCGGCTCGTTCTCTCTCTCGCCTGGGGAACGGTCACCGACGAGGACGTCCTGACCCACCTGCAGGGCCTGGGATCAGCTTTCGACTTCGACTCCGGATTCAGTCAATTCGTCGACCTGTCTGCCGTGCAGCGGCTTGAGGTCACGCCGGAGGGAATCCGCTCCTTGGTGGAGAGAATCCCGTTTGGCCCCGGCTCGAGGCGCGCCTACTTTGCGCCCTCGGATGTGGCTTTCGGAATGACTCGCATGCACCAGATGCTCCTCGACGAGCACCCGGTTGAGATCGGAGTGTTTCGAACGAGCGGAGAAGCGCTCGATTGGCTCGGCATATCTGGATTGAGGGCTGGATCTCTGAGTGTCTGAGCGTCTTCGTCGCCGCGTGTATCGGATGCGCCATGGCGGCTGTCAGCAGCCCGCCGCTCGCCAAACCCGGTCTTGCCTCTGCAGCCCGCGCCACTTCCACGTGGCAGCTTCGTGGTTCGGCGACTCCAAGCGCCGCCGAGTGGGGTCGCATGGAACCCTACATGTCGGTCTTGGTTGCGGGCGGCCCGTCCTCCCATCCTCGACCTGATCCGATGGCGGGATCCGGAAGGCGAAGGCACCTCGCCAGCTTGCAGGTGATGTCATCCTCCCGATGCTCATGCCGGTGGCGGCTTTCAGGTGTCGGTGCACGCGATGACCTGCCGGTCCACGAGGCCCAGGTTCACCGCATCGACGAAGTCCCTCTGCATCTCCCGCGTACTTCCCCAGCGCGGGGCGGGAAGACCCGACCCAGAGCCACGCCCGCCCATGCCGCGAGCACGAGGTTGAGCTGCCCGAGCACGCGGGGACCTGCGACCCGCCACTGCCACTCCCAGTCGAGTGGGGTTCCGATGAAGACCACGAGGAACGCGATCGCGCCGAGGAAGAAGACGAGCGCCGGCACGAGGAGCTTCGGGGTCATGCAATCTCGGCGGCCGACGAGAATGGAGACTCCGATCGCCAGCAATGCCAACAGGCCGGAAGCCTGCGAGTCGAGAACGTAATCGCGAGCGAAGAACCACAGCAACGGCGCCGTGCGGTCCGGCCCGGAGGTCAAGATGGTCTCCAGCAGGCCCGGCTTCTCTCCGCCGACCAGGTAGCTCGAGAAACCGCACACCCGGTTCCACCACCAAAGAGCGCCGACGAGGAAGCCCGCCGCGACGAACGAAGCGGTCAGCCGAAGGCGGGCTTCCCGCGTGAGGTCTGGTCGGGGGTGGCTGAATCTGACCACGAAGGCGGTGCCCGCCGCCAAGGCCAGTGTCAGAGCGATCCCCTCGTGCTTGGCAGCCACCATGAGGAGGAGCCCCAGCGGCAACGAGAGGCCTGCATCGGGCCGGCGTGCCAGCAAAGTCATCGTGCCGTCGACGGCCATCAAGGCTCCGAGGGCCACGAGACCGTCGGAGAGCGCCAGAGGTTGAGCGTATCTCATGGTCAGGAAGGTGCCGGCCCCGATCATGGCGACCAGCCACCCCCTGGTCTTCCTGGACAGCATTCCCGCCAGGTAGAACATGGCGGCGAGGTCGAAAGCCTGGATGGGCCACCGCGTCCAGCCCGCGATGTCGTGATGGTGGCCGATGCGCATCCAGATCTGCAGTAGCGGATTGAGGGGGGGATAGTCAGGAACCTGCATGGGTCTCGGCGTCGCGTTCGCCAGGTCACGGTATTCCGCGCCAAAGCCCCCGGCCTCGATCGCGACGGAGGCCTTCGCACCCCAGATATGGACTTCGTCTCCCCGCAGCGGAACCGGGTACAGATTCACCCAGCCCCAACCGAGCCAGGCGACGCCGGCAGCCAGTGCGATGGCGAGGAAGACACCTTCAGCGCGCGGCCGGTGCAGGTTCGGCAACCGTCGACGAAGCGAAGGACAGGCGCAGATCATCACCAGGAGAGTCACGCAGGTGACCCCGACGATCACACGGGCGGCGACCAGCGTCTCCAGCAGCCCGGCGAAGACGACGATGCTCCCCACAGCCAGAGATCCCATGGTCCATACCAGGCCCAAACCACGAAGCCCCAGACGGCCCAGATCCACCTTGGCCAAGAGGCACAGACCGGTCCCCAGGATGAGCAGCTGAAGGAGACTGAGAAACGGATGATCAACGAGCGTCGGTCGGGTCGGCTCCGGTGCATCGCGCCGTGGCGTGACCGGGAACGACTCGCCATCCCGTTCGAGCCGGTAGGAGGCAACACTACCGTGGAGGTTGCGGTTCGTGAGCCGCGTGCCGGATAGAACGCCTTCACGGTCTATTGGCAACACCATGAACGTCTGGGGGAGATCCGCCGGGACCGCCGCTCCGGCGAGGATCGCCTCCACGACCGCCGGGAGCTCCTCGTAGCAGATCAGGATCTTCCTGGGCCAGAGCAGCTGGACCACGTCGACGGAGACCGACGAGTGGATCTGCTCGCAGTCGCGTGGGAGGAGGATGACCACCATCGCATCCATGGGCGCGGTGCGCGAGACGGCAAGGGTGTCCTCGAGGATCGTCACCGAGGTCGGACTGAGGGATCCACGACTGACCTTGCTCTGCGTCGCCCCGGTTTCTGGTCGGTAGAGGACCACCGTGACGAACCAGGAGACGACGAGGATGACCGCAGCCGCTCGGCGCCTGGTTCCGAAGAGCTTGACCAGGGACTCCACGATCGAAGCATACCCTCGGCGCGGTGGGTGGGGCGCAGGTGACAGCGGGCGACGGCGACCAGTAGGCCGCGGAATCTCCTTGCCATTCCTGCTGTTTCCCCGTTGCATCGGTTCTCCGGCGCCGCCCACTTTGGGGCGAGATTGCCGATCGCACCCCTTCACATCGACCGGTGCCCCCGGCGTGAGGAGAGAGACGATGCAGAAGTGGGTTTGGAGTGCCGTGATGTTGGGGCTGGTCGTCGCGGGATCCGTTTCGGCCCAGGTACCGCAGTTCTACTGGAACGGGTGGACGCTCGGGATCGGGCCCGGATGTGGGGTGTGCATCTACAACCAGGCCGGGACGCAGGTGGGGGGCTTTCCGCTTGGGCTGTTCTCGGGGGCGGAGGTGGCGAAGCACCCGTCGGGGACGGTGATGGTGGCCGACAGCGGGGCGGGCACGATCACGGCGTACACCCTCGGGGGCGCGGTGGCTTCATTCGCGGCGGCCGGGGTTGCGTACGTGGCGGCGCATCCCTCGGGTGACGTCCTCGGGTTGACGCAGGGGTTCCTCCTCGGGCCGACGGTTCTGACCCGCTACAACCTCGTCGGGGTCGCGCAGTGGTCGACGACGCTGGGGGTCGTTCTTCCGGCCGGGGTCCGGTGCGATAGCGTCGGGAACGCGTGGGTCGCGGACGCTCTCGGCGGCACGCTCGAGTGGGTCGACCCGGCAGGCGTCATCACCGGTCCGATCACCTTGCCGGTCGCCGGCCAGATCACGGAGTTCGACGTCGACGCGAGTGGGCAGTGCTGGGTGCTGGTGGTTGCGCAGGGCGCGGCGACGGGCAATCTCATCGCCGTCGACCTGACCGGTGCCATCACCTTCAACCTCGGATTGAACTCGAACCCGGCGGGGTTCGCGCTCGACGCGTGTGGACGGCCCCACGTCCTCAACAGCCTCGCGCTGCCGCAGACGGTCGACGTGATCGATCCCGGGCTCGGCGGGGTCGTCGCGACGACCGTGCTGTCGACGACCGACCCGCACGACGCGATCGCGATCGACACCCAGGGGAACTACTGGCTCTCCGCGATCCAGCTGGCGGGCATCGCGATCTTCGACAAGTCGGGGACGCGGATCGGGGTGGTCAACGGGGGCGCGATTCCCGTGAAGTCCTCGGCCGGCGATACGACGGGCTTGCGCCTCGTATCCGTCATCGATCGCACCGGCGACTCGGACCTGGACGGTTTCCCCAACGACCGCGAGATCGCGCTCGGATCTGATCCGCTCGACCCGGGATCCGTGCCATTGCTCCTGCAGGTCGGCGGCACCGTCGGCGCGGGCTCGACCTACACCGTGACGGGCACCGTGCCGTCGGAGACCGGCTTTCCGTACGTCACGGGACTCTCCGTGGGTACGGGCGGCATTCCTCTCGGCACGCCGGACTGCCGGGTCATACCGCTCGACTTCGACGCCCTCCTGCTGTGGTGGCTGAGCCCCGCATCGAACGCGATCGCCACGGGCCAGTCCGGCATCCTCGACGCGACGGGCGCCGGCACCGTCACCGTGATGCTGCCGCCGGGGTCCGGTTTCGGCGGGCTGCCTGTCTATCACGCGATGGCCACCATCGATCCGGTGACGCAGGGCGTCGCCACGATCTCGGCGGAGCGCCAGGTGATCCTCCCTTGAGCCGGTCGCCGCGGGATATCCTGCGGCAGGGTCCGTATACCTCCCTTCCCCGCCGGACCGCGTGACGAGTACAGTGGCGCGATCGCCGAGACACGCGGGCCAGCTGAGAGACCGACGGACTATGACCGACGAGAAGAACGCTCCTGACGACGGAGTCCTGGGACTCACTCCGGCACCGGAAGAGAAGCCCGTGACCGCTCCTGCCGAGGTCGAAGCGGAACCCGCGCCTGAGGCTGCACCCGACGAGGCGCCGGAGTCGCCCGAAGAGTCGAGCACGGACGTCGACTCCGAGGGTTTCTCCCGCTCCCACCTCGCGGACCACTTCGACCCGACGGACGTGCCGCGCATCGCGTGGCGCATCCTCAAGGACCCGGACGACGGCATCGCGCAGGCTCACATGCCCGGCGCAGCGGCGTTCCTCCACGGGGTGCTTCTCGGCGGGTTCTCGGTCCTGCTCATCGCGGGGCTGCGCATCGCTGCGTGGCCGTTCGAGAACGGCGTTCATCAGGAGCTCGGAACGCCCGCGGGCGGCCTCTTGTTCCTGGGCGTGGGCGGACTGGTGTCGTTCCTGCTGCGCATGAGCATCGGCAAGGTCAAGCATGCCGACTGGCACGACGACGTGTTCCTGCTCGGCGGCTCGATGCTGTACGCGGCGGTCGCCTGCTTGATCGCGTACCCGCTCGGGAAGGTGTACGACGGGATGGGCGCCGCGGTGTCGATCGTGGGGCTGCTGCTGGCGGCGATCTCCCACTACTCCGGTGTCATGGACCTCGGCAAGGTCGTTCAGGGTCGCGCGATCTTCATCACCGTGATCGTGTTTACGGTCGCGATGACGGTCAGCGCGTGGATGGGGTTCCTTCCCTACCTGAGCTACGAGGTGTACCCGCTGCCGAAGTGACTCCGATGACTCCACGTGCGCTCGTTGTCGTTGGTGCGCTCGCCGTCGCGACGGCGGCGCAGACCGTCTCGGTTCCGGCCGAGTTCCACGGTGTTCGCGCTCACGTGCAGAAGCTCGTGAAGCGCGGGGCGTCGCCGGCCATCGCGATCGGGGTGCTGAAGGCGGGCAAGCTCGTCTGGGCCGAGGGTTTCGGATACGCCGACCTCGAAGGACCCCAGCGCGCGACCGCGGACACCGTGTTCCGGCTCGCGTCGATCTCGAAGCCGATCACGGCGACGGCGTTGATGCTGCTCGCGGATCGCGGACAGGTCCGTCTCGACGGACCCGCCAACGCCTGGCTCCCGAAGACGCCCCTCGTCGCCCGTGTCGGGAGCGCGAGCGCGATGACGCTGCGCCGACTCGCCGACCACACGTCGGGGCTGCCGGAGCACTGGTGCTTCTTCTACGACGACGTGACCCCGCTGACCGTGCCGCAGGCCGTGAGCCGCTACGGATTCGCGGCGTGGCAGCCGGGATCGCGGTACGGGTACTCGAACCTCGCATACGGCGTCCTCGGCCACGTGGTCGAGAGAGCGTCGAAGTTGCCCTACGGACGCTTCATCGAAACCGCGGTGTGCGATCCGATCGGCATGCGCCGCACCGGGGAGGGCGTCCGTAAGGGCCTCGAGCGGTATGCCGCCGCACCGTACACCCGCGACGTCGCGGGCCGCTTCGTGCGCGTCCCGCCGTACGGGTTCGACCACCAGGGAGCTTCAGCGCTCCACAGCACCGTCAATGACCTCATGCGTTTCGTCCGCATGCACCTCGGCGACGGAGCGATCGGAGATTCGCGGGTGCTGTCTCCGGAGTCCGCTGTTGCCATGCGGACGCTGTCCAGCGAATCGTCCGCGGGGCGCGGCACGGGAATCGGGTGGACCATCGCCAAGAGCTTCGATCAGGACACGTTCGGACACGGCGGGTTCATGCCCGGCGTGTCGACGCAGTTGACGGTGTTCCCGAAGGAGCGGCACGCACTCGTCGTGTTGCTGAACTCGGATCGAAAGGTCGTGACCGAGGACGTCGGGCAACGGATCGGCCGGGCGCTGTTTCCGAATTGGAAGCCCCGCGGTATGCCGCCGACCGTCGGGTCTGGGCGATCTAAGCCTGATCGGGCACTCATCGGCAGCTGGACCGGAGTCTTGCACCACCCCGATCGTCCGATTGAGATGACGCTGCAGATCGAGGAGAGCGGCGCCTCGATGACGTTCGGCAGCAGCACGCGCGTTCTCGAGCACGTCCGCCTCACGGCGAGTGGCTTCCGCGGCCGCGCCTCTACGCGCCTCGCGACGGTCCCCGGTTTCCACGGCGTCCCCATGCTCGACCTCAACCTCGAGCGGGTGGGTCGCGTCCTGCAGGGAACGGCCCACGCCCGGGCGAACGGCTACTTCGCGTTGCCCCACTGGGTACGGCTGGAACGTAAGTAGAAGAGAGGTGATCTTCGGGAGCGCGGACCTCGAGGTCCGCTCCGGGCCGGATCCGGCTTCGCCGTCAGGGCGGACCTGGACGTCCGCGCTCCCGGGGGGGGTTAGCGGCCCGCGCGAACGTGGACGAACTGGCCGTCGTTTTCTTCGGCGAGCTTGCGCATGAAGCTCTCGTCGGTGCTGTTGCCGAGACCGACGCAGTGGACCTGGACGCGTTTGAGGTCATTGAGCTTGCGGATCTCGCGGAGCATGTCGGCACTGTCGACGACGCGGCCGCGGTTGGCCTGGCCGTCGGAGAGGAAGAAGATCGTGTCGGCGGCTAGCCCGTAGCGCTTGTCGAAGGAGCCGCGGCCAACGAGTTTGAACGAGCTCTCGAGGGCGTCGAAGATGTTGGTGGCGCCGTCCGCGCGCAGTGACTCGGCCCAGCGTCTGGCCGCAGTCTTGTTGCGCTTGGAGGCCTTCTGCATCTTCTTCTTCCAGACGCGGTGCTCGATGGAGTACGTGATGATGTTGAAGGTGCCGTTCTCGGGGAGCGAGGTAATGGAGGAGATGAGCTCCTTGATGGCGCTGTCGAGCTTGGCTTTTCCTTTGGGGGCGTCGGGGGGAAGCCCACCCGCGCCGCGTCCTTCGCGGTAACGGGTGGCGAGCGTCCAGCGCATGCTGCCGCTGATGTCGAGGACGTAGATGATGTGCTTGGAGCGGGTCTGGATGCCGTAGAAGTACGTGCCTGATCCGCCACCCTTGCCGTTGCCGTTACCGGCGCCGCCGCCCTTCACGACCACACTCTCGACCTTGGCGTTCTTGCCGCGGCCGCTGAAGTTCTTGGCGTTCAGCTTCCACCAGTCGCGCCAGAGCGCGACGTTGTCGTGGTGGTTGTGCTTGGTGAGTGTCTTGAGCGTGGAGAGGATCTCGTCGACGAGTCGCCCCTCCGCCTTCTCTAGCGCGTCGATCAGCGGCGTGACGACGTCCTTGCCGCCGACCTCGCGCAACAGGGCGAGTGCGGCCGACTTCACCTGCCAGAAGTCGTCCTGAAGCGATTCGACGGCGACCGCCTCCATCTTCTCGGTGGGGGCCTTCGTCATCGCTTCGAGTGCGGCGACGCGGACGCCGGGGTTGCGGCCGAGCTTGGCCGCACCGATCAGCGTCGTGACGATCATGGACTCGTCGAGTCCGCCCATCGTCTTCAGGGCGAGGGCCTTCTCTTCTGGCTTGCTCGCCCAGTCGTAGACGTTCACGAGCTCCTGGATGGCCCGCGTCTTCAGGTCGCTCGGCACGCTGGTGATGACGGTGCGCGCGCCGGTCATCAGCGCGGCCGAGAGCTTCTCGTGACCGCCGATTTCCTCGGAGAGCTTCTCCAATTCGCGCCGCAGCGGCTGCAGGTCCGCCAGCTCCTTCTGCACCGTCGACGTCAACGGGACGTTGGTGACCTTCGCGAGGCGGGTTTGGAGTTCGCGGCCGACCTTCTCGTACTTCTTGCGGACCTTGCCGAGGTCCTTCTCCGTGTCCTTCAAGTAGCTGAGGAGGGTCTTGATCGCGACCGGCTCTTTGCAGTTCGAGAACGTCTCGACGGCGGTGATGCGCGTCGACACGTCCGGTTTCTTCATTGCGTTCTGCAAGGTCCGTTGCTGGCGCAGGTATTCCCCGCTCTGAGCAACGGTGACTGCGGTGGCGAGGAGCGCGCAGAGGGCGGCGAGGACGCCACGCGCGAAAGGGTGTCGGTCCATGGACGGCGACTCGGCGGATCGGGTGGAGCAGGATGACGGATCGGAGTGCCAGGTGGGGTGCAGCGCGCCCCAGAATAGCACACGACCGACCCGGCGCTCCTATGATGACGCGATGAGCTGGATCACCGCTTTGACCGTGGTGGTGGGACTCTCGAGTCCCGTTGCCGAACTTCCCGTTTCGAAGGGTCACCTCGTTGCCGTCGGGGGCGGGGGGACGCCGCCGGCCGTTCTCGAGCGAGCGATCGCGCTCGCGGGCGGTGACGCGGCCCGGGTCGCGGTCCTGCCCCAGGCGTCCCAGAGTGACGACGCGGGCGCGGCCCTGAGAGCGTTCTGGAAGAAGGCGGGAGCGAGGGTCGTGGATACGGTCGACCTCGGCGACGTCACGGCGGCAAAGCGCATCCTCAAGACGGCCACCCTGATCTGGATTGGAGGTGGTAGTCAGACCCGATTCATGACGCAACTGCGCGAGGCTGGGCTGGCCGACGTTCTCCGTGCCCGCCATCGCGACGGCGCGGTCGTCGGCGGAACGAGCGCCGGGGCGGCCGTCCTCTCGGAGATCATGATCGGAGGCCGCGGAGATGACCGATCACTCGTGCGCGGAGCCATGACGCCGGGACGCGGCATCGGGGTGTGGCCGGGCGTGATCGTCGACCAGCACTTCGCCGAGCGGCGACGCTTCAACCGGCTGCTCTCGACCGTGCTCGATCACCCGGGGCACGTCGGCGTCGGGATCGGCGAGAGGACTGCGGTCATCGTGTCGAAGGGTGAGTGGGAGGTCCGGGGAAAGGGGAGCGTGGTCGTGGTCGACGGCCGCGCCGCCCGCCGACGGAAGACGCAGCCCGGCCAGCCGTGGTCGGCGACGGAGGTTGCGGTGCACACCCTGAGAGCCGGTGACCGGTGGAAGCCCTGAGCCGAGAATTCCGAAGCTACTGCACCGAGACGACGTTGGCGTGGGTGAAGTGATACGTCGGCCCCGTCCAGTCGACACCGAGAGCCTGGGCGGGGAGGCGCAGCCCGACCAGCGCCGGACTCGTGATCGCGAAGCTCAGGGTGGTCATCCCGGACGCGGGCTGCGTGCCATTGGCCAACAAGGTGAGCTGCTGGCTGTCGATCCAGAGCAGGAAGTGGGAGCTGCCCGCGATGGGTAGCGGGATCTCGGGCACCAGGTTGTAGGGGCCGTAGGCGAGGAACCAGGCGGTGCCTGGTCCCGTCTCGACCTCGAGGTTGAGCACGCTGCCGACGCCCGTCCCGGATTGCCACGATTCGAAGCCGCCGTACTCCAGGGCGCCGACGTCCGCATCGACGTTGCCGTCGAAGTCGCCGTCCATCTTTCGCCACGCGCCGTATCCGCGGTTGTCGAACTCGGTACTGGAGAGGACGTAGAACGGGTCCGTCGCGTCGATGCAGGGCGACCCCGGTACGAGGCGATAGTCGCGGGCGACCGGGTTCCGCCACATGGGGTCGGCGTTGAACGAGTTGTTCACGCCGACGAACGTCCCGTCGCCGACGTCGCACGAGATCAATCCCGCCGGTGCGAAGCCGGAGACGTCGGTGGTGTTGCCCCAGAATATGGAGTTGGCGAAGAACGCCTGGGCGTCGGGCGGCGCACCGACGCCTTCCAGCCCGATCGTGCACTCGGTGACCGTGTTGCAACTCATGTACGGGGACGCGCCGTTCTCGGAGCGGATACCGAAGTTCCCGCAGCCGGCTACGACGTTCACGTCCATGATCGGGTGAATGGGGCCTGACATGTGGATCCCGCCGTTGGGGCAGTCGAGGACCCGGTTGCGGCGGATGACTCTGCCGAACTCGAATGGGCCCGTCGATTGCGCCAGGAGGCCCGCCCCATCGTCTTTCTTGATCGTGAACCCCGTTACCTCGCCGAGCGTGCCGATGGTGACCGCATGCGTGCCGGGCAGCCCGGTCGCGTCGATGGTCGTGACGTCAGCGCCGTCGGTCGATCTCAGGAAGATGAAGTACGGGAGGTCCACGACCTCCTGGTACACCCCCGGCCGGACGAACACGTAGTCATGAGGGATGACGTACGCCATGGCCGCCGCGATGGTCACGAAGGGGTCGGTTTCCGTTCCCGTGCCTGGCCCCGGCGCGTTGATGTCGACGTAGACGAAGACGTGGTCGGTGCCGATCTGGGCCGGCGTGACGGGCAGAAGGGCGACGAAGATGATCAGGATCCAGATGTGACGCATGACACCTTGGTGCGGGACCCGCGGGGCGTTCGCGTGGTTAGTTGATCTGTACGTTCGCCGTTGCCGTGTCGAACACCAGGTTGTTCGTGATGTCGGCAATGGTGAGCGTGAACGTGACGTCGTACGGGCCGGGGGGACCTCCGGCGGGGAGCGGGATGTCGTAGGGGATGGTCCCGTTGAACCCGGCGGGGAACGGACCCTGCAGGGTGAACAGCGATGCCGTCGCGGGGCCGAGCTGCGAGATGCTGAACGACAGATCGGCGATGATCAGCGAGTCGAGCGTCGCCGCGGTGCTGTCACCGCCGACGGATAGATTGATGGTCTGGCCCCACGTGACGCTGGTCTGCGCGGATGACAGGATTCCACCGACCTGGTTGAAGTCGAAGACGTAGAGGCCCGTGTTGAAGTCGGCGACGTAGACGTTGTTGCGTTCGGCATACACGCCCCACGCGCCGAAGGCGAACGGGTTCACCATCGGGAACGTGTCGTAGAACCCGGCCTCCTGGGGAAGGGTCGGCACGCGCAGGTCGACGATGCGGAGACCCTGCGTGTAGTTCGTGATGAACGCGTAGTCTCCGACGATCTGCAGGTTGTGCATGACCGCCACCGGGTGTGCGCGCCATTGCGCGACCTGGTTGGGCGTCGCCGGGTTGGTGATGTTCCAGATGCGGAGGTAGCCGCCGGAGACCTCGTCGGTCGTCGCGACGTGGATGCCGTCGCGGAGCGGATACGTGTTGTGGATCAGCGATGTCGGAACCTGGTGCGCGAGCACGAGCGACGGGCTCTGCGGCGTCGAGATGTCGTGGATCTCGAAGCCTCCCGAGAGCCATGACACGTAGAGACGATCGCCGACGACCGCGACGTCGTGGACCAGCGCGATGATCGACTGCGCGCTGAACGAGGTGACCTCGATCGGCGCCGAAGGCGTGCTCACATCCAGCACCACGACGCGGTTGCCGGTGACGCTGCAGCAGTACAAGGTCGACCCGAATCGCGCCATGTTGTTGCACGCGAACATGCTCAGGCCGCCGAAACTGCCAATCTCGATCGGGTTGGACGGGTCCGCGATGTCGAACACGACGACGGACTGGCCGTTGCCCGATTCGTTGGAGCAGTACATCGTCGTGCCGTCGACCTTCACGTCCTGCACGAACAGGTCGGAGCGGCCCGAGAACAGCCCGGACGGGTTGTCGGGGTCCGACACGTCGAGGATGTCGAAGCCTTGCGAACGGCGCGCGATGAACAGGAGGTCGCCATCGACCCACAGATCGGCACACGTGCCGACGCCGTAGGAGACGCTGGAAGTCAGCGTGACGTTGGGGGTGTTCTGAGCGGCGCCGGGTGCGGCGAGGAGCAGCCCGACGCAGACACCGAGGATCGAGTACTTCATGGCTCGGTTTCTCCCGACGCGCTAGCGCCTGATGGTTCCGTTCAGCGAGGTGCCGGACAATTCCACGTTCTCGAACACGAGGTGGACGAACTCCTGCGGGAATCCGACGACCGGTGTGTTGGGCTGTGGAGTCGGGACGAAACGGACCGGCGGGAGCACGACGTGCAACTCGAGGTCTTCCTTGTCGACCTCGTCGTCGCGTCCCATGAAGGGGCCGTTGCCGCCCGCGGGTCCCGGGTCGTTGCCCGGATCGCGAATGCCCTGTGTCACCATCGTGTGGAGCAGGCGCTTGTCGTTGTTCGGAAGGAGTTGGCCGTCGATCGTCACCTCGGCAAGTGACCACGTCGCGATGTAGCAGAACACCTGCGGTGGCAGCTTCCCGCCGAGACCGGTGCGTCCGTGCAGGATGTGGTTGGTCACGACGCCGCCGAAGAATTCGTGGAACGGCCCCTTCGGCAGCGGCTGGGTGCTGCGGATCGCGATCTTGCGACCGAACGGGTCGATGAACTTCAGGGAGACGCTGACCTCATCCTGCGTTGCCGACGTGAAGGTGTTGAGGTCGAGCGGGGTGCGGTCGCGGACCACGAGGCGACACTCGGAGGTGTCGTTCAGCGGCGTGGTCACGTTGGACGCCATCGTCGGGAGTGCAGTCGTCGTCCAGTTGCCCTGACCGTCGTCGATCCGGTCGTAGAGCGGGACTCCGATGAAGAACTCCGAGCCCCAGGGCTCGTTGACGCTCCCGAACGCGCGCGGCTGCAGGTTGCGCACGCCGGGGTACATCCAGAATCCGGTGCGACCGACGGCCTGTGCGTCGACGGTCAGATCGAGATCGAGGTGGCGATGCTCGACATCGACTTCTTCGACCTCCAGATCGGCGTCGGCCGGCTGCCGGGCTTCGAGGACGACCCGGGCGGCGAGCAGAACCTGCTCGAGGAGATCCTCAGCGACACCCTCACGGTGGTGATCGAGGACCGGATTCCGGAGCTGCTCGGCTCGGCGCTGACCGCGCTGG
>NZBC01000198.1 GCA_002687715.1 Planctomycetota bacterium | reverse complement strand
GCGTCAGGATCGATGTCCGCCGGTACGGTGCCGCAGAAGCGGTAGCCAATCTGCGCCAGACGGGTGACTGTCTCCAAGAGTTCGGTGTCGTCCGGGTCGACGTCCACGATCTCGAAGACGACGTCCTCGGCCTCGAACAGGATGGGGTTGTCCCAAAGCAGGAACTGCCGCGTGACCCTCAGAAACGCCGGTACGCTCCCGGCGACCGTCTCGAGCCCCAGTTCGAGTAGCGCATTGGAGATGACGGTGGACGTCGCCGAGTCGGGGTCCGAGATCGAACCGTCTCCCGTTTCCGGATCGCGGAAGAGCAATTCGTAACCCAGGACTTCCAGATCACGATCGAGAATCGACTGTCGGGCGAGCAGTACTTTCATTGTGCTTACCATCGGAGTGCACGTTCGCTTCATCGGACCAAAACCAAGGGCCGGAAAAGCCCTGTTTGGATGGAGATACGGAGCATCGCAAGATCGCACGCCAGGAAGAGCACGGTCATCGCTCCGGGGCCTTCTTGGGTCGACCGACCCGGGGGCGTCGCGGAGGCCTGGGATCCGTCGTTCGGACAACCCGGCGACGGAGATCCTCCATTTGGCGGGCCATGACGTAAGTACGGACCAGATCCCGAACTTCGTCGCTTTCGCCCTCGGTGAACTCGAGGGCATACTCGACGTCCTCTCCAACCGAACGGTGCCTGCGCACGACCCGCGCCGCGATCCTCGCTGAGCCGTCGGGAAGAGCTATCTCCAGGACGAGTTCGTCCGCTCCCTTGAGGGAAAGCCCGAATGCCGATCCCCCGTGAATGCGAACGCCGCCGCACGAGATGTCCGACAGCAACGCCTGCCAGACGAGCAGGCCCCGATACACCCCGATCCGAACCGGGTCGTCCGGATCCGGAAAGACGCGTACCGAGTCTCTTCGATTCAGGGCGTGCCTCAGCGCGGATGGCATCCCGCTCGCCTCGTCGACGTGCCTGAACTCGAGCGTCACCTCGGTTCTATCCGCGTCCACGGATTCGAGTGAGCTAATCCGGGCCTGGGCGGAAGCCGTTCGCGGCACGGTACCCAACGCGGAAACGACCACGATCTCGTCGATGGCCAGCCCGTGTGACGGTCCGCGTGGGATGAGGAGCCGGCACCGCCCATGGGACATGGCGACGAAGGTACAATCGTCGATAGTTCCGGCGCTCGAGGACCTGATGCAGACCTTCGAGGGAACATCGCTGTCGTGGATAAACGTCTTCTTGGAGGTCCGTTCCATCGCATCGCCCGGCGGGAAAGCGGTCGCTCCAGAGGAACCAGTCCTGCCGGTTCAGCTCGAGAGAAACACGCAGCCGCGAGTGCATGAAGGGAGAACGGTGCGGGGCCGCCTCCGGGGTCATGGCAAGCGAAGCCCAGCGGGAAGAGGAGCAGGGCGCGACGTTCCAATCCGGCTGGCCGGACGAGCGACAAAACCGGCGCTCGGCTACCGGAATCGGGCACGGCGCCGGAGCGGGTGGAGAAGTGGACGACGATCGACTCGCTGCGCGAATCTCGTGTCGAGCCCGTGCCAAGCCGTCATCGGCTTGGGCCACGGGTGACCCAAGTGATGCCGAGGGGGGGATTTGAACCCCCACTCCCAATAAAGGGAACTAGGACCTGAACCTAGCGCGTCTGCCAATTCCGCCACCTCGGCGAGGGGCGCGACATGATGCCAGTCGGTCCTGAGGATGACAACGGGGGAATCCGTTGTCGGAGCACGAACGGCCACATAGCCTGTCCACCGCGTGGCCAAACCGAAGAAGATCAAGGCGCCGGACGGCAACGTCGTCGTGGCGCGCAATCGACGTGCTCGTCATGACTACGAGGTCGAGGAGACCGTCGAGGCGGGCATCGTCCTGGCCGGCACCGAGGTCAAGGGGCTGCGGGCGGGCCGGGCCGCCATCGACCAGGCGTACGCCCGCATCGTCAACGGCGAGGTCTGGTTGATCGACGCCAACATCCCGGAGTACGCGGCCGCGTCGTTCATGAACCACCGGCCGCAGGCGCGACGGAAGCTCCTCCTCCACCGCCGACAGATCCAGAAGATCGAGACCCGGCTCCAGGGGTCCGGCCGGACCCTGATCCCCCTGCAGATCCACTTCACGGAACGCGGGATCGCCAAGGTCGTGATCGCCATCGCCCGCGGCCGTCGACGCCAGGACAAGCGCAGTGAGGCCGCCAAACGCGAGGCCGGCCGGGAGATCCAGAGGTCACTCGGCGATCGTTGATTGGAGGCGGACCCTTCCAGACCGTATAAGTGCATCGGGATCGCTCGCCGGATCAGGCGAACGATCTGTCTTTGACAACGGGTGGTCACGACGACTGCCTGCCTCGGGGGCGACTGGTATCGACCGGATCCAACGGGGCATGGGTGGCGTGCAGAGGTTCCGCGGAGGCCTCTTAAACACCGCGGAAAACTTAGTTGCCAACCGCAACTTTGCTATGGCGGCCTAATCTAGGTTGTCACGTGCCGGAGACCCACGTCCGCGGAGTCTTCGGCGCGACCAACCAGCGGACTGGCTCGCGCACTCCCGTCCGAGACGAGGCGAGTAAGAAACGATCGGACTGGTTCCTCGACGTCCTGTCGGCCGGATAGCCGGGGAACGAGATTTATAGACCGACTACGCACGTAGAGGCTCATGTCACGGGATCGCGGGACGGGGGTTCGATTCCCCCCGCCTCCATCCGCCATGGAGAGAAGATCCATGGAGAGAAGGTCCATGGAGAAGAAGATCCATGGGAGGAAAGATCCACGGAAGAGAAGATCATCGGGTCAGCGCGTCTGCGGCTCCTGTGTGGCGACATCACCACCCAGGACGTCGATGCGATCGTCAACGCCGCCAACCCCACGCTGTTGGGGGGCGGCGGCGTCGACGGTGCGATCCACGAGGCCGGCGGGCCGCGCATCCTCGAAGCGTGTCGGCAGGAGCGGGAGCGCCGGCAAGGTCTGCTGCCCATCGGCGAGGCGGTGATCACCACGGGCGGTGATCTCGCCGCCCGGCACGTCATCCACACCGTCGGCCCTCGGTACGGGATCGACCCCGATCCTCCCGCGCTGCTGCGAGCCGCGTACGCGAACTCGCTGGCCCTCGCGACGGAGCATGGGCTCCGAACCGTGGCCTTCCCGTCGATCTCCACCGGTGCCTACGGCTACCCGATCCTGGATGCGGCAGCAGTGGCGCTGAGTGCGATCTACGAACGACTCACGCAACCGGCACACGGGTTGTCCGAAGTCCGGCTGGTGCTGTTCCACGAATCGGATCGAGACGTCTACGCCGGCGCGCTCGCCGAGCTTTGACGCGCGCCCATCTGGTACGGTAGCGCTCTTCCCGGGAGACACCGATGGCAGGCAACATGGGCGACGCCCTCCGCAAGGCGGGCCTCATCAGCAAGCAAGATCTGAAGAAGCTGGACCACCAGGACCGCGTGCGCCGCAAGGACGGCGGTCGGGACGGGCCGGACCGGGAACGCAAACACCAGAATCGGCCAGGCCGGGACCGCGGCCAGCAGCGCCGTGATCGCGACCGGGTCGTCGAGCGACGGCGGCGCGAGGGCGAGACCTCGGACGAGGACCTCGCGCGCGCCCACGATCTCGTGAAGTCCCAAGCCACCCGGGCCGGAGTCGGTGGACGCCGGCGGTGGCACTACATCGCCCCCGACGGCAAGATCCCGTTCCTCGACGTCGACGAGAAGCTCGGGCGCAGGCTCGAGAACGGCGATGCGGCCATCGCGTTCGACGGGCAGGGCGCGCGGGTCATCGACCGCGATGCCGCCGCCAAGGTGGACGCCATCGACCCGGCGACCGTCCTCTATTGGAACGTGCCGTGAACCCATTCCGGTGCGGGTTGGTCCTGTTTCTGGCTGGACTCGCGTGGATGGCCGCCTGGACGGTCTGGGGCGGCACGACGACACCTTGGCTCGCCATGGGCGTGCTCGGTCTCGCAGGTCTCCTCCTCGTACTCGGGATCGTGCAGCGCCGCACCAAGACGCGCGTGATCCTGGGCGGACTCATGGCCGCCGTCTCGGCGCTCACCTGGGTCGCGATCGTCGGCCTCATGGCGTTCCCGGCCTACGAAGGACTGGCGGTCGGAGCACCCGTCCCCGCTTTCGCAGCGGCCACGGCCACGGGATTGACCGTCGACGCCGCCACCCTCCAGGGCGAGGCGACCCTCGTCGTCTTCTACCGCGGACGGTGGTGACTCATGTGCGTGAAGGAGCTGGTCCAGCTCCAAGAGCGCCTCGGCGATCTCCACCTCCTCGGCGTGAAGGTGTGGGCCGTGTCCGCGGACGGGCGTGACGATGCGCGCGAGACGGCGAAGGAGATCCCCGGCATCCAGGTGATCTCAGACAATCAGCTCACGCTGATCACGGCGTTCGGGGTGCGAAACGAGGGTGAAGGCCCCGGTGGCGAGACCGTCGCGTACCCGACCCATGTGCTCGTGGACCCCGACGGCATCGTACGTTGGGTGGGGCGCCCCGTGCGCAACACCGATCGCCTCGATCCAGATGAGGTCGTAGCGGCGGTGAGGCGGCACCTGCCGAAGCCGGGCTGATCGCCGGTCCCGATCGCCCGCCACCTCGGCCCCGTGCACGACTCTGACGTCGAGCGCACCCGCCGCCGGCGTGAAGCGACGACGCCGGCCGGTCAGGCATGGACGTTGACGATGGCCTCATCACCGCGATCGAGTGCCGCCTTGCGCGACACCCGAATGCGGCCACGGCCATCGACGCCGAGGACGCGGACGATCACGTTGTCTCCCTCGTGCACGACGTCGCCCATCTTCTCGGTGTGAACCGCGTCCCACTCCGAGACGTGCAGCCAGCCCTCGGCGGATTCGTAGAGCTTCACGAACGCACCGGCGTCGATCACTTTCGCGATGCGACCCTCGTAGAGCTTGGCCACCTCCACCGAGCCGATCATGGATCGGATCTTGGCCGCCGCGAGCGACGCGGAGCCGCCGTCCATCCCGAGGATGGAGACCTGCCCGGAATCGTCGACCGAGATCTCCACGCCGAACTTGTCCTGCATGCCGCGGATGGTCGCGCCCTTGGGACCGATGAGAAGGCCCACGGCTTCCTTCGGGATCTCGACCGTGAGGATGCCCGGCCCGTTGGCCTTGTCCGTGCGGGACGAGGCCAGCTCCTGGTCCATCGCATCCAGGATGTGAAGACGACCCGCCCGCCCCTGCCCCAACGCCGCTTCCAGGACGTCGCGGCTGAGCGATCCCAGCTTGGTGTCGAGCTGGAGCGCGGTGACTCCGTCGCGAGTCCCCGCCACCTTCAAGTCCATGTCGCCCGCGTGGTCCTCTTCACCGAGGATGTCAGTCAGGATCACCGTGTGGTCTCCCTCGGAGACCAGGCCGATGGCGATACCCGCCACGGCAGCCCGCACGGGTACGCCGGCGTCCATGAGCGCGAGGCTTGCGCCGCACACGGTCGCCATGGACGACGAGCCGTTCGACTCCAGGACGTCCGATTCGACGCGGATCACATACGGAAACGCCTTCGGCCTCGGCAACACCGGCAGGAGCGCCCGCCGCGCCAGGACCCCGTGGCCGACCTCGCGGCGTCCGGGCCCGCGGAACGCCCGGACCTCACCCACGCTGTAGGCGGGGAAGTTGTAATGGAGCATGAACCCACGTCGCTCCATGCCCGCCAGCGTCTCGATCGACTGCTCGCTGGCCTGCGAGGCCAGCGTGCACGTCACCGATGTCTGGGTCTGACCGCGCGTGAACAACGCAGAGCCGTGGGGCGTGGGCAGCCAGGTGGTCCGGCAGGTGACGTCGCGGAGGTCGGTCGGGCCGCGGCCGTCCGCACGCTGCCCAGACAGGACCTGGGTGCGCAGCGCGTTGACCTCCGGCCCTGCGTCGTCCGCCGGCTCCGCCCACACGGTCTTCTCGCGTCCCGCTTCCGCGCGCAGCTCATCCAGGGCTTGGAACACCGGCGCCAGCCCGTCGCAGGCCGCGTCGAGGGCTTCGACGATCTTGGCCTCCGGCACCTCCTGGGCACCGCCCTCGACCATGACCAGGCCCTGAGGACGCGCGCCGACCACGAGGTCGAGGTCCGAGCCGCCACGCACGTCCGGCGACGGCAGCAGCACGGAACGCTCGCCGGTGACCGCTACCCCCACGGCGGCGCACGGACCGTTCCACGGGACGTGCGAGAGGTGGAGCGCCGCACTCGACGCGATGACCGCCAGCGCGTCGGGATCGAGGTCCTTGGGATCGGCCGAGAGGACGGTCACGTGCACCTGGACTTCGTGGGCGTACCCCCTTGGGAACAGCGGTCGGATCGACCGGTCGACGATTCGGGACACGATCACCTCATGATCCGTGATCTTCCCTTCCCGTCGCATGAACGAGCCCGGGACACGCGCGGCTGAAGCCGTCTTCTCGCGATACTCGACGGTCAGTGGCAGGAAGTCGAGCCCTTCGGTCGGCTCGGCTGCCGCGACCACCGTAGCGAGCACGACGGTGTTGCCGCAGCGAACGACGGCAGCCCCATGTGCTCGACGGGCGACCTCACCTGTTTCGATGACGAGCTCTCGCTCGCCGACCGTGACGCTCCGTTGGATGGACATGGCGGGAAATCCTACCCTCCGCGGCGTACGGTGACCGGGCCGCGGACGTTCGCCTGGCACGCGAGACGGACGTCGTCGCCCGGGACTGCGTGGCGCCGCTCAAGCGGCGTCTTGACACTGAGCGCGTCGGCGCCCTCGATTACGGTCACGCGGCACGTGCCGCACTTCGCCCGGCCGGAACAATTCGTCAGCCGCGCCAACCCCCGATAGAGGGGGACGTCTTCACGGAGACACACCTCACGCAGGTTGGCGTTGTCGGGCACCTCCACCCCGCGATCGAGGTCCTCGAACGTCACGACCCACGGTCCCGCCTCCCTCATGGCGAGACCTCGTCGCACCCGGTCGCGCTCTGCCGCAGCCAGACGAGCAACGCGCCGACGTCAGCGGGAGAGACTCCCGACACCCGGGAAGCCTGACCGATGGTCGCGGGGCGAACCCGGAGCAGCTTGTCCCGCGCCTCGATCCGCAGGTGGGGGATCTCGTCGTAGGCAAGATCCCCCGGCAGCGCCGTCGCCTCCGCCTCCGCACGGCGTTCGATCTGCAGAAGCTCGCGCGCGATGTATCCTGAGTACCGGGCCTCCAGCAGCAGCTCCTCGCGATCGCGCGCATCGAGGTCCAAGGCGTCCAGTCCCGGCGCCGCCGCGAACGCATCGTCGAGGCCGAAGTCCGGCCTGCGCAACGCGTCGAAGAGCGGTGCCCCGCCGGTCCGGGTGCCTTGGAGCAGGGCCTTCGCCGCGACTCTCCGCTCCACCCGGGCGGTGGTGGCGCGCGCGCGGGCGTCGTCGACGAGTCCCAGATCCCGAGCCCGGGGCCAGAGGCGGACATCGGCGTCGTGATGCCGCAGCAACAGCCGGTGCTCGGCCAGCGAGGTGAACATGCGATACGGCTCCTCGACGCCGCGCGTGGTGAGGTCGTCGACGAGGACGCCGATGTAGGCCTCGTGGCGGGCCAGGACGAAGGGCAGCCCCCCGCGAGCTGATCGCGCCGCGTTGACGCCCGCGACGAGCCCCTGCCCCGCCGCCTCCTCGTAGCCGGTCGTGCCGCAGATCTGACCCGCGAGCCACAGCCCGGGCAGACGCAGCGTCTCCAGCGTTGGGCCGCACTCCGTCGGGTCGACGTAGTCGTACTCCACCGCGTATCCGTGAGCCGCGAACTCGACCTGCTCGAGCCCCGGCACCGCCCGCACGAACGCTTCCTGCGCGTCCTTGGGTAGCGACGTGCTGATGCCGTTCGGATACACGAGGTCGGAGTCGAGTCCTTCCGGTTCGAGGAAGATCTGGTGCCCGTCCTTGTCCGGGAATCGGTGGATCTTGTCCTCGATGGACGGGCAGTAGCGCGGTCCCACGCCGGTGATGAGCCCAGTGAAGAGCGGCGAGCGGTGGAG
>NZBC01000197.1 GCA_002687715.1 Planctomycetota bacterium | reverse complement strand
GTGGTCGACCCGGCGAGCACGTTGTGGTGCAGCCAGAGGGCGCCGCTCGGGTCGCCGAGATTCGCGAGCGCGGCGGCGACGAGGTCCTTCGCGACACTGGCGTCGGTCTGGAACGCCTTCGTGATGAGGTCGAGACCGGCGTCATCCCCGAGCCAGGCCAAGACGACGGCCAACGGCGGGCGCGGACCTTCGCCGGCATCCCACAGCTTCCGGATCGCGGCGCGAGCCGGAAGCCACGGCGTCGTGGCGACAGCGTGGAGAACGGCCAGTCGCGTCGTGTCGTCGAACGTCGTGTACGCCGCGAGCAGAGCGTCGAGGACGCGGGTGACCCGGTCCTCACCGAGCGCGCGCTTCGCCGCGGGCCGCAGTGACCCATCGAGGTCGAAGAGGTGATGGGACAACGTGCGCACCACTCCGAAGGTCGCGCTCGCACTGGTCGCCTCGTCGAGCAGCTCGTCGGTCCGCGTGCGGAACCCCTCGACGGAATCGTCGTGGGCCGATCGCCCCTGTTGCCACGCGTCCACTCGCTTGCCCATCGTGGCGAGGTGCTGAAAGAGCATCCGATCGCGCCTGGCATCGTGTCCGAAGAGGTTCCGCGACTCGGCCGGGTCGTCGACGATGTCATATAGCTCGACGCGTCCGGTTCGGGGCTGGCGAACCAACTTCCAGCGGTCGAAGCGCAGCGCTTCGAGGTTGCGTTCCCACCCGTCGCCGCTTGGCCGGAACTGCTCCATGAACGCGAACCCGCCGCTCTCGTGGTGGCGGCCCAGCAGCTCGGGCACCAGTGATCGGCCGGTCCGGGGCAGTGGGTCCTTCACTCCCAACAGCTCGACGACGGTCGGATGGACGTCGGCCAGGCTCGCGGGTGCCGCGATGCGTCGGGCGGCGAGCTTCGGGATGTCGAGTACGAGAGGTACCCGCGTCTGCTGCTCGTAGAGATTGGTGCCGTGACGCGTGCTTCCGTGCTCGAGGAACTCCTCGCCATGGTCAGCGCACACCACGACGATCGTGTGGTCGAGCAGGTCGCGTGCGCGGAGCGCCGTCAGCAGGGACCCGAGCGCGGTGTCCGCTACGCGAACGTCCCCGAGGTACGCGCCGAACAGCCCTTTCGCTCCGGATGGAGTCGTGCCCTCACCGTAGGGGGCATGCGGGTCGAGCAGATGGACCCACAGAAACCACGGCCGATCGTTGTGCAGCCTGGGCAGGACCGATGTCTCGACCGACTCGAGGACCCGATCCGCGGGCAGGCTCTCGTCGTCCTGGTCGGGATTGAAGACCTCGAACCCGCGCCGCAACGTGCCGAACCAGCGATCGCTCGACACGGTTTCCGCGTTGAACGCCGTCACCGCGGCTGTGAACCACCCGTGCGACGAGAGCAGCTCCGGCAGTGTGGTGCCCGGTGGGAACAGGAAGCCACGACTGCCGTCATGATCCGACGCCGGGACGCAGCGCGCGTGCAATCCGGACAGCAGCGAGCCGTAGGCCCACTTGCTGGTGGGGTAGGTGGTGTACGCGCTCTCGAACACAGTGGCGTTCTTGGCGAACGCGTCAAGCCGGGGCGTGACATCGTCACGGCCACCGAGGCATCCGACGACGTCGGCGCGCACTGTGTCGAGGGTTACGAAGAGCACGTTGAGCTTGCGCCGCCCCGGGATCGCCGTGTCGAGCCGGGCGGCATCCTCGGGCTCGGATGCTGCATCGAAGTACGCCGGGTCGTCCCCGGCAGGTTCCGCGGGGGGACCTGGCGACACCAACCGGAAGAGGGTCTCCGTAACCGGCTCCGCCACGGGTGCCACCGTCGATCGTGAGGCCACGACCGCTGCGACCCGTGGCCACGCGTTCGTGTGGCGGACGACGACGCCTGCGATCACCAGGCTCAACGCCGCGCCGCCGAATGCGAGCGCCCCGCGCCGGCTGAAGGGTGGCAACGCGGCCACGAACCCGACTCCCGCACCGATCGCCGAGAGCACGAAGAGCTGCAGCCGGACGTCCGGATAGTGCTCGAGCACCGTTGCGTAGCGGGCAACCGCGAAGCCAATGAACCCGGCAATCGCGAACCCGAAGGCCCGCGGTCTCTCGCGCGTGCGTTCTGCGTATGCGACGAGCGCGATCCCCGCCGGAATCGCGAGCAGCCGGTGTCCCCAGACGAGCACCGGATGCCACGCGCTCGCGCTGATGCTCGCTCCGGAGAACGTCTCGAGGTTCCAGACGATCACCGCGATTCCGAGAACGACGCCGATTGTCCAGTGTCGTGCGACGCCTGCCTTTCGTGACGCCCACGACAGCGTCGCGCCGCCACCGGCCCCGAGCATCGCGAGGAGCGCGGCGATGGACAACGAGGTCAGGCCGGCGAGGGCCGTGTCGCCAAAGGAACCGCTCGCTGCGCCTGCGCTCGGGACGAAGAGATCGAGCACCGCGACGTACAGGCCCCCGGCCACCGCGCCAACCACCCAGGCGATGCCCGTTCGGTCCCGGCCGCTCATCCCGGGTGACGCTCCGGCCGGAAGGTGCTCTCGGTGCATCTGACTCTTCGGCGGGACCTCTACATGGCCGGTTCGAGGCAGCCGCCGCGAGTGCGGGTCTGCTCGTCGACGCTCGGAGCGCGGTAGGTTCCGGAGATCACCTCGCGGTACACGCCGAGCAGCTCCTCGGCGTTTCGGCTGACGGACTTGATCGGCGGTGGGTTGCCGGCCAGCTCGTTGATCGTCGAGCGATCGGCGGCCAGCTCCTTGATGACCGAGGCGAGCGCTTGCGCGTTGCCGAGCTCGAACGTCCGTCCGTAGTTGTTGGCCTCCGCGAATTCCAACATGCCACCGCGATCGGAAACCACGATCGGCGTTCGCGTCATCGCGGCTTCGTTCAGGGTGAGGGGCGCGTTCTCGAACCAGATCGAGGGGACGATCAGGACGTCGACACCAGCCAGGACCTCGCCGACCTTCTTGTTGTCGTAGCGTCCGTGAAACCGGATGCGATCTGCGGCGGGGCTGTTGGCTGCGTTCTGCTTCAGCTCGTCGAGGAAATCGTGGGTCCAGCGGTTGGGAGCGCCGAAGATCTCGAGGTCGATGTCGTCATGCTCGCGCGCGGCGTCGATGAATCCGTCGACCAGGACGCGAACGCCTTTGGTCGGGATCACCGACCCCATGAAGCCGAACCGCAGGTTCTTCGACTCGATCTTCGGCAGGCACTTCACGTACGAGAAGTCCATGCCGTTCGCCGAGTGGATGATCTGGGTCGGCGGGATGCGGAAGTGCTTGATGAACTCGTCGCGCAAGAACGCGGAAGGCGTGATCAGCAGATCGATGCCGATGAGCCTCTCCCGCAGCGCGTTGAACCGGTGCTCGAACGGGTTCTCGGTGTACGGAAGTGCTGGGTCGTTCGAGCCCGAGAACACGCTCCGCAGACTCGCTCGCACGGCGTGGAGCACCGCTCGCGGACGGCGCGCGAAACGACCCGGCGTCTCGGCGTAGCGTCGGCGGTAGTAGCTCTGGTAGCCGCGAGTGTGGCCGTTGTTCTTGTTGCGGCCTCGCAGCGATTCTGCCTCGCGCGGTTCCTTGTCGCTCCAGCCGTCCTTGAACACGCACTGACCGCACTTGCCGAAGTCGATCGGGTCGCAGATGACGTTGTCCGTGTAGCACATCCGCTGGCCCATGGGACACATGTTCCAGAAGTCATGGAGCGTGAACATCGTCGTGATGCCCATCTCGCGGATGGCGTCCACCGTGCCTATGCCCAGGCCGACGATGTGCTGGAAGTGGACGATGTCCGGCCGCACTTCCTCCACGAAGTCTCGGAAGATCCGCTCCGCCTTGGGGTCGATGTAGGACTCCTCGAATGGCGACCACTCGAGGTCCGGGCGGTTCATGAACCGGATGGTGCAACCGTCACGGTTCTCGGTGTGCAGTCGGTAGTCCGGGATCTCCGGGTCCTGGAGCCGCGCAAAGATGAAGACGTCGTGATGTTGGGATTGGGCCCGCGCGATGTTGAGTGTGTAGATCGCCGTCCCCGCCAGTTCGTAAGGGGGCAGCTCGTGCGTAACGTGCAGAATCCGCATGGTGTGTAACGCCGGGCCGTGGGAGACTTTCGCTCGATCCGGTCTCGCCCGGTCTCATCTGTGCCTGACGGTGGGTGCGCGGGGAGGAGGGGAGGCGCACCCAACGCACGCGATTCCCCGGTCGACGGAACGTCCCCGACCCACGCAAGCCACGAGGAATCTTCGTCAAGTGTCGGAAGATAACCGTAGTCTGGAGCCATCGTCAAGTTGCGACGATCGAGCACGGTGGAACGTATGACGAAGTGGCGCACGAAGTTGCGGAAGAAACCGCACAGCCCGCATCGACAACGGAAGAAGAGGCGCAGCGACGGTCGAGGTGCGGCGAGAAGCCCCAACCTGCCGACTCTATAATGGACCCACCCGCTCCCATCCCGCATCAGCCTCAGCCGGGAGGGAAGCGCCGACTCGCAAGGAACGGACACGCTGCCAACGCCACGGCGGCTCACGCATCGCGGCATGAGGATTCTCTACGTCATTCACGCCTGGCCTCCGGAGGGAAAGGGCGGGACGGAAGCGCACGCTCACCAGGTGGGGCAGGGTCTGGCCGCGCGCGGCCATCAAATCGGCGTCTTTGCGCGCACTGGCCGACCTGACCGGCCGGAGTACGAGGTCACCACCGGGTGGGAGGGCCCGCTCAGCATCACGCGGGTGAACAACACCTTCCGCGACACCCCGTCCTTTCCGTGGGTCTACAAGAACGCGCGCATCCACACGGCACTCGAGGCCGAGCTGTCCGAGTTCAAGCCGGATCTCGTGCACGTCCACCATCTCACCGGGCTCACGACGACGATCATCGAAGCCGTGAAGTCTCGCGGCATACCGCTGGTGATGACCTTGCACGACTTCTGGACCATCTGTCCGCGCGGTCAGCGCGTGACGCGCGATCTCGAGCTGTGCGAGGACGTGGACCGGCATCGCTGCTACGGCTGTCTCGGCGGACTCTGGCCGCACATCTTCCACGCGCGCGAATCGGAGCCGACCATCGTCGACGTTCGCGGCCGGCTGTCACCGAAGGTGCTCGCGGAGTGGGACCGCCACATGGCGTACGTCCTCAACCTCTGTGACGTCCTGATCGCGCCGAGCGCGTTCCATCGTGAGCGCATGCTCGACTTCCCGATCGATCCCGACCGCATCATCTCGTTGCCGCACGGGCAAGATCACGCGCCGTTCGACGGCCAGCTTCGCGAGCCCAAGGTCGTCCAGCGAATCGGGTATATCGGTTCGGTCATCCCGGTCAAGGGCGCCCACCTCCTGCTGGAGGCGTTCAAGGGGCTGGACCGCGGCGAGCTCGAGCTCCACATCCACGGCGAGATGCCGCCGTTCCACGACGACACGACCTACGGTGATCGTCTCCGGGACATGGCGCGCGGCATGCGCAACGTGGTCTTCCACGAAGCCTACGAGGCCGAGGAGGTTCCGAGCATCCTCGCCAACCTCGACCTGCTGATCGTGCCTTCGTTGTGGTGGGAGACGTTCTGCCTCACGGCCCGCGAAGGGATGCTCGCCGGCGTGCCGGTCATCGTGTCGGACCACGGAGCGTTGCGCGAAGCACTCGACGGCGAGCGCGACGGTCTCTTCTTCCGGGTTGGCGACGTCGAGGACCTACGCGACAAGATCGAGCTCGTCATCAATGACGACGCGCTGCGGGAGCGCCTCATGAACCGCGGCGGGTCCGTCAAGTCGCTCACCGAGTACACCGAAGAGATCGAGGACGTCTACGCCGAGACCACCCGGGCGTCCCGCCGCCGCGAGGCATCCCTCGTCGTGGCACCACCGTCGTTCCCCGGCGACTCCGACCTCCCACCATCGGTCACGGGCATCGACCTCGCGACCGTACCCTGGGACAAGCTCGCGGTCGGGGTCAACCAGTCCGGGTCGGCCGCGGTGTCATTGTCGACCAGGATGCCCACGGGCGACGCGCCGTCCCTGGCCGTCGACGTCAACATCGCCGACGGTGGGCAGGAAATCGGCAAGGTCGAGCTGACGATCGACCTCGCGGCCCTCGGGGACGCGCGGCCGGGGGTTCCGGCGGAGTTACCAGCTTCTACCAGCGAACCGAGCGCCCCTTCCGCATCGGAATCCGTTCCAGCGCTGGCGGCGTCGAAGAGTCCGGCGCCGGAGTCGGCGGAGGAACCCGTGAAGAAACCCGTGGAGCCGAAGCCGGAGCAGCGCAAGTCGCGCCGACGCAGATCGCGAAACCCGGACTCCCGTTCAGCGCCCGCGGCGACGTCGAGTCCCAGCTCGACCGAACCGGATCGAGAGCCGAGTCCCGAACCCGATCGGATCAAGAAGGAGAGTCCAGTGGAGGCCGTCGCGCCGTCGCGCGCGCGAAGCCGCGATCGCAACCGAGACCATGTCCCGCCCGGGAAGGACGAAGCGTCGACCGGTAACGGCCGCGCCGACCCAACGCCGACCCCGCGAACGGCGCGTTCCCGTCCGACCGAGTTGCCGTCCCCGGCACGGGCGGCCGTGGCCGAGCCCGCCACTACCCAGCGAATTGATGCACCCGGTCCCGCGGAGGCGACGCGTCAGGAGGTCCAGCCCAAGACGCCTCGCGTCCACGTCGAAGAGATTCCGAGCAGCACCCACAAGACCGAGCGGTGGTCCATGGGCCATCCACCGACCAAGACCCGCAAGGTCACCCCGGGCTAGGGACCCAGCCGCCCCGTGCCGCTCGCACGTCCCGACGAGACGCCCTACGTCACGGTCTTCATCCCGACCTGGAATGGAGGCCACCTGTTCGAAGAGGTGCTTACGGAGCTCGCGGCGCAGGAGACGCCGTGGCCGTACGAGATCTTCGCCATCGATTCCGGCTCGCGCGACGACACGCTCGACCGGCTGAAGCGACATGGCGTTCGCTGCACGCAGATCCCGAACGTCGAGTTCGATCACGGGCTCACGCGCAACCGGGCGGTCCACGAAGCGCGAGGGGAAATCGTCTGTCTCACCGTGCAGGACGCGACTCCATCCTCGCGGGACTGGCTCGCGACGCTGGTGTCCAACTTTCACGACGATGAGGAAGTCGCGGGAGTCTATTGCAACCAGATCCCACGCCCCGACTGCAGCCCGTTCCTCAAGGAGCGGCTGAAGACGTGGGTCCAGGGCGGCGGAACGCCCGAGATCCGGCAGGTTTCGACTGCCGAGGCGTTCTGGTCGGAGCTCGACCACATCGAACGGTGGCGTACGATCGCGTTCGACAACGTCGCGTCGGCCGTTCGCCGCTCCGTGGCGGTGGAGCACCCGTTCCCGCCTCGCCGCTTCGGTGAAGACGTCACGTGGGCCAAGGGTGCGATCCTGGCCGGGTACAAGATCGTGATGGAGCCGCGGGTGGCCGTCATCCACAGCCACGACAACTCGATCTGGTATGAGTTCCGGCGAGCCTACCTCGACCACCAGAACGTGAACGCGCTGGTCGGACTCCGGCTTGCGCCGCGGCTGCGCAACGTGTTCGAGTACTCGGCGGGGCAGGGTCGTCATCTTGCGGGCGTCATCTGGTCCGATGACGAGCTCGGCTTTCTCGAGAAGCTCTGGTGGATGTGCAAAATCCCGCCCTTCGCGTTCACGCAGAACCTCGCGCAGTTTCTCGGTCCGTTGTCCAACATCCAGGGTCGCCGCGGCCTGTGGCGGATCTGGGACAGAATCGCGGGGCACCACGTGTGACCACCGGCGCATCGACGCTTCGACTGGCCGTCGTCAATCAGCACGACGAGGGCGGCGCCACGGCCGCGGCGAAGGAGGTGCTCGCGTGGGGACCGTCGCGGGGCATCGATGTGCGGTGGTTCCCCGATCCGAAATCACCCGACGACGCAGCCGACCTGTTGGCACAGCTCGCCGCGGATCCACCGGACCTCGTCCACGTGCACTGCTGGTATCAGGCCTTCGATTACGAACTGCTTCAGAGACTCGGCGAGCGCCTACCCGTCGTGTTCACCGTCCACGACGTCTACGTCGTCAACCAGTACGGCGTGGAGTGCTGGGAGTGCTATCGCAATGCGCTCTGTTTCGGCTGTCCCGGTCTGGAGATGACCCGACGCTGGCGTCCGAACTACCGCACCATCTCCCGGTGGCGCAAACGCCGCGTCAACCGGCGCACTCGCGTCCACCTGATCTACCCTTCGGAGTGGATGCGTCGCCGTCTCTCCCGCTCCGAATGGGCGAAGCACCCGAGCACGGTGATTCCCTACAGCATCGACACGGACCGCTTCTCGCCCGGGGAGGTTCCGCGGGCCGCGTTCGGTCTCCCCGATGGCCCGCTCGCGCTCTTCGTCGGCAACATGTACAGCGCGGCCGACCACCGCAAGGGAGTCCCGGACCTGCTCCTCGCCTGGCCCGCCGTTCGCGCCCAGGTTCCGGACGCCACCCTCGCCATCGCTGGCCGAGTCGAGGGCATCACC
>NZBC01000196.1 GCA_002687715.1 Planctomycetota bacterium | reverse complement strand
GGTCGAGTAGACGATGAACGCCCCGAACCCCAGGAACGTCACGAGCGGCGTACGCCACCACGCATCGGTGCGCTGCGTGGCACCGAGTCCTCGGCGAGGGGATGTCGCGGGCGCGGAGTTCATGGACCTCTCCCAACGTGGCCGACCCGGAAAGCGGCGTCACGGTAAGAGGACCAAGGGCCTGGTGTCAACGGCTCACGGCACGATGCAGATCGTCCGCCGAGCGAACTCCTCCGGAGCCGAACCGTGGAGGGACGGTAGACGCGAGTTGGTGCCGCAGCTGGGCTATGATCGATGGATGTGAGCGCGGACCACGAAGCCAGGTCATCCGAGGACCCCTCGACCGAGGGTCTCGCCCGGCGTGCGCGGAGCGGTGACGACGCCCGCTTCGGAGAGCTGTATCTGCGGATCAGCCCGGCGGTGTTCGCCTGGGCGAGCTTGCGTATTCCGAACGCGCTTCGCCCGTGGCTGGATGCGGAGGACGTCGTGCAGGAGGCGTGGTGCCGCGCCTGCAACCGGTTTGCGCGGTTCGACCCCGAGCGAGGGAGCTTCCGGGCGTGGACGTTCGGGATCGCGCGTCATGTCCTTCTGGATGCGTTGCGGCGGCTTGCCCATCGCCCACTGTCCGGGGGGCAGGACGAGCCGGGCCGGGCCATCGACCTCGAAGGCGTACCCGAGCGTGCGGTCACGGTCAGCTCCCAGCTTGCTCGCAGCGAAGACATGGCGGCCCACGTTTCGCGCGTGCGCGAGCTCGACGAGAATGAGCAGGCCCTCTTCGTCCAGCACGGGCTGGAGGGCGCTTCTCTGGCCGCGTGCGGTGAAGGCCTCGGGGTCTCGCCGGAGGCGGCCAAGAAGCGGTGGCAGCGCGTGCGGCAGAAGCTCGCCGACGCCACCCTGCACGCGCTCACCGACGTCTCCGACTGATTCGGAGGCGCGACCGCTCGCGGACCGGCTCGTGGGGTCTTCATCACCGGCGTCGGCCCTCGGGTCGGGTCCCTACTGAGGCTCGACGCCCACGTCAGCGAGGAGATCGTCGATCTCCTCCCGCAACGTCTTCCACGCCTTCCGCTCGGTCTCGGAGAGTGCCAGCAGCACGGGCGGGAGTTGAAACGGGGCCAGCGCCTCGTCCCGGAGGAAACGCTGGAGCTGGTCGGCCACCCACCGGTCTTCGAGCCGGCGGGAGTCCACGAGGCGGCGCATGGTGTGGATCATGCCCGCCATCCACTCCCGGCACTGCGAGCGAAGCCGGGCCCGTTCATCGGGGGGGAGCGGGTCTTTCGACCAGGCCAGCCGGCCGGCGACCCGGGCCGCCTCCCACTGGTACTGCCAGCTGCGGGCGCGGACGAGCGCGGGGTCTCCCTCGAGAGCTTCCTGGCCGAGCCGGGCCGCGTCGCGGAGCCGTCCGGTTACCGCCGCCACCCACGCGGCCTCGAGGCGTGCCTTCGGGGCGAGCTGCGCCCGCCCGGCGACGATGTCGTCGAGGCGGCGTTCCAGGTCGACGTAGCGGCGTTGACGCGCGAGCTCCTTTCGGGCGTTGGCGGCATAGGGGGAGCTGGGGTCCGCCGCGGCGATCTGCAGGCTGGCATCCGCCTCGGCGAACCGACCGAGCCACAGCAGGATGCGGCCGTGAGCGAGCCGGTCTGCGGCCGACTGCGGCTGGACCTCCAACGCCTCGGCGTAGGCCGCTTCCGCCTCCTCCAGGCGGCCGAGGTTCGTCAGCGCCATGCCCCGGTTGTGATCGACGTCGCCCTGGAGTCCGAGCGCCTTGGCCCGGTCCAGCGCGTCCAACGCGTTCTGATGGTGGCCCAGGATCTCCAATACGGCCCCGAGGAGGGACCAGCTGCGTGCGGCTCCGGGATCCAGGGCGACTGCTCGCTGCAGTGGGGAGACGGCCTCTTCGTAGCGCTGGAGATTCGCCAGCGCGTTGCCCAGGTCATGGTGCGCGTTCCAGTTGTCGATGCCGCGCTTCAGTGCGCGGCGCAGCACCACGAGCGACTGCTCGAACTCCTTCCGCTTCGCGTACAGGCGGCCAAGCACCTGGAGGAACCGGGGATTGTCTTCGATCTTCAGAGCGGCACGGATCGCGACCACGGCCTCGTCGAGGCGATCCAGAGAGGCCAGGGTTTGGGCTCGCGAAGCGTGGGCGAAGACGTCCGCGGAGTCTCCGGCCAAGGCCTCGTCAAAACACGCCAGGGCTTCGTCGAACCGGCGCAAGATCGTGAAGACACTGCCGAGGCTGTGGATCGCAGCCCGATTCCCGGGGCTCATGCGGAGAACCTGCTCGTAGCACCGGACCGCCTCCTCGACGTCGGCGGGGCTCCGCGGCGCCTCGCTCAGGACGCGCCCGCGGAGGAACCAGGCCGGCCATTTGTCCGGCCAGCGCCGGAAGGCCGCTGCGGCCAGCATGTGGGCATCGGCGAAGTCGCCCGACTCCAGCGCGGTCTTGGCCGCAGCGTAGTGGTAGAGAAGCCGCGGTTTCGGCGCGGTGAGGACGGCCTGCTTGAACCACTGTTGGCAACGGGCCGCTCTCTCGCGGTTCGGCTTCGTGCGGTTGAGCGCGAGCGCGGAGATGTAGAAGTCGAGGGCGGTTTCGGGCTCCCGTAGTTTCGGCCGGAGCACCTCCGCCTCGTTCTCGCGGTCGGCACGCTCGAGCCACAGACAGCGCAACCTCTGGAGCCCGATGTGGCGCGTCGCGAGGGCCTTGTTCGCATCCAGGAGATCCAGGGCGGAGTCCACGCCAGGATTCGAGGCCATCGCCCGGGCGAGGCCGGCGAGCGCCTCCGCAGAGTCGGGGGCCAGCCGCAGAGCCTCCTCGAAGGCCGCCCGCGAAGCTTCCCCCCGTGGGTCGAGGGTCCTCTCGATGAACCCGCGCTCGAGGAGCAGCTCCAGCCGCCGCTGCCGTTCCACTTCCTGCTGCGCTTGGATGCGGTCGAGGTTGGCGCCGAGGTATCCCAGGATGCTCGCGATGAGCACCAGGGCCAGGCCGAGCGCGGCGCGCGCGGGATGGCGGTGCGCCCAGCGCACGAGTCTCGCGGGAGCCGGGACCCGGCGTGCGCGGGTCGGCTCGAGCTTCGAAACCCGCTGCAGGTCGTCGGCGAGGTCGAGCGCAGTCTGGTAGCGGCGGTCCGGGTCCTTCTGCATCGCCGTCTCGGCGACGGCTTCCAGGTCCCGCGGAAGGCGGGGATTCACACGGCGGAGTCGCGGCGGCTCGTCAAACAGGATCTGGCGGTACAGGGCTTCCCGCGTCAGCGCGTCGTGCGGGCGCCGTAGCGTGACGCACTCGAACAGCGTGACGCCGAGGGCGTACACGTCCGTGCGTTGGTCCGGCGCCGGTCCCTGGGGTCTGATCTGCTCGGGCGCCATGTAGGCTGGCGTTCCGAAGACCTCGTGGGATCCGGTGAGGGTGATCGCGGCCTCGTCACGAGCGAGACCGAAGTCGAGGATCACCGCGCGGTCTCCTTCCACCATGATGTTCCCTGGCTTCACATCACGATGCAGGACACCGGCCTCGTGAGCGACGTGCAACGATCGCGCAGCCGACTCCATGATCCCGAGCCGGAATGCGAGATCGACCTCCGTCGATGTTGCCGGGGGCCCAGCCTGACGAGCCTCGCCGATGATGGTGGCCAGCGTCTTCCCCTGCACGTGGCGCATCGCGATGTAGGCGGTGCCGTCGTGCACTCCGACGTCGTAGACGGGACAGATGCCGGGGTCGTCCAGGCGAGACGCGACCTCGGCTTCGCGCTGGAATCGGAGGCTCGATGAACCGCCGTCGCCGATGGGGCGGGGGAGGAGCTTGAGCGCGATCTCGCGACCCAACCGCGTATCCTCCGCCAGCCAGACCTGGCCTTGTCCGCCGCGCCCGATCTCGCGAATCAACCGGTACGGGCCGACGCTGTGTCGATCGTCTTCCCGATGGCCTGACGAGGTGGCGGGGTCGAGATCCGTGGCCGCTCCGAGTCGCGCAAACTCACGCTCGATCGTCTCCTCGTGGCCGCGGTAGCGGGCGAGGTAGACGCTCAGCGGCCGCTCGCGCCCCTGTGCGCGGTCCTCGAGGAGCCGGGTCAGGAACTCGATGGCGATGCGCTCGCTGGCGTCGGCCCGTGCCTCGGAGTCCATGACCAGATCATAGATCCAGAGGGAACGGGGCGTTGCTCATGAGAACGGGATCTCGTGGCGGGGCGCTTGACGCCCGAGCTCACCTACGATCAGGGCATCACGTACGCGCGCCAACGGGCGATGGCCTCTTTGTTCTTGGCCGTCGTGAGGACTGGGTCGTAGCCGAGCTTCTGGCCGGTGATCGAACGCAAAGCCCGGTGGGCGACGATCCGGCGATTGAGGATCGGATCGGCCAGGTAAAGCGTCAAGGCGGGGCACACCTTGGGTCCGCGCTGCGTGAGTTCCTTGACCACCGCGTCCAGCTCGTGTTTCCGGGCCTGTGCGTTCAGTGACTGCATCTCCTCGTAGACGCTGGGCCCGGTGAGACGACTCCGGATGGAGCGAGACTTGCGTACCAGGAAGAGGAGGGCGAACGCGGTGCTCACGCGGTTGCTCTCCCAGGACCCGTTGTGGGCCTGGTTTGCGATCAACCAATCGGCCCCCTCTCGATACCAGTCGCGGCGTCCCAGCAGGTCGGTCCCCGAGTAGCCCATCGCCCGCTCTATTCCGTAGAGGGTGTAGTACCGGTAGCGGGCATCGGTCGGCTTCCAATTCCGCTCGAGCCACCCGCGGGTGCGGGTGACGGCCTCGCGCGCCCACACCTGCTGGGTCCGTGGAATCCGCTTGTGAGCCCAGGTGATGATCACCAATGACGAAAGCGATCCTGCCGTCATGCTGGCGGTGGCGCCTTCTCGCGTCAGGTACCCGGTGCCTCCGGCTGCGGTGATCTGCGTCTTTACGTACGCCAGGGTGCGTTCCCATACCTTGACCGGAACCCGGTATCCGAGGTTGCGCGCCGCGCGCAATCCGAGCACCGCGTACTGGGTGCACGAGTTGTCGGTGATCACCATGGGCCGGCCGGCGTACCGCCATGCCCCCTTGGCGTTCTGGGCTCGGATCAGGGTCTCTGCATCATCCCGGGTGACCTGCGCGAGTCCGCGAAGGCGGAGCACGTCTTGGAGCATGAGGCGAACGGCTCGCTGGTAGGTCGTGTCCACGGGACCGCGGAACGTCGGTCGCGCTCTCTTGACCACCGGATCGTCCGGGGCGAGACCTGCCTTCAGCAGGGACAGGGTGAGCAGCGCTTGCTGCCCGACGTCCCCGGGATCAGTGCCGAAGATGCCCGTGGTCGCGTCCTGGGTCGCCGCGAGCCAGCCGCGCCCTCGTTCGATGGCCCGGTTGACCCGATCCTGGAACGCGTCCTGCGCGGACAGTCCGCCGCCGATGACGAGCAGCAGAATCCACGGGGGAAAGCGCATCGTGATCTCCTGAGGACGAGCGATCGAGCCATCCTGACCCGGTCATCGTATGCGAAGTCCTCCGGCGACGCTTCACCCTCGGGTCTGTCGTCGCGACTCTTGACCGCGCCTACTCGCCCTGAACAATGGGCGCTTCCTTTGCCCGACACCATGTGCGCAAATGTCGCGTTGCATGAGTCGGCACTCACCGCGGGCGTACTTCGGTCGACCCGCGTCGTTGATCGGTTGCAGGGTATTCGCAATGGAGAAGACTCGCCACGAATGGCAACATCTCGGTTCGCGCGATCGCCGGGAGCCACTGCGTGCTCCTGGGTATGGACGCCAAGCGAAAGGCGACCAAAGGGCGGCTGGGATTCACCATTCATCGGACTGATCACACGGAAGATGAGGCGTACTACTTGCGCGGCGGATTGACCTTCAAGGAGACCCATCGCGGAGAAGACCACCCCTCCGTGCTCGAGCACCCCATTCAGGACTTCAAGTGGGGTGACTATTCAGCCAAGCCCAATCACCGCTACACCTACAAGATCACGCCGGCCTACGGCACGCCGAAGAACATCACGCACTCAAGGCGGTCTCCGTCACCGTCGGGACGGAGCCGGAGGAACACAAAGGAGCACACGGTCTACTTCAATCGGGGGGTGGCGGGCTCCCAGGCGTTTGCCCAGAAGTTCCCCGAGATCACCAAGAAGGACCTCGATGGTCAAGGCGACAACGACAACGCCGCCGCTGTCCAATGGCTCTCTCGGGGTCTGCTGGAAGGGATGTGCGCCTTCATCGCGAAGGCCAAAGGCAAGGATTGGGGTCTTCGCGTCTGCATCTTCGAGTTCACCTTCCAACCGGTGCTGGACGAGTTGCGCAAAGCGCACTTGCGCAAGGCCGACGTCCAGGTTCTCAATGACCAGAAGAGCAAGGCCCTTCGCGAGGAGAACCTGCCTGCCATCGCCGAGGCGAGAATCAGTGGGCTCGTCACCCCTCGAAAGGCCGCAGGTCAGGGCCTGGGGCACAACAAGTTCATCGTCCTGCTCCACAAGGGTCGGCCGGTTGAGCTGTGGACCGGTTCGACCAACATCGCGGAGTGGCACGAGGAGAAGCTCACCGGCCTCAACGTCCACGTGCGCTACGTCCACAACAAGTACTACCAGCGTGGGTCGGTGCGAGAGCAGGAACGCAAACACTTCGGCAAGGCGCCCTGATCGACGAGGTACTTCAGCACCCGCGCACCCACCCGACGTGGTCCCTGCGACAGAAACGCCGACGAGAAGCGGTCGGCTACTTGCGCTCGAGCCGCGCGCGCCAAGCTTCGAGGCCGGCGTCGATGAACTTCGGGCTGGGGCCCTTCGCGAGCGGCACGACCGTGATCGAAATCGGACCCTCTGCCGGCACCGCGATTCGCAGGAGGTGGTCGCTCGCGTTGTCACCGAGGCCCGTGGCTACGTACGTGATGCCGCTCTCCGGATCCTGGTCGCGGAACAGCGGCATCGAGCGCGGCGTACCCACGTCGCCTGAGAACCAGGTGACCGGGCGACGTTTCGCGATCCGGGACAGGAGGGGCCGCACCTCGGTGTCGAAGTTGTTGGGTCCCTGGAGAGGGTAGGACTCGTTCGCCTGCAGGAGGACGGGGAGGTAGCGCTCGTTCGCTGCGAACACGAGCTTGTGCGCGAAGACGAACACACGTTCGATGTCGTCACGCTCGACCGCCCCCGCCATGACACGGTCGAGCCACCGTAGCTGGGTCTTGCTGATGTGCCAGGGCTGGACCTCCGTGTTGAGGACCACGAAGAGGGATCCGCCATGCATGAACCCGCCGTAGCTCGGGCCGTAGCGCTTCTCGTAGTCCCTGGGCTGGGTGTAGTCGTGGTTTCCTGGTGCGTTGTACACGGGGATCGGCACCGTCTTCAGGAACTCCATCGTCGGACCACGCTCGGCGTACCGGTACACGGAATCGCCGAGAAGGACGATCAGGTCATCGTGGTGGTCTTGGGCGAGGTAGCGCCGAAGACCCGCCGGAGGAAGGACCGGCTTCTTTTGCCAATCGCCGTAGACATGCCCCGCGACGAGGAAGGTGAACGGCGCCGATTGGCGTGGGCGACGGGCCTTGGCGTTGAGGGGCTTGATGGTCCGCTCCGGGAACACTGACGACGGCGGCGAGTCAGGTTTCTCCGCGTCACAACCGGAGAGCAGGGCGAGCGCCAGAACGACCCCTCTCAGTCTTCGAGCCATATGATCTCCGAGACTCCGAGCATTCCGCCGGTCCCGCGCAGCTGCAGCTCGAGCTCTCCTTGGGGAGCGGCCGACCAGGCCGTCGTGGGAACGGTTGCCGTCAGGACATTCTCTCCGGTGACCAGCTCTCGATCCAGGAGGCGGACTCCGTTGAGTCGGAGCGTGAGGGATCTCCGCGCCGTCTCCGCGTGGCAGGTCAGGCGTACGCTCCGAGGACGACGACCGCGTGCGGGGAAGCGGTAGCGGCCGCGGGAGCCAGCGAGCCAGACCGTGTTCGGGCCCGTCATGCGCAAGGTCCAGGGCCCGTCGAATCGGGACAGCACCCATGGATCGTGCGGCTTCGCGAGGTTTCGGGGCCAGGTCTCGGAGGGGCTGTTCACCCGCGAGGCGACGAGGGAGTCGATCTGCCAGGTGGTGCCTGGCGACGGGTCCAGGCTGGCCACGAGAGGAGGCGACACTCCGCGCACTGCGACGTCGACCGTGACGGCGCGGACGCCCGTCCCGAGCGGGAGGCGCGCGCGCTCGCGGCCCGCCCCGTCGCGGATGATGAAGGCTCGGGCTCGCCCCGAACCACTCAGGGACGCGTGGAGTCGGACGGCCTTTGCCCCTGAGCCGGCAAGGCGCTTCCAGGTGGCGATGTCGAAGAGAGGAACACCTCCCGCGGAGTCGGCCCGCCGTGGGGTCGGGTCGATTCTGGTGCCTTCGATGTCGACAAGCGTGGCGGTTCTTTCGAGTAGGGCCTGCCCCATCGCGGAGGCGCTCTCGCGATGGATCGTGAAGGAGCGCAGCAACGCGCGGAAGCTCGTCTCGCCGGGCACCGCCGTGAGCCCGCGAGCAGCGGCGAGACGGGCCGAGTTGAGCGGGTCGTGCACGACGATCTCGGAGAGGAGTTGCGTGCGAGCGGGGGTTGCCGTGGGAACGCAAAAGGCCTCGACGATCTTGGCGCGGGCATGCGGGGCTGCCAGGAGCCACCATCGTGACAGCAGCTCGAGGCGGGGCGGAGTGAGGAGCAGCTCGGCGTTCAACACGAGGGCCGAGAATTCCGTTTGGCCCGCGGTCGCGCACCATCGTTCGAGTGCCGGCCAGACGATGCCGTCGTCCAGGTGGAGAAGGGCATGGAGCAGGAGCACGCGCCGGGGGCCGGACACTGACTCGAGCGTGCGGAGCAGCTCTCCGGCGACGCTGGCGTCACCTTGCGTGGCCAACAGTCCCAGTACCTCGGGGCGAAAGTCCCCCGCCGTCGCGGAGTCCGCGAATGCGCGAATCGGCGCGACGTCGTCGAACGGTTCCTCGCGTTGCAGGAGCTGTTGGAAGGCACGAGTCCGTTGCTCCTCCGGGAGGGATGCCAGTGCCCCCAGAGAGTCCCGGTCGAGGTCACCGCGACCAATCATGGCGAGGACCAGCTGGTGCAGGGACCGCACGTAAGCATCGGTACCCCGCTGTCCGGCGTCCGCGAGCAGGTCAGCGCCGTGGGTCTCGAGCTGATTCATGGTGAACTGGAAGACCAGCATCGCGGCATCCCGGCGGACGTCCTCTCGCGCATGGTGAATCCAGCGGCGCAATTCAGAGATGGCGCGGGCGTCCTGCACCATGAACGCCTGCCGCACCGACAGGTACTCGGCAGGCAGATCGGTCCTTGCCGTGTCCCCACGTCGGAGCCGGATCCAGTGGATCCAACCCTGCTCCAGACGAGCGAGCGCGGCCAACGTGTCCGGGTGGGACGCGCAGAGGTCATCGGTCTCGCCCGGGTCGCTCAGCAGGTCGTAGAGTTCCAGGGTCCCGTAGTTCAAGTTACGGATGAGCTTGTAGGGCGGGCGGACGATCGCTCGCAGGCTGCGCCACCCCGGGATCTCGTGCGACGAGAACCGCTCGACGACGCAGAATGCATCCCCGCCATCGTCGAGGTCGAGGACCAACGGCGCGAGGCTCGGCGTCTCGTCATCGGGCGCCGCGGGCAGTCCGAGCAAGTCGGTGATCGTTCCTGCCACGGCGTTGATGGTGACCGGCACCTCGATTCGCCGCGCCCGGTCTTCCAAGAAGGGGACACGGATCAGGAGGGGGACCCGGCATTGCGGATCATAGACGTCCGTTCCATGAAACCGACGGCCGTGCTCACCGAACGCCTCGCCGTGGTCGGCAGTGACGACCACCAGGGTCTGATCGAGCAGCCCGAGTCTCTCGAGGCCTCGCCACAGCCGACGCAACTCGGAATCGACGTACGCGATCTCGCTGTCGTAGCGATCCGCCGGCGCATCACCGAAGTCGTGGGCGGCGTGTTTTGCGTACGGAGCATGGGGGTCCATCAGGTGGCCCCACACGCAGAAGGCCTCCCTGCGGGTTGCTTCGATCATCGCCAGGAGTTTCCCGACGGCCTGGGCGGCGTTCGCATCGTGCGCCACGGCTTCGAAGCCGAGGGTGTTGCTGGGGTCGGGTGCTTCACCGAGGATGATCCGATCGAAGACAGCTCCCGCACGGTAGCCGTGGGCTCTGAGGTGCGTCGCGAGCGTGACGGGCTCCGCTCCGCCCCGGGCGACCAGGGTCGATGCCGAAATGCCGCTCAAGATCGTCCGGCAGGCAATGGAGCTCGTGGGCGCGCTCGTCCACGCGCGCGTGAACACGAAGCTCCGCTTCGCGAGCTCCTCGAGGAAGGGTGTCGTCTGGCGCCGGTAGCCGAGAAAGGAGCAGTGGTCGGCCCGCAGGGCGTCGATGCTCACGATGACGACGTTCAGGGGCCGCTGCGGGCGCAGGCCCTCGAGCTTCGTGCGGACGGCGTCGCGAAGGCGAGGCTGCCGCGCGAGCCAGCCCGGGATGGCGACGGTCTCTTGCGTTCGCGAGTGGTCGTGAAGGGGATAGGGAATGAGGGCGATGAGCGTCGAGGGTGTTTGCAGGTCCTGCACGAGCAGGCGTCGCGAAGGAGGCGTCGCGTCTTGGAATGTGAGGACATGCGCGGTTCCGGCGGCGGCGAGACCGCCGAGGAGCAGGATCCCCGCGATCCTGAGGGGCGGAGCGGAGCGGCTCGCCGCAGGCACCAGCATGGCGACGAGAGCTGCCGTGTACGAGCCGACGATGAGGAGCGTGTGGAGGTGGTCGTACAACCCCGGGTACACCGTGCCGTCCATGCGATGACCGAGCATCGCCACGGCCACCAAGACGAGGGCGAGCCCCCGCTCGGCCGTGCGGTGTCCGCGCACCCGTCGGACGAGCTCGACCAGGACCGCGGCCGCACCGGCCGCCGCCAGTACGGCCAGGGTGCCGGCGACCGCGGGTCCGAGGCCTCCGAACGCCCACTGACGCATCTTGCCGCCCCGGAACAGGAGCACCATGGAGCGGACGAGTAGCGGTGCGAGCGGTACCACGAGCGCGAACGCGAAGAGGGCTGACTTGGCCCGGGGTCGGGTCGTGACGCGAGCGGAGACGCCGCAGCTGACCAGGGCGACGAGTCCGCCGGTGCCGAGCGCGGCGGCGACGAGCGTCACGTAGCCGAGCAGCACGACCCCGCCACCGTCGCCGAGATGGGTGTAGCCGGGGTTCCCGGTCCTTGGCCCGGGAGCGAGGAGGTCCAGGGCGAGCACGAACAGCGCCGCGATGATGGCGGCGCCGACAACGCGGAGAATGGACGGCCACTCCGACCGTTCGGGCTGCGAACCTGTCATCGGGATCACGGGCGGCGAGAGCCGCACTGGGATTCTATCGGACGGGGTTCATCCATGCCGGACCAGGAGGTGTCCCACCGTCGAAATCCCCGACACTCGATGCCCGGATCGAACGCGGTGGCCATGACATCGACGTCGGTTCTCGCCTAGAGAGAACCCGTGATTGCTTCATAGGCTTCCGTCCAGTCCGCGACCAGCGTCGTCCATCGTTTGGCTCCGCGATTCCGCGACTTGTCTCCGAACAAGTAGAGGTTGCTCACCGTCTCTTGGAGGATCTGCATGATGTGGACCCGATCATCAACGAAGTGGGTGATCCCAAGCTCCGAGCATATCGGCTGCTTGTCCTGCCTCTCGCGGCAGAAGCGTAGATGGTCTTCGTTCAGACCTGTATCGCCCAAGAAGTCCTGGGCGGCGATCCACTGCCTGGTGAGTGACTCCGTCCGGGGGCCCGCCTTCGAGACGATCCATACCAGACCGTCGAAGGCTTCGACGAGCCCGCGGATACTCTGCACTGCATTGGCCTGGGGCGGTCTGGTGAGGAATCGATCCGTGAACTGGGTGTCTTCGCCACCGGTTCTGCTGACCATCGGCACGATCACGCCACCGAAGTCGATTCCGAGTCGCGGTTGTGTCTTCACTGCACTTTGACGCCAACCACGACCAGAGCGACCATTCCAAGAACGGTGAGAGTCGAGAACGCCGTACCGAGCACCGCGAAGACCTTCCTTCGCTCAGCCTGGAACAAGCCTGCGATTCCCAAGCCCATGGCAATGAGGTCCAGGAGGCCCGCGGCAAGCATGAGAAGTCCCACCAGCACGATCGTCGGTGACTCGTCATCCAATCCACCGGGCGTCGAGGCTTCCATGACTCCTGCGATGATCATGAGAGCGAGGATCGCAGCGCCCCAATCCACTCGACGGAACTCGACGATGTACGCTCTCATCAAGGCCATTCGTGGCGTCCTCAAGTCGCTGAACGGAGACGCGACGCCAGCGTCCTGTGCCGCCGCCGTGCTGTTCGGATGCCTCGTCGGGCTGGTCCCGTTCGGCATGCACACGGTGCTCTTCCTCTGTCTGCTGGTCGTGTTCCGGGTGCCGATCGGGCTGGGGCTGATCGTGGGCGCAGGCATGACCCTGCTGCGGCTCGCGTTGCTTCAGTGGATCGGCGCCCCGCTGGGTCAAGCGCTGCTCGCGGAGGGGACGGCGACTCGGGCGATCATCGCTGCGCTGATGGACGTGCCGGTCGTCGGGCTCGTGCCGTTCGAGATGCACGCGGTCACCGGCGGGCTCGTGATGGCCGTCGGGCTGGGGGTGCTGCTCTGGTACCCGACGCTGCGGGCCGTGCGTGGATACCGGAGCGGGCTCCGGGGGAAGCTGACCGGGAGCAAGACGTACGAGAAGGTGGCCTGGCTCTTCGGCCGCCCGCCGGAGGAGGACCGGGAGTGGGGGCGCTTCTCGTTCATTCGGTGGAAGCTCGTCGCCGGCGTGGTCGCGGTCGTGTTCCTCGCCGGGTGGCTCGGTGCGCCCATGGCCGTGGATCGTGCAGTGTCCAGCGCGCTGGAGAGTGCCCTCGCCGAGGAAGCGGATCTCGGGGACGTGTCCTGCTCCATCTTCTCGGGCGAGGTCACGATCGAGGGGCTGCGGGTGGGCGGTCTCGGTGAGGACGGTCGGGAGACGCTGACCGCGAAGCGCGCGCGGGCGGACATTTCCGTGCTCGACCTGCTCCGGCGCCGGATCGTGATCGAGGAAGTCGAGCTCGTCGAACCCCGGATGGTCCTGAACACCAACGCCGAGGGTGAGCTGGAGATCCTGGAGAACAAGAAGAAGCAGGACGAGGAGCGAGGCCTCGACCCCGAGGAGATCTACGAGAAGGCGAAGGAGACGTACGGCAAGATCGAGGAGGCGAAGGACTGGGTCCAGAAGGCCCGTGACCTCCTTGCGTACCTCCGGGCGCGGGAGGATGTGAAGGGAGACGATCCCGAGGCAGTCGCGGCGTTGCTCGGCTACACCGAGGTCACCGAGGTCGGTCCCCGCTTCGTCGTCAAGTCGATCAAAGTCACGGGCCTCGACATAGAGCTCGAAGGTTCCGACGCTCCGGACCTGCGCAACTTCGGCTTCATGGGGTTCGAAATCAGCTCCGACCCCACGCGGCACGCGGAGCCCATGTCCGTCCAGGCCGCCGGGTTGCTCGGTGCCGCGCGGCCGGCGACGTTCCTGTTGAAGAGCGTCGCGGTCGGCGATGACGGCGACCTGCGGGTCGACCTGGAGGAGTTGGAGTTCGCGAACGTCGGCGTGGAGTTGCTCAAGCCGCTCCTCGGGGACACGCTCCCGTTTCTGCTGAACAAGGGCACCGTTGCGATGCGGCTCGCCGAAGGGTGGATCGACGGAGATGGTGGCTGCAACCTCTCCGCGAACCTCGTGCTGAAGGACATCGCCGTGTCACCGCGTCCGGGGGTGGCGACGCTGGCCGGGCTCCCTGCCGCTCCGTTGTGCTCCGCCGTCTCCGACGCCGGTACGTTCGGCCTCGACGTGCGCATCACCGGGTCGCTGTTCGATCCGCAGGTCGACGTCGGCAACACGATGGACCTGCTCACGCAGATGGGCGCGGCGGCGTTCCGGAAGATGGCCCTGCAGCAGCTCGAAGCCCGCTACCCGGGCATGGGCAAGCTGCTCGAAGGCGACGGGCTCCTGGCCGTTCCCGGGCAGCTCCTCTCCGGCGAGCCCATCGCGGGCCTCGATCTCGGCGACGTCCTCCAGGGCGGCGGACTCGTCGGCAAGGACGGCTCGAGCCCGCTCTCCGGGCTCACGGAAGCGCTCGGCGGAGGCAAGGACCCTGGCCAGGCGGTCACGGAGGCGCTCGGCGGGATCCTCGGTGGGAAGGAGGACGACGGGAAGAAGAAGGACCCCGTCGAAGGCATCAAGAAGGGTCTCGGCGATCTCCTGGGTGGCAAGAAGGACGGAGGTGGGAAGAAGCCCGGTGGCGGCAAGAAGGATGGCGGTGGGAAGAAGCCCGGCGGCAACAAGAAGGACCAGAGCCCGCTCAAAGACCTCGAGAAGGGTCTCGGCGGGCTCCTCGGCGGCAAGAAGGGCGACAAGAAGAAGGGTGGGAAGAAGCAGCCGCGGGTCCGTGGGGGTAACCTCGCCATCCAGGACAGGGACGCCGAGGCCAGGAAGAGCCCCCGCCAACTCCCAGGGGAGAAGGAGTAGGCTCCCCACGCGGACGAGTTCTCGCCTCGGCGGATCCCGGTTGGCAACGGCGCTTCGCCCCACCGGCCACCGCAACGAGACTGATTGCCCACCCGCGGGGCGGGCCCACCGGAGAAACCACGATGACCATGGACGAGTTCGACTGGCGCAAGTTCACGAACGCACGGGGCAGACGGCTCAAACCCGGTCAGATCTTCCTCCTCGCCTGGATGGCCGTGGCCGTGATCGTCGTGATCTGGGGAGTGTTCACGTCCTTCTACACCGTCGAGCAGAACGAGGAGGCCGTGGTGCTGCGGTTCGGCGCGTTCCACACCGTGACCGGTGCCGGCTTCCACGGAAAGCTGCCCTTCGGCATCGATCAGGTGCTCAAGGAGGAGGTCAAGACCGTTCACCGGGCGGAGTTCGGTTTCCGAACGGTGAAGGCGGGGGTCACGAGCCAGTTCGACTACAGGAGCAAGAAGGCGGTCGCCGAGGCCACCATGCTCACAGCGGACCTCAACCTCGCGATGGTCACCTGGGAAGTCCGCTACAAGATTCGCGACATCAAGAACTACCTGTTCAAGGTCCGTGAGCCCCAGGAGACCTTGAGGGACGTCTCCCAGGCGGTGATGCGCGTCGAGGTCGGGGACCGCTCCGTAGACGAGGTGCTCACGGAGGGCCGCACCATCATCGAGAACGATGTCGCCGAGAAGATGCAGCGCGTACTCGATGGCTTCGGGTGCGGTATCCAGGTCCTGAAGATCAACCTGAAGCACGTGGGGCCTCCGGAAGCGGTGCGCTCCGCGTTCAACGCGGTGAACCAGGCCATCCAGGTTCGCGACCGGATCATCAACGAGGCGGAGGGCGAGAGGAACAAGAAGGTCCCTGCGGCCCGCGGACAGAAGAACCGGGTCATCAAGGAAGCCGAAGGTTACAAGGTCGGCCGCATCAACCGGGCCACCGGCGATACCCAGGCGTTCCTCGCCGTTCTCGAGGAGTACAAGAAGGCGGAAGACATCACCCGCCGGCGTCTGTATCTCGAGTCCATGGAGAAGCTGCTTCCCAAACTCGACGTCACCATCATCGACGGAAACCAAGCCGGGGTGCTCAAGGTCCTGGACCTGATGAGCGGCGGAAAGGGGAAGCGGCCATGAGCATCGTGAACCGCGTCAGAAAGCTCGGCGACATGACCACCATGAAGTGGAGCATCATCTCGGCCCTCGCAGTGATCGTGATCGCCACGGCGTGGTCGTCGGTCTACGTGGTCGACGTCCGCGAGAGCGTCCTGGTGACGCAGTTCGGCCGCGTCGTCGCCCAGCGGACGGAGCCCGGGCTGTTCTTCAAGCTCCCGTACCTGCAAGGGGTCACGCGGGTCGACCGGCGGCTGCGGGAGTGGGACGGAGAACCGAGCGATCTCCTCACGGTGGACAAGGAGAACATCGAGGTCAACACCTGGGCTCGGTGGCGGGTCACCGATCCTCTCAAGTTCTACGAAGCCCTCCGGACCGACACCGCCGGCCTCGGCGTACTGGACGGCCAGATCGACTCCAGCGTCAAGAACGTGATTTCGGTGCAGGCCCTCATGGAGGTGCTTCGCAACACTCAACGTCGTCTCAAGTACAGCGCCACGGAGCTGGAGGACGCTGAAGCGGCAAAGAACATCGAGGTGAAGACGGGCCGGGACCGCGTCGTCAAGGCGATCCTGGCCCAGGCGATGACGGGCACCGAGGATCGGTACGGCTTCCGCATCGAGGGGATGGGGATCAAGCACTTCAACTACGTCCGCGACGTCATCCCGAAGATCTATGAGCGCATGAGCTCCGAACGCATCCGCATCGCCAATCGCTACGAATCGGAGGGACAGGAGCGCGCCGCGACCATCCTCGGCGAGATGTCTGCGGAGCTCGAGCGCATCGAGTCGGAGGGGTACCAGGAGTCCACGCGCATCCGCGGCGAGGTCGACGCGACGGTGATCAAGCTCTACGCCGAAGCGTACGGCAAGGACCCCGAGTTCTACTCCTTCAGCCGCACCTTGACCGTCTATCCCGTGTCGCTCGGAGGGGGAACTCGACTCGTCGTCAGCCCCGACGATAGTGACCTCTTCAGGCAGCTGAAGTCCTACGGCAAGCCGGCCACCACGGAGGACAAGTAGGTCCGCTGCTCCGGGCGGGACGAAGAGCGGTGGGACGAGTCCGTAGACGTCGCCCCGCAGGCCTTTCGGCAGCCCGCGGCAGGCCAGGCTCCATCATCAAGGAGAATGACGATGGCGAAGAACTTCACGGAGCTCGCATCCACCGGCAGCGTGCGGATGCAGGAGGTCTACGAGACGCGTGCCGTCTACGAGAAGTTCGAAGCCAGGACTCCCACGCGGAAAACCCTCACCCCGAGGGAGACGGAGTTCATCGCTCGGCGCTAGGCTCCGGTTCCCACGAGTCGGTCTCACTCGACCGGAAGCGGCGGTTGCAGCCTTCGCTACGGGCGGCGCGTGGGGTACCATGGTCATCAGGAAGCCCGTTGGGCGCGGTGGGCTTCCGGTTTTCCTGTGGGAGGGAACCCGAATGGAGTCGTCTGACCGCGATGGGTCCGTGCGTGGGCACGCCCCCCGGAGCTTCCTCGAAGGCACGTGGACATACTGGAACGATCGGCGGGCGGACCAGGGCCGCACGCTCGAGGAGCACCTTCGCTGCTTCCTCGAGTCGGAGTCCAGCACCGTGAGACTGCCCCGGGTGGTCGAGTCCGATGCGATTCTGGTCCCGGAGGACTCGGCGGCCTCGACCGCAGCAGAGGGCGAGAGTCTCGATCGTTGGGCCCTGGGTGCGGATCGGGGCGAGGGCCACGGTGGTTCCGAACCACCTGACGATCTCTTCCGGGCCGCGCGGGACGTGGAGTCGTCGGCGGTCGTGTCCGCGTGGGACCCCACCGGGAACCTGAGGCCCATCACCCCGGCACCTGCCGTGGGCACCGGCCACGGCTCCGCGGCGCCCGTGCGCAGGGTGCCCGTGCTCGCGGTTTCATTGAGTCTCGCCCTGCTCCTAGCGCTCGGGACGATCGTCGTGCTCCTCACGACTCTCGCCGGGCTCCGTGCGGAGGTGGCGGCGACCGACTGGGCGCGCCACGGCCTGCGCACCGACTTCGACGCGGAGATCGGGGTACGCCGTGAGTCCGCGAGCCACTTCAGTCCGAACGGCGACCACCTCGTCATGGTCACGGACGGGGGCCGTGGTGCGAGTATCGGCCACATCGAGGATGGCGCGCTCCGACGCTTCACACGCCTCGTCCATCATGCCGGTGGCGTGAACGATGCCGCGTTCAACCCCGACGCGACGCGCCTCGTCACCGCGACCGTGAGCGGCTCCGCCGAAATCTGGGATGTCGTCACCGGCGAGCGGGTCCTCGAGCTGATCGGCCACGAGGACGAGATCTTCACCGCCCGGTTCAGCGCCGACGGAACGCACGTCATCACGGCGTCCCGCGACCGCACCTCCCGCGTCTGGAACGTCGGGACGGGAGAGGCAGTGCTCGTCCTTCGTGCGTTCGAGTCCGAGGTCCGGTCCGCGACGTTCAGTCCCGTTGGCCGTCACCTCCTCACTCGCACCGCGGCCGGAACGATCGACTTGTGGGACGCACGGACCGGGGAGCACCTGGCGTCTTTCGATGGTCCGCCGGCGCCCCTGCTCTGACCCAACGCGAGTGGCTTCCGGTCCCTCGCATCACGCCGTCGCTAGAGTGGGCAGCCGAACCGCAGCCGGAGTCCGTTGCTCAGCCAGTCGGGTGAGAGGGGGCCCGGGGGCCCCGCCGGTGCACACAACCGGACCTGCAGGATCACCTCGACGCCGAGGGCGGCTGGCGGCGGAGGGAGCGAGAGCGTCAGGCTCCAGGCTCCCGTCGGATCCGTGAACGCCGTCGGGAAGAGGAAGAAGTTCGCCGGGTTCACCGCATCGACGTAGACCGTGCACGGCGGGCTGGTCGGAATGACGAGTGGCGCGACGGGTGCAAAGCTCACCGCCAGGAAGAGGAGGGCGTTGGGAAAGACGCTCTGCACGGAGATGGTGACGGGTTGCCCGAGGACCGGCGGAGTCGAGGAGAGAACGGGTTCGAGGGGCAATCCGCAGCTCGTTCCGAGGTTGACCACCGACGCGGGGACGCCGAACGCGGACGTCTCCAGCACGTACACGGCGCCGGCGCGGTTGGCGATGGCGCTGCACTCGGGGATACCGATGAGCAACTTCCCGCGCACGCACGGGGCGGTCAGGCAGTCGATGGCGGACCCGAAGCCTGCGTTCTGGTCGAGCGCCGAGCCGTGGAAGACGGCGATCGGCGTTCCCGACGCGGTGACGATGGTGACGGTCCCGGTGTTCACGCCGTTGGGAGTGTCGGCCCAGGGCGCGGACACGACGAGGTCGGTCGCGCCGTCCCCGTCCAAGTCGCAGCGCCCGCGGATGTCCGACCCGAAGCGGTCGTTTGCGAGGAGCCCGTCGAGGGTGAGGAAGGCGGCGTGGGTCGCGCCGGAGTAGACGGACACCCGTCCCGCGTTGGCGGCCCCGCTCAGGTCCGTCCAGGGCGCTCCGATGGCGTAGTCGTCGATGCCGTCTCCGTCGAGATCGTCCGTGAATTCGACCGCGGCCCCGAACGCGTCCTCGCCATTGCCGACGTGGAGGTGGATCAGTGCGCCGGTCGCTCCGGACACGACCCGGACGCTGGCTGCACCGGCGATGCCGTTGCACGTCGTCCCGCCCGTGCAGGATCCGATGAGGACGTCCGCATGGCCGTCGTGGTCGAGGTCCGCGCCGCCGGCAACGGCGTCGACGCGGCCGCCGGTCGGAGCCGTCACCTCGATGGAGTGCAGGGTGACACCGTTCGTGCCGGACATCACCCACGCGCGGCCGCCGAGGGGGAGCAAGGCGTTCGGCTCGGTCGCGATGACGTCGGGCACGCCGTCCGCATCGACGTCTCCAGCGGCTGCGATCGACTCGCCGAACCGACCGGCGGAGTAGCTGCCGCCCCGGGCCCAGAGCGGCGCTCCGGTCGCTCCGCTGAACATGCGAACGCTCCCGTGGCCGAACCCGAACGCGTGGTCCATGGGTGAGCCGATCGCGTAGTCCGGCACTCCGTCCAGGTCCACGTCGCCGATCCGTGCGACGCTGCGCCCGAAGTCCTGAGCGAGCTGCGTACCCGCGTGGCTCCGAATCAGACCGTGAGCCGCACCCGACCGCACGTCCACCCGCCCGTTCGGATTCGCGGTGCCGGGCCAACCGGGTGCGCCCATGGCGTAGTCGAAGATCCCGTCCTGATCGATGTCGCCCACGACGGCGACGGACGTCCCGAGGTAATCGAATGCCTGACCGACGTGGGTGATCTCCAGGGTCTGCGCGGGCACGGCCAACGCGAGGAGGCACCACATACCGAGCGCGAACCGACCCCGGACGCGCAAAGAGGAGCTGCTCATGGTGGGGCTTTCGTGATGGTGGGGTCGTAGATGAGGCCTATCGAGACTAAGGGGGTCGCCGATCGGCCGCCACGGTTTTCGGTGACGGCGTTCGTCCCTTCGAGTTTCTGGTATTGAGGAACCTCCATGTCCGTACTCCAGATGCTGATACTCGCGGTCTTCGCCTATTCGGGAATGCCGGCTTTGCCGGAACCCGCGGAGAGGCCTCCGAACGTATTGCTGATCGCGATCGATGATCTCAATGACTGGACCGGCGGCTTGAACGGGCACCCGCAGGCCAAGACACCGAACATCGATCGACTGGCGAGGATGGGCACCCTCTTCGTCAATGCGCACTGTCAGTCTCCGGTCTGTCAGCCTTCGCGGGCGAGCTTGATGACCTCGCGCCTACCGTCGACGACCGGGTTGTACTTCCTCAATCCCGGCATCGCGAAAGCCCCCGCGCTGAAGGGAGCGCTCACCATCCCCGAACGCTTCGCGAAGGAGGGCTACCGGGTCATGGGAGCCGGCAAGCTCTTTCACGGCGGCGAGAATCGGCGCTACTTCGCGAAGGCCGGAGAATACGGTGGCAACTTCGGCGGCTTCGGGCCCAGGCCGGCGAAGAAGATCAGCTACCCGCAGGGTCACCCCCTCTGGGACTGGGGCGCGTTTCCGGACGACGACGAGAAGATGCCCGATCGCAAGATCGCCGATTGGGCGATCCGGAAGCTCAAGCAATCCCACGAGAAGCCCTTCTTCCTGGCCGTCGGCTTCTATCGTCCGCACGTGCCCATGCTCGTTCCGAAGCAGTGGTTCGACCTCCACCCCCGCAGCGAGATCAAGCTTCCCCGAGTGCGCGATGACGATCTCACCGACGTGCCTCGGTACGCTCGCGACCTGACCACTCTCGGGCATGTCGCGCCTCCCCACCAGTGGATGGTGAAGCACCAGGAGTGGCGTCACGCCGTGCAGGCCTACCTGGCGAGCACCAGCTTCGCCGATCACTGCCTCGGCAGGGTCCTGGACGCGCTGGAGGCGAGCTCCCACAAGGACAACACCATCGTCGTGCTCTTCTCCGACCACGGTTTTCACCTCGGGGAGAAGAACCACTGGGCCAAGAGAACGCTCTGGGAAGATGGAACCCGGGTGCCATTGGTCATCGCTGGTCCGACCCTGCCGGCCGGCCAGACTTCGAAGCGGTCGGTCTCTCTCCTCGACCTCTACCCGACGCTTCTGGATCTCTGTGATCTCGACCTCGACGCAGCGCACGAAGGAACGAGTCTCTCCCCGCTGCTCGAGGACCCCGCAGCTTCGTGGGATCGACCTGCGCTCACCTTCTTCGGCGCCGGCAATGCCAGCGTGCGGACGACGGACTGGCGCTACATCCGCTATGTCGACGGCGCCGAGGAGCTGTACCACACCAGCCAGGACCCTCACGAGTGGAAGAACCTGGCGGGTTCCTCGGCGCATCGGGAAACGAAGGCCAGGCTC
>NZBC01000195.1 GCA_002687715.1 Planctomycetota bacterium | reverse complement strand
GGCGATACCCGCGGCCGCCGCCGATGGGACCAGCCGCGTCCGCCGTCGCACCGAAGCTCTTTCCGAGGATCTTCACCGACGTCACATCCGGAGCCGCGGTCACAGCACCGTAGAGGCCGTCCCCCTGGCCGCCAGGCACGGACAGTGACGCACAAACCAACAGTTCGAGGATCATGGTCCGAGTCTACTCTCCGGGCGGGCAGGAGGATTGGCGGGTTCGATGCCGATGAAGCCGTTGACGAACGCCCAGAGTCCAGCATCATGAGCCCGACCATGCTCACCCCGACACTGCGAGATTCCGCTGGCTAGCCCGGAGTTGATCGAACCCGCCGACGGACTCTTCGTGCTCCAGAGCGAGTACGAAGACCGTTTCATCGCAAAGGACGCGGGACTGCGATGGCACCCGAGCGACCGGTGCGGTCGGCGACCCTGCCCCGCGTGTGAGGCCAACATCGGGCGGGTCTGGTGGACCAACGACGTGCTGAAGGCGTTGGACCTCGTCGATCATGCGGAAGCGTCCCTGCGCGAGACGATCGTGGAGCGTGCCGGCCCCGCGGGCGTCGAACGAGAAGAACGGATGCGCCGGGCCGCCAAGGCCGCGAAGAAGAAGGCCGCCCTGCGCTCGCGCACGCTCCGGGCCAGCAAGGCCCACGACGCCGACGTCGACGCACCGAGCCCCGACGGGCTCAGCTATCTCCCCTACCAGCGAGCGGCCATCGCCTTCGGCCTGGCCCGCCAGAACGTGTTGTTCGCCGACGAGATGGGCCTCGGAAAGACGATCGAGGCGCTCGGCGTGATCAATGCCGACAAGGACGTGAGTTGGGTGCTCGTCGTGTGTCCGGCCAGCCTGAAGCTCAACTGGGCGCGGGAGTGCGAACGTTGGTTGGTGGGACGCGGTCCAATCGGGGTCGCGGGCAAGAAGTTCCCCCACGACGCCAACATCGTGATCGTCAACTACGACATCCTCGGCAAGTGGGAGAAGGAGCTGAGCCGGCCGTGGGACCTGCTCGTTGCGGACGAGTGCCACTACGTCAAGAACAAGGACGCGAAACGGGCGAAACACCTCTATGCGCTCGAGGCCCGCCGCAAGCTCTTCCTGACCGGGACGCCGATCCTCAACCGGCCGGCCGAGCTCTGGGCCATCGTGAGCTTCCTGGACCCGGAGGAGTTCGGCGACTTCTGGGCCTTCGCCAAGCGCCACTGCGACCCGAAGAAGAACCGCTTCGGATGGGAGTTCAATGGGGCCACGAACCTCGACGAGCTGCACGAGCGTCTGCGCAGCACGATCATGGTTCGCCGGACGAAGGCGGAGGTCTTGCCCGACCTCCCCCCGAAGCGGAGGCAGGTCATCGAGCTGGCGTCGGACCACATCGCCGATCTCATTGCCATCGAGACCGGAGCCTGGCAAGAGCACCAGAGCGGGCTGAGCGAGCTTCGGAGCCTGTCCGACGCCGAAGGGGGGCGGGACGAGGCCGAGGCGGCGAGGCTGCGAACCAGCATCAACGCGGCGTTCGGCGAGCTGGCCAAGCTGCGTCAGGCTACGGCGATCGCGAAAGTGCCGCTGGTCGTCGAGCACATCAAGAGCGTGCTCGACGAGGCCAACAAGCTCGTGGTCTTCGCCCACCATCGCGCCGTGGTCAGCGGGCTCGCCGAACCGTTCGGTGACGCAGCGGTCACGCTGAAGGGTGACGACACGCCGGAGGCGCGACAGGCGGCCGTCGACCGGTTCCAGACCGACCCGACGTGCCGGATCTTCGTCGGCTCGATCACCGCGGCGGGATTCGGCCTCACGCTCACCGCGTCCTCGCACGTCATCTTCGCAGAGCTCGACTGGGTCCCCGCACGCCTGACCCAGGCCGAGGATCGTACCCACCGCATCGGACAGAAGAACAGCGTCCTCGTCCAGCATCTCGTCTTGCAGGACTCGCTCGACGCCCGCATGGTGGGCACCCTCATCAAGAAGCAACGGGTCATCGACAAGGTCACCGACGGTGACGTCCAGGCCGATCTCTTCACCGGCAGCTTCGCGGACGCGCTTCTGGATGCGGCGGAAACCGAGGGCGAGGGTAGGCCTGGAGCGGCCTCGAGCTGACAGCGTCGAACCGGGCCGGGTCGCCCCGTACCCCGTATCATCAGCGCATGGACCCCATCCAAGCGCTCGGCCGGATCGACATCTACCTCCTCGACCAGGTGATGCGCAGGAACATCCGGACGGGACAACGCATCCTGGATGTTGGTTGTGGTTCGGGCCGCAACCTCGCGTACTTCCTGTCCAGCGGCTACGACGTGTCGGGTCTCGATCCGCAACCACAAGCCGTCGAGTCAACGCGCCAGCTCGCGGGCGATCTCGAGGCCCCCGCGGACGAGACGCGGTTCCGCATCGAAGCACTGGAAGCGACGACGTTCCCAGACGCGAGCTTCGACGTCGTCATCTGCAACGCCGTGCTCCATTTCGCGGACGACGCCTCCCACTTCGAGCGCATGGTCGAGCGTCTACGGGCCCTCCTGCGACCCGGCGGGCTCTGCTTCTCCCGACTCGCGACGACCATTGGCATCGAGACTCTCGTCAGACCGTCCGCCGGGCGGCCCGCAGGCTGGGTCGACCTCCCCGACGGCTCGGCCCGGTTCGCCGTCGACCTCGACACGCTGCTCTCCCTCACCAACCGCCTGGGCGCCGAGCTCGTCGGTCCCATCAAGACCGTCAACGTCCAGAACCTCCGCTGCATGTCGAACTGGGTCTGGAAGCGCCGCGATGGGTGAATCCTGACCGTGGGAGACCACGAGCTCGCTTCGACCCGCCAGCAACCGCGCCTGATCTTGCGGTCGCAGCGCGTTCAGTGAGGCGTCTCATCCGAAGCCGGGACGGCTCCCGACCTCGGACTCGATCGCATGGTGTCGCAGCGAATCTACCGTTGGTTACCCTGGAGCTTCTTCTTCAGGGCGTCCATCTTGGCGCGCGCTTCGTCCTTGGTCATGCGGCCAGCGGCGACTTCGGCATCGAGCTTCTTGGCCGCCGCCTCGACCTTCACCCGGATCTTCTCCAACTTCGTCTTGGGGGCCCGCCTCGTCTTCTTGCCCGGAGGGGTGTGCGGCTGAGCGTTCAGCTTCTTCTTGAAGGCCTCTAGTTTGGCGACGCCTTCCTCCTCGGTGAGCTTCCCGGCCCGTACCGCCGCGGTGATCTTCTTCTTGGCTTCCAGGTACCGGCTTTGTGCAGCCTTGTCGCGACGGGAAGCCACGAGCTTCGCCTTGTAGGCAGCCAGCTTCTTCTTGGCCTCTTTGTCGGTGAGGTTGCCGGCTCGCACTTCGGCTTCGAGCTTTGCGGCGACCTCCCGAAGCATGACCTTGATCTTGGCCCCCTTCTCGCCGCGCTCCTGGGCGGTGACGGGGGTCAACCCGCTCAACACCAGCCCCAGCAGTCCGGTCAGGACGGTCATCGCGACCCAACCCGAGCGGGGTTCTCCCACCTGGGGCTTCACGCCCACGATCCTCGAGATTCGATTCATCAGTGATCCTCCGTTGGCCGCAAGGGCCAGTTCATGACGCGTCACGCGCAGGTCCTCCAGGCGGGCCAGCGCGTTTGCGTACGTGAGGGCGGGTCCCGAGACACGTACTGCCGCGTCGTCGCAGCAGTACTCGCGTTCGACGCGAACCCGATGCGACAGCCACCAGACGACAGGGTGAAAGAACAGGATCGACTCGACGATCGCCTGGAGGGTGTTCACCAGGTAGTCGAGCCGGCGAATGTGAGAAAGCTCGTGGGCGAGCACCGATCGGAGCTGCTCCGGCGTCAGGCTCGTGAACGCCGAGACCGGGACGAGGATGACGGGTGCCATCCAGCCAATGACCATCGGCACCTCCGCCAGCTCCGACCGCAAGACCCGGATCGCGCGGTGCACGCCCAGCTGCTCACACAGCGTCTGTACGACGGTTCTCCACTCGCTGCAGATCTCGTGGGAGCGAACCGTCGTCAGACGGCGCGCCGCGCGCCACTGGACTGCGAGACGCGCGACCATGAGGACCGCACCGAGGAGCCAGGTCCACGCAACCGTTGGAAGGTACGGGGCAATGCCCCCCAGGGACGCGCCCTCTTCCTCCGGCCCGGCGTCCGAGCCAGATGCGGTTGCCGCGGAGAGATCGGTGGGGCCGTGAGCGAGCGCCCAGCCGAACGTCGCCCCGAAGGAGACGAGCATGAGCGCGAGCGCCACACAACCCACGACGTAGCGGGCGTTCGCCGAGCGCCGACGCAGAATCGCGAGGACGGCTGCTGCACCCAGACCGATGAGCGCCCCCTGCCAGAGGTGGTGTACCACCGCCGAACCCAGCGCGAAGCCCACGTGCGCCGCCCCCGTTGCGTCAGCGAGAATCACGCGTCGTCCTCCTCGAGACGATCCAGAAGCTCCCGAATCCGGCGGCGTTCCTCCGGCGTGGACCTGCGGGTCGAGAGCGCCTGCAGGACCAGGGTGGAGGGCGAGCCACTGAACGCCCGGTCCAGCAGGTCCCGCAGCAGCTGCCGCTGGGTCTGGCCCTGCGACTTCGCCGCCCGGAAGATCTGCGGGCGCACGGAGACGTCCCGTTCGAGGAGCCCCTTCTCCGTCATGATCTGCATGATCTTCAGGACGGTGGTGTACCCGGTGCCCTGCTCATCGCTCAGCACGTGAAAGACATCTCGAACGGTGCTCGGGCCGCGCCCCCACACGACCCTCAGGATCGCGAGCTCGGCGTCGGTCGGCTTCCTGGATGCTGACTTTCGGGGCATGTTGCGTGGGTTCCTCCCGGATCGGGAGCCAAGCTACACGAAGGTCTTCGTCAAACGCAAGACAAGTTGACGAAACTTTTCGTCAACTCGGGCCGACCTCCCTCGGCGATCCGGAGCCCGCTCAGGGCAGCTCGCGAATCCGCAGGTTCCGGTACTCGACGGACGCCCCTTCGGCCTCCAGCGCGAGATACCCGGTCGCGGGCTGGCAGTGGTTGCCGCCGTTCACCTCCTCGCCGTTCACCCACAGACGAACCTCGCCGTTGATGGCGCGGATGTAGTAGTGATTCCACTGACCCGCACGACGGGTGAGGCGCTTGGTCGGGAAGCTGCGGGTGCTCTTCGGCTTGCCCACTCTGTACGACGTGCCGTCCGCCTTCTGGTACTCGATCTGAGGCGTGAAGGCCTTCATCTTCGCCTTGCCGACTGGAAACACGTCGCCGTGGCTCGTAAACCAGTCCGAGGGCTTCTGCTTGGACTTCTCCCAATCCTCCTCGTAGCCGAGGTCCAGCACCTGGACCTCGATACCGGTTCGCGGGAGCCGGCCGGGCGGAAGGTCGGTGAAGGCGGCTTCCGGGCACCAGACGAACACCCCGGAGTTGCCCGCGTGGGTATTGTGCTTCCACTCCAGGACGAGCTCGAAGTTCGTGTATTGCTTCTTCGTGCGCGCGCCACCCAGCGGCCGGCCGGTGCAGACGATCGCTCCATCGCGCTCGGTCCACGTATCGGGCTTGCCGTTCACGTTGACGAAGTCGTCCAGGGTGAGCGCGGTCCACCCCTCGCCGCTGACATAGGCCTTGGGCAGCGGGCCGGTCGGTCTCGCGTCCTCCTCTCTGGGCTCCAGCAAGGACGACGCGGCGAACAGTGCAAGCGCCAACAGGCTGGCGACGCGAAGGTGGGTCTGGAAGTTGTTCATGGCGGCCCGATGATACGCTCCGACGAAAACCCGGTCACAGACTAGCGGCTCCTCCGCTCTGGCGTCCGTGCAGCGGGACGCCCCGCCTCGAACGAAGGAGTCCCATCATGTTCTGTCGATTCACTCTCATTCTCGTGTTGCTCGGCCCTGTCGTAGCTCAAGGCCCCGGTAGCTGCGGAGTCCACCTCGACGTCCTCGCGAACCACACTTCCACCCACGCGGCGATCGGGCACCTACCCGGAGCCCCGGGGAGCGGACCGACGGCGCTTGCCCCGGGAGCGGCCGGGAACCCGTACACGGCGTACGCGTCTCCGGGCTCGAGCATCACCCTACGCATGTCCGCCCCGGGAGGGGCGCTCGGCCCGACGCCGTTCGGCGCTGGCTCGACGGTCACGATCGCGTGGGCGATCGGTGCACCGAATCTGGCCGCGACCCCGACGCCTCTTCTCGCCGCGCCGTGCCAGACCGGCCAGAGCCTGACCGTCTCGGTTCTGCCGCTCGGCGGCGTGCTCGTCGACGGCGGTGGGTTCTTCAGTCCGCCGCCCGTGGTCTCGCCGACCGACCCCGGGTGGCCGCTGACCTGGTCGATGCCTCTGACCTATCCGATCCTCCCGTTGGGAACCGGCGCGGTCACTCTCCAGGCCCTGCTCACGACGCCATCCGGAGTCATCGTTCTTTCCAACGCCGTGTCCGTCCTGCCCGGACCCAGCCCGTGGGAGACCAGCCTCAAACCTGCGCTCACGACCCCGTGCGGGAGCGGGGGTCTCTCACACCTCTCTTCGGGGCAGACCGCGGTCGCAACGCCACCGGGGTTCATGTTCTATGGCGTGCCCGCACCGTTCGCGAATCTCCACGTCGACGGGTTCCTCGACTTCCTGGCGCCGGGATCTCCCTGCGACCCGACCGGCGAGATCGAGGACTTCGGCTGCTACGCTCCGTCCCCGGAGGCTCGGCCGCGCATCGACGTCAACCACTTCGACGGCAGCGTGGCGCCGCACCCGGGCCTCCCCGTCGGCGTCGTCTCGGACGTGACCCGCGAATTCGTGCTCGCCAGCGCGACGACTCCCGCCCGAGTCATCCTCCGCTGGAAGCACGTCATCGACTCCTTCAACTTCTCCTACCCACCCGCCAACCTCGGCGCCCAGAGGGCGTCCTTCGTCTGCGAACTGTGGGGTGACGGCCGCATCGTCATCTGCAGGCAGTTCGTGAACCAGTACATCACCTCGACCACGTACGGCCAGATGGGGATCGGGCCCGGCCTCCCCGGCCAGGGCTTCACGGCGACACCGCCGACCTGCGTGTCGGTCGCCATCCCCTCGCACTACGGCTCCCCCGCGTTCGCGTCGCCGTTCGCGGGCCTCGTGCAGGCCCCGGGCCTCCCCGGCGCTGCGAATGCTCTCCTCGGGAGCCTGGCGACCGTGTTCGAACCTGCCGGCCCGGGGCTGTACGCCCTTCGGGCCTGGTAGGACCTACTGGTCCAGGTCGCGCAGCGCGTCGTCGAGCAGCGCGACCGGACGTCCGGCATCCCGGCCGGCCCGGCGCAGCTGCACGACCACCGCACGTAGTTCGCCGCGCCGGTCCAGGTGCCGTGCGATTCGGGTCGCCGTGCCGACCACAAGGCGCTGCGCGCCGCGATCCGCGCGTAGCGCAGCCGTGGCCAGCGTCATGGCGCGATCGGGGTCGCGCACGACCTTGCAGGATTCGTGTCCACAGACCCACGCGTGCAGCCAGGCCAACGCCACCAGCGTCGGCGCATGGTTCGGGTGATGAACGAGCAACGCTTCGTACTCCGCGCGCGCCTCCACCACCCGCTCCTCGGTCGCGAGGCTGTTCGCCAGATGGAACCGTGCATCAAGCCGGCCTGGATCCGCGGTCAACACGTCGCGATATACCTCGAGGGCACGGTCCCGACGATCCAACCCTTCCAGAAACCGCGCGAACTGGATGCGGGATTCCACGTCGGTCTTCCCCGCCGTGGCCAACGCGCGCGCCTCCTCTCCGCCTCTCCACTCCGCGCACGCCTGGTGGTAGCCGAGCCAACGCGAGTCGCTGCGCACCTTCGACAGGAGCCGCGCCGCCTCCACGTGTCGTCCGGCGCGCGAAAGCAGGTGCGCGAGCCCGACGCTGAGTACGTCCGACCGAACCCGGGCGTCTTGCGCGAGCGCGATCACCTCGCCCCCATCGTCGAGATCGCGCGCGGCTTCGAGCAGCACCGCCCACGCGAGGTCCGAGGCGGGCTCCTCCTTCACGAGATCGAGGAGCATCGTCACCGCTCGCGTCGAGTCTCCTTCGCGGCGTACGCGCTCCGCGGACTGGATCCGGCGCAACAGCGGGTCATCGGTCGTCTCGAGCGTTCGGCCTTCGCGAAGCCACTCGAGCGCGGCCGACCACGGATGGTCCGGAGCCAGCGACCGGACGACCGTCGCCGCGGCGTCGAGACCATTCGGACTCATGGGCTCGAGGATCGCCAGCGCGGCCACGCGGACGGCCTTGTCGAGCGACTCCTGACGGCGGCGCTCTCGATCTCGAGCCGTCGATATGAGGAGCCCCGTGGCGAGTCCAAGGATGACGATGAGCAGGACACCCACGGGAGCGGGGTTCGCGACGACGCGCCACCCGAACCGCCGCAGCATCCCGGGTGGCCGCGCGGCAACCGGACGATTCCCGAGGAACGCCTCGAGATCAGCCGCGACGGCACCCACCGGCGTCGGTCGCCACGCCGGGTTGGGGGCGAGCATCGCATCGACGATGCGGGCGAGTGGGCGCGGGCACGACGGGCAGACGCTGCGCACCCTCGGTGCGGGCGAGCGCCTCAGACGCCGCATCATCTCCCCCGGCTGGTCACCGGTGAATGGCGGGCGGCCCGCGACCATCTCGAAGGTGATCGCGCCCAGCGCGTACACGTCTGCGGCCGGTCCGACCCGTCGCCCTCGGGCCTGCTCCGGCGCCATGTACGCTGGCGTGCCGAGGACGTCCCCCGTACGGGTCAGCGCGGTCGCCCGCTCGTCGGCCGCGAGCCCGAAATCAACAAGGACCGGCGTGCCGTCCGGCCGGAGGATCACGTTCGACGGTTTCAGGTCACGATGCACGAGCGCCCGCGCGTGGGCCCACGAGAGTCCGTGAGCGATCCCGGCCGCGATGCGCGCGGCGACGATGAAGCGATCTTCATCGCCAACGATGTCACCGGCATCCAGGCGTTGGCCGAGATCGCGGCCGGAGACGTGCTCCATCACGAGGACCGGCGTCGAGCCCGCCTCGACCACCTCCAGAACGCGGACGACGTTCGGGTGTTGGACGTCTCGCAGCATCTCCGCCTCGCGCGCATGACGGGCCCGGGCCCGGGAATCGCCGACGAGTCCTGGCGCCAGCATCTTCAACGCGACCTCGGTGCCATCTTCGGCGACTCCCTTCAGCACCATGCCCGAAGCTCCGGCTCCGAGGAGGGTCCCGACCCGGTAGCGACCGATGAGGTCCGGCAGCCCCGAGGTCGTTGGAATCGCGGACTCCGCCTCGACGAGGGAGCGGATCGCGGACAGCAGCTCCCCCTCACCACCGTGAGCGGCCGCGAACTCCTCGGGAGAGGGGGCGGGGCCCGTCTCCCTCAGGCGCAACCACTCCGCAACGAGGTCGTCCACCGTCACGAGCTCGACTCCGGCAAGGACGGACGCAGAAGGCGAAGCGCCCGGGAGTAGAGCTTGCGGACGGCGACGTCGGAGCGTCCCATTCGATCAGCGACCTCCTTTGACGGCAGGCCGTCGATGCGGTGCAGCAGGATCACCTCTCGCATCTCTTCCGGCAGAGCATCTATCGCGCGCTCGAGTGGTGCATAGAGATCGGGGTCCCGGTAGCCCGCCGTCGAACCCGCTGCGGCGATCTCGCGTTCCCCAAGCCGCTCCGTGCCTTGCCGTTTTGCAGCACCGAACGTGTCGACCCGGTCCCGGATCTTCCGGGTGACGAGTACATGGAGGAAGTGCCGCAACCCGTCGGCGCCGCGTGGCACGAACCCCGGCAGGTCGCGGAGCGCTTCCAGGGCAACACTCTGCAGGATGTCCTCGCTCTCGAGATGGCGACGCAGCGCCGGTCCCAGACGACAACGCACTGCGAACAACAGGCCGTCGTGGACGCGGCTCCAGAGATCGTTCCAGGCCCCGGTATCGCCGGCGTTGATCCGCTCAACGATCTCGTGCGTGAGCCCGATTTGCGCGCCACGGTCGTCCACCATGCGACCATTCTAAACCCGGCAGGCCACCTCGTTTGTGCCGCCGATGACTCGCGCGGAGAAGATCCGCTACGGCCGGCAAGAGCGACGGCCCACGGGCTCAGATCGACGCGAGGATGCCGTTGAACGTTCTGCTGGGCCGCATCGCGGCGGCGGCGAGAGCCGGATCCGGACGGTAGTAGCCACCCAGTTCGACGGGAGAGCCCTGAGCGTCGTTCAGCTCGGTGACGATGTTGTCCGCCTGGTCCGCGAGAGCCTGGGCCACCGAAGCGAACTTCTCGCGCAACGCAGCATCATCTTCCTGCGCGGCGAGGGCCTGAGCCCAGAACATCGCGAGGTAGAAGTGGCTGCCGCGGTTGTCGAGTTCGTTGACCTTGCGGGAAGGCGCCTTGCCTTCGAGGAGGAGCTTCGTGGTAGCGGCGTCGAGCGTCTCGCCGAGCACCTTGGCTCCCGCGCTCCCCGTGCGGCTCGCGAGGTGCTCGAGCGAGACGGCGAGCGCGAGGAACTCACCCAGGGAGTCCCACCGCAGATGCCCCTCGCCCACGAACTGTTGCACGTGCTTGGGAGCGGAGCCGCCGGCGCCCGTTTCGAAGAGGCCGCCGCCCTGCATCAGCGGAACGATCGAGAGCATCTTCGCGCTCGTACCGACCTCGAGGATGGGGAAGAGATCCGTGAGGTAGTCGCGCAAGACGTTGCCGGTGACCGAGACGACGTCGTCGCCGTTCACGATGCGCTCGCAGCTGAAGGTCGCCGCCTTCGCGGGCTCGAGGATCTGGATCTCGAGGCCGTCGGTGTCGTGATCGGCGAGGTAGGTCTCGACCTTGGCGATGAGCTGCGCGTCGTGCGAGCGATCCGCGTCGAGCCAGAACACCGTTGGGGCTCCGGTCGCCCGCGCCCGGGTCACGGCCAGCTTCACCCAGTCGCGAACGGGTGCGTCCTTCACCTGGCAGGCGCGCCAGATGTCGCCGGTGTCCACGGCATGCTCGATCAGGGTCGTACCGCTCGCGTCGACAATGCGGACCGTCCCGCTCGAGGAGACCTCGAAGGTCTTGTCGTGGCTGCCGTACTCCTCGGCCTTCTGCGCCATCAACCCGACGTTGGATACGGACCCCATGGTGGTCGGGTCGAACGCACCGTTCGCCTTGCAGAACTCGATGACGGACTGGAAGACTCCGGCGTAGCTGCTGTCGGGAATGACGGCCTTGGTCGCCTGGAGCTGGCCGGCCGCGTTCCACATGCACCCGCCATCTCGGATCATCGGCGGCATCGACGCATCGATGATCACGTCGCTCGGGACGTGGAGGTTGGTGATGCCCTGGTCGGAGTTCACCATCGCGATCGCGGGCCCCGTGGCGAGGACGGCCTGAATGTCGGACTCGATCGCCGCGCACTGGTCGTCGGGCAAGTTCGCGATCTTCGTCACCGCGTCCCCGAGGCCGTTGTTCGCGTCGACGCCGAGTGACTCGAAGGTCGCCCCGTGCTTCTCGAAGACGTCCCTGAAGAAGACCCGCACGGCGTGGCCGAAGATGATCGGATCGGAGACCTTCATCATCGTGGCCTTCAGGTGAAGCGAGAACAGAAGGCCGGTCTCGCGCGCGTCGGCGACCTGGGCCGACAGGAAGTCCACGAGCGCCTGCTTGCTCATGACGGTCCCGTCGAGGATCTCTCCCGCCTGCAGGGCCAGCCCGTCCTTCAACACCGTCACGGTCCCGTCCGCGCTCAGGTGCTCGATGCGCGCGCTCGTCTCGGTGGCGATCGTCACCGACCGTTCGTTGGACTGGAAGTCGCCCGCCCCCATCGTCGCCACGTGGGTGGGACAGTCGGACGACCACGCCCGCATCGGCGGCGGGTTCTTGCGCGCATACTCCTTCACTGCCTTGGGCGCACGGCGATCTGAGTTTCCCTCGCGCAGCACGGGATTCACGGCGCTGCCCTTGACCCGGTCGTACCGTGCCTTGACCTCGCGCTCCTCGCCGGTCTCCGGCTCTTCAGGATACTCCGGCAGGTCGTAGCCCTTGCCATTCAGCTCGGTGATCGCCGCCTTCAGCTGGGGCACCGAAGCACTGATGTTCGGCAGCTTGATGATGTTCGCCTCGGGCGTCTTCGCCAGGTCACCGAGTTCGGCGAGCGCATCCGGGACCCGCTGCTCCTCGGTCAGCCGATCGGGGAACACGGCGAGGATGCGCGCGGAGAGCGAAATGTCCCGCGTCTCGACGTCAATCCCGGCCGGCGCCACGAACGCCTCGATGATCGGCAGGAGAGAGCCCGTCGCAAGAGCGGGCGCTTCGTCGGTGATGGTGTAGATGATCGGGTTGGAACGGGTCATCCGAGAGTGTCTCCGAGGCGCCGAAAACCAGCCGGTGAAAGTACGTAGGCTCTGGGCGTCCGTCAACGCACACGCTCATTGACGGTGGATTCCGGCTCGTCCACGGCAAGATCTCGAAGAACTCATGCGTGGCGGCCGCGAAACGTCGCTTCTGCGGCTGCCGACCGGCCCGAAATCGCTGCCGGGACCGCGGACCTCCAGATCCGCCCTGGGGTCCGGATCCCGCTGCGCCGCCGGAGCGGACCCGAAGGTCCGTGCTCTCCGCAGAGCCGAGCAACCCCCGGGCTAGAGGTCTACGCAGCTTCCGATGAACAGGTCGAGGCCTGTCGCATCGTCGCGGATCGTGAACAGGAACGGACGATCGATCCTGAAGGGAGTGGGCAGCGGTCCGTCATCCAGCTCGCACACATCGACGGATGTGACGGCCGCGGCCTCGGTCCCCTCTTCATCGACGATGATGCGAACGGCGTGCTTCACCTCATCGACGACCAGGCCGGGGCCATGTGGTGTGATGCCCGAGAGGTCCGCGGCATCGCCTTCGAAGACGTCGTGGAGTCCGAGCTCTTGAAGCGGTCCCACGAGGGAGGCCGTCGCCGCGATCTCGAAGCGTGGCATCTCGAATGCAAGCTCCGCCGCGCCCATCGAAGCAACGATCCCATCAATGGCCGCGACGTCGAGGCCGTCGGCGACCTTCCCGAACTCGCCGGAGTCCGGAACGATGATGATCATCGAAGCGTTGCGGTACGGAAGCCGAATGGCGGTCACTCCACGTTCCGGGTCGGCGACGTAGGAGAAGTACCTCGTCAGGGCCATCATGGGGACGTCCACGGTCCCCGACTGACCATGGAACGGGGCCGGAGCGGTCGCGTCCTTCTCGAATTCGTTCCGCCAGGTCCCCTTGAAGTGCACCGCATTGATCAGCACGAGGCGGAGCAGGTCGTGGATGGCGTCCTCATCGGTGATGGCCGGGATCAACCCGTTCGTGCTCCGCGATACCCAGCCGTTGATGCGTTCGGCGGAACCCTCCGCGTCATCGAAGTTCGTGGGGAAGACCTCGACGCCGAGGATCGACCGGAGCTCCGACAGGAACTCCTCCTCGACATGGAATCGGTCGTGCGTGAACGCCGCGTTCGCGACGGTCAGGCGGTAGGGGGCCGTCTCACCCGGGGCAGCCGTGACCTCGGTCGGCCGAGGCAATGCCTCGAGCAGATCGGCGACATCCCTCAGCTCATCAGCCCCGACACACCGGGCGAGCTCCTCCCGCGTCTTTCCGCGAGCGCCGGGAATCAGCATCGCGAGAGCCATACCCACGCTCAGGGGGCAGACCGCGCTGTTCCCGCCATCCGAGACCTCACGGAGCAAGTCGAATCCGAGATCACCGATCCGCCCGATCAGGTCTGAGTTGCTCTTGGTTTCCAGCATGTTTTGCGTGCTCCGGTTCCCGGGTCCGAGTCTCCGGCCGTCCTCGGAACGATCCACTGCGCCTCTCCGGTGTCGGTCCAGTGGTCTATCGGTCGCCAATCGCAATGGACTTGCCCCGGCCAGACCAGAGGTGACCCGAAAACGAGAGAAGGAACGGGACGCACCGCTCCGGCATCGGCACGGCGTGGTTGGCAATGAAACAGACGCGCGGGTCCGCCTTCACCACCGGCAGCAGCCGGCCGCTTGCAATCGACCGCGCTTTCTGCACGCTACGCATCGCTCGAGTTCACGAGCAGCGAGTCAGATGGCGATCGTCGGGTTCAGGGAAGTCAGCATCGGTTTCGAGGGACCCCCGCTCCTCGACGGAGTCGATCTGCAGATCGAGCCCGGGGAACGCGTGGGGCTCGTCGGTCGCAACGGGACGGGCAAGTCCACCCTCATGAGGCTCATCCTGGGGCAGGTGGTCCCGGATGACGGCGAGGTCGTCATTGCCCAGCAGGTGCAAGTGTCGGGGCTCTCCCAGCACGTACCTCGGAGCGCACCCGGGACGATCCTCGAGCATCTCCTCCAGGCCCTCGAGGGCACCGAGGTCGCCGGCACCTGGCAGGCCGACCGTCGCGTCGACCAGGCGGTCTCGCTGCTCGACCTCGACCCCGACGCAGAAGTGGCGACGCTCTCGGCCGGTCTGAAGCGGCGTACGCTCCTCGCACAAGCACTGGTCTCAGAGCCCGACGTACTCCTCCTCGACGAGCCGACGAACCACCTCGACATCAGCGCAATCACGCGCCTCGAGTCCATGCTCGTGCGCCGCCCTGGGGCACTGCTCTTCGTGACCCACGACCGTACGTTCCTGCAGCGTGTGGCAACCCGCATCCTCGATCTCGATCGCGGTCAGCTGAAGAGCTACGCGTGCGACTACCAGACCTACCTCGCGCGCAAGGAGGCGGAGCTCCAGTCCGAGGGGGAGGAGCGCGCCGTCGCCGACAAGAAGCTCGCGAAGGAGGAAGCCTGGCTCCGGCGCGGCATGAAGGCGCGACGGGCGCGCAACATGGGTCGCGTCCGTGCCCTGAAGGCGATGCGCGATGACCGGCGCGCGCGGCGGGAACAACCGGGTCGGGTCCGAGCCCAGCTCCACGAAGCCGACCGGACGGGGCGGGTCGTGATCCGCGCGAAGGGGTTGGCTCACGCGTTCGACGACGCCCGGATCGTCGACGGTTTCTCCACCACAATCCTCCGCGGCGACCGCATCGGGATCATCGGCAAGAACGGATGCGGCAAGAGCACGTTGCTCCGCATTCTGCTCGGAGACCTCTCGCCCGACGCGGGGACCGTCGACCACGGCACCAAGATCGAGACAGCGGTGTTCGATCAGTTGCACTCCGAGCTCGACGAGACGAAGAGCGTTCGCGAGAACGTGATCGACGACGGCGACACGGTCACGATCGGTGGGAGATCGCGTCACATCTTCGGCTACCTCGAGGATTTTCTCTTCACTGCGGAGCAGGCCCGCGGCCCGATCACCCACCTCTCCGGAGGCGAACGCAACCGGCTCCAGCTCGCCCGCATCCTGGCGCGTCCCTGCAACGTGCTCGTCCTCGACGAACCCACCAATGACCTCGACCTCGAGACGCTGGAGCTCCTCGAGGACCTGCTCATCGAGTTCAAGGGCACGCTCCTTCTGGTGAGCCACGACCGCTCCTTCCTCGACAACGTCGTGACGTCGACGATGGTGTTCGAGGGCGACGGACGGGTGACGGAATACGACGGAGGCTACGAGGACTGGTTGAGGCAACGGCCCCCCGAGCCGGGTGTCGAGCGGAGTCCTTCGGCCTCCAAGCAACGACGCCCTCAATCCCCGGCACCGCGCCGTCTGAGCTACAACGAGAAACGCGAGCTCGACGGCCTCCCCGCCCGTATCGAGGCCCTCGAGGCCGACAAGGATGCACTCCTTGCGACGATGTCCTCGCCGGACTTCTACACGGGCACCGGAGCCGACATCGCCGCCGCCAAGGAACGTCTCGAGTCACTCACCCGCGACCTCGAGAGTGCCTACGAACGGTGGACGACTCTCGAAGCCATCGCCGAAGGCGATGATGGGCATCGCTGATCCAGGTGAGCGAGAGGAGCGAAGGGGATCCAGGGAGAACGCAGGATCCCTCCCGATCCCGCAGCTCTAGCGGACCTTCGCAGCAGCCTCCCGCTCGAGAACCACGGGACTCTCCTGCCACCAGAAGCCGGACGACTCGATGAACGCGATGCGGCCCCGTTGACGCGCGTACCACTTCTCCCAGTCACCATCCTCGGGCCGGATGTCGGGATGGACGTAGCGCTCGAGGCAACGGCGAGCACGGCCGCGATCCTCGCCAGCGGCGCCGCGCGCGAGCCGTATCCAGCGTTCGAGGCTCTTCCGCGAATCGTTGGGAGTGCCCAGCGCCATCGCATCGGAGTCGACCTCGTACAGGTTCTTGTAGCGGGCGTTGCGGTGCCGAGGCTCCTTGCCGCTAAACACGTAGGGCAGGTACTTGTCGACCCAGGTCGAGGCGCCTTCGAAGGACGGCGTGTAGGTCTTCCGCAGGTCGGGCAGCAGCGAGTTCGGGAAGTGCTCCTCGACCCCCCGCTTGTACCCCGTGTCCCGCCCCAACCGGGTGTAGACCCAGAGGATCTTCCGCGTCCGACATACGAATGGAACCGTGAGACTGTTCCGGTTCCAGTGCATGTAGTGGATGACGTTGAGCAGCGTCATCCGGGCGCCCGCGGTCAGACGTGCGGGGTCGGCAGAGTATCCCCAGTAGAAGTAACGACCCTGGCGCGCGAGAGAGAGGCTGCCGAGCATCTTCGAGGAGTTGCCCTCCGCGAGGTTCTCGAATCCGGGGATGTCGGTGAAGTAGCCCTCGTGGCTCACGATCGTGGGGTTCCAGCCGTCCGGTTTGTCCTTCTCGAACAACACGAGCCGGTAGGTCTCCGGCACTCCCTTCGGGTGGAGCGGGGACTTCAGTCCCTCGTACTGCTTCGGTCGCGCCTTCTGGACATGGTCGAAGCTCGTCGCGTGGGGTGAGTTGAAGATCGGATGGTCGAGGGCCAACCCGTGGCCCAGATGATCCATGCAGATTCAGATGTAGCCCGAGGTCATGGCGATTCCATGAGCCTCGATCAGCTCGGTCCCGAGGAAACCCACCGCGACGATGGGCGAACTCGTCTTGGGGAACGCGAGCACTCGGGCCCGCGACCCCTTGACGCTCTTGCGGAACAGCTTCGAATCGGCCAGCACGACGTCGGAGGCGTCGCAAGCGGACTTGGTGACCTCCCAGTAGGTCGCGACTGTCGTCGCCAGCCCGTGCTTTCCGAAGAAGTCCGAGATCCGCTGGCTGCGCGAATCGGCCACATCGACCACGAGCAGCACCTTCAGGCGCTCCTCCACGCCCTGTTCATGGGCCTGCGGAATGGACCCCGTCAGGGTCACGGACATCGGCGGCAGACACTCGATGGGGTCGCACGCCATGAACGCGAAACGCGCTTTGAGCGCGTCGCGGGGACCACTCCTCTTCAATGGGAGCACGAGCCGGAACGCCCCCGTCAGCTTGCCCGCGGTTCCCTTGGGCACGACGAGCGGCTTCCGCGCGGTGAAGGCCGCGCCCTCCTCGATGGTCACCGAGACCGGCTCGCCGCCGCCGACGTCCTTGGCGTACAGATGCCAGCCCGGCTTCATCTTCACATCGAGGGTCAGCTCGTCGTTCGAAGCCGACGCGGACAGCGTCAGAGGTGCGTTCGCCGGCAGCCCGACGATCTCCATCGGTTGCTGCCCCGCAGCCGTCGTCCAGAGCAGGCACAGGGTCAGAAGCCATGTGCTGGCGTTCATAGGAGATTCTCCTCGTCGGAAGGCAACACCGTAGCACGCGCGGATCCAACCGGGCTCGGCTCGGAGTTTCGCCCGGTCCTGCGCCGCCGCAGGCCCCGACACCCGACACGGGACGTAGAGCACGGCCGCGACGAGGAGCCAGGCGAAGTGTGAATCCGACGCTCGGGGTGTAACCGTCAGGGAGGTCCCGCACGTGATCGAGGACCGGTCGCGGCTCCGATTCACTGAGATGGGCGGTGCCGAGCAGGTCGCTGTGGCCGGACTTGAACTTCGCACCATTTGGAGCTCACCCAGCCTCCGCCACCCCGCCGGGTCGCGGTCGGAATAGGATGGGCCGGCCATGCGAACCTCGATACTCTCCGCGATCGTTCTGTTGACCGCCCTCCCGGCATTCCACCCCGCCTCGGCGCAGAAGCGGCCCCACGTCGTCCTGGTCATGGCCGACGACCAGGGGTGGGGCGACATGGCCTACAACGGCCATCCTGTCCTCAAGACGCCCAACTTCGACGCGGCCGCGGCGAGCGGTCTTCGATTCGATCGGTTCTACGCCGCGGCACCGGTCTGCTCCCCTACCCGGGCGAGCGTCCTGACGGGACGCCACCCCAATCGCATGGGCGTGTTCAAGTGGGGGCACTCGATGCGGCCGCAGGAGGTCACCCTGGCCGAGGCGTTGAAGGCTTCCGGCTACGCGACCGGACACTTCGGCAAATGGCATGTCGGCTCCGTACGACGAGGGAGCCCGGACAATCCGGGCAACAACGGGTTCGACGAGTGGTTGAGCGCGCCCAACTTCTACGACAACGACGCCATCATGAGCCACCGGGGCCAAGCGGTGCAGGGCAAGGGCGAGAGCTCGTCCATCGCCGTCGACGCGGCGCTGGAATGGATCGGGAAGAGCCTGAAGGCGGACGCACCGATCTTCGCCGTCGTGTGGTTCGGGTCCCCGCACGGACCTCATCGCGCCATCGCCAAGGATCGAGCCGTCTACGCGGATCAGCCCAGGAAGCTCAAGAACTTCTACGGCGAGATCACCGGAATGGACCGCGCGTTCGGCAAGTTGCGCACGGGGCTGACCACGCTCGGCATCCGGGACGACACCATCCTGTGGTACTGCAGCGACAACGGCGCGCTGGGCACCGTTGGAAACACCGGCGGACATCGCGGACACAAGGGCGACGTGTACGAAGGCGGTCTCCTGGTGCCGGCGATCATCGAGTGGCCAGCTCGCATCAAGCAGCCGCGCACGACCAAGGTGCGTTGCAACACGAGCGACATCTATCCGACCATCCTCGAGCTCACCGGGACCCGGGTGGAGACGCAACCCCCACTCGACGGGGTCACCCTGACACCGCTGATCGCGAGCAAGAAGCCGAAGCCTCGCGCCATGGGGTTCTGGAGCCACCCGACCCGAGGTATCAGCACACCCTCCGCGAAGCGGATGGCCGCACTGCTGCAAGCGCAGCAGGCCGGGCGCGATTTGCCGCCTCCCCAGCGCAGCCGGAACGCAGCGGCTCTCCCGTCCCCGCCGCATCCGGTCGATTCGTTCCCCGGTCATGCCGCATGGATCGAAGATGACTGGAAGCTGCACCGGATCCACGGCAAGCAGGGCGCCGTCCGGTGGGAGCTCTACGACCTGGCGAAGGACCCATTCGAAAAGACGGACCGGATCGACGCCGAACGCGAGCGCGCCGAACGACTGCGCGGCAGGCTGACGCAGTGGCTCGGTTCCGTGGTGCGGAGCCTCAACGGCGACGACTACGACTCGAAATAGCCGGCACTCATGACCATCCCATCGACTTCCAGCCCCCGGAGAACTCCATGGCGACCGCCTCCCAGATCATGAAGCAGCTCGAGAAGAAAGGGAACGCGCAGACCCGCAAGACCTTCGAACGCCATGGAGCAAGCGGTGACGTCTTCGGCGTGCGCGTCAGCGACCTGAAGGTCATCGCCAAGACGATCAAGGGCGACCAGGAGCTCGCGTGCGAGCTCTACGACACCGGCAACTACGACGCGATGTACCTCGCCGGAATGGTCGCCGACGGCGGGCAGATGACCAAGAAGCAGCTCGAGTCATGGGCCCGCAAAGCGTCCTGGCAATGGATCTCCGAGTACACCGTCCCCTGGGTCGCGGCGGAGAGCGCACACGGCCACGCACTGGCGGTCAAGTGGATCGGTGCAAAGAAGGAAGCCATCGCCGCCGGCGGCTGGAACACCTACGCGGGCCTCGTCACCATGACCCCCGATGACGGACTGGATCTCAAGGAGATCAAGAGCCTGCTGAAGCGCATCGAGAAGGACCTCGACGACGCCCCGAACCGCGTTCGCTACACGATGAACGGCTTCGTGATCGCGGTCGGCTCCTCTGTCGCGCCGCTCGCCAAGCAAGCGATGGCCACCGCCAAGAAGCTGGGCAAGGTCGACGTCGACATGGGCGGCACCGCGTGCAAGGTCCCGCTCGCGACCGAGTACATCGAGAAGTTCCGCAAGTCGGGACGCGCCAAGAAGCGCAAGACGACTCGTTGCTAAGAGCGTGGGGCGTCGTGGCCGTGCACGGATCGCTGGGCAACGCCGGCAGGCGGGGCGCCACCGTTTCTGCGGCACATGTTCCTAGTCCTTGCCGCGCCCGCGCCGGGAGGTCTGGTGGGTCTCGAGCTGTGCCGGGGTGAGGATGCGGACCAGCGCCTCCTGGTGCATCTCGTAGTTGCGGCGCTTCGTCTGACCGATAACCGCATCGGGGGTGCCGCCCTCTTCCCACACGCGCTTCAGTTCCCGGTTTCGCTCGTCCCTGGCGAGGAACTCGACGCGAAGGTCCGTGACCTGGCGATCGTTGAGGTTCAGCTTCTGGCGCATGCGGCCCAGACTCGACTCCATCTTGGCCCGCTGCCGTTCTGTCGCCTTGAGGGCCCGCGCATCCCGTTCTTCCTTGCGGATCACCTGGAGCGTGTCGGCGACCTGGGTCTTGAGGGCGTCCGGGACGGGGGCAACTCCCTGCTCCTCGATGCGACTCTCGACTTCCTTGGCGAGCGCGTCGAGGTCCTTCTTGGTCACGGGTGCCTTGTCGCCAAACCGCGCTTTCTCGACCGGACGGCGCTCGAGCGCAGCCATGCGATGGAGGAGATCGCGGTTCTGCTGCTCCAGAGACGCCAGCTGTTCCGCTAACTCGGGCGGCAACTCTGACGGAGCTTCGGCGCGGAACCCGTGCTCGCCCGTCGGTTGATCCGAAGACGCGATCAGCGTCGCCGTCACGGCTCCGACCAGGCCCCCGATGGCCACAGCAACGACCAGTACACTCAGCGTGATGTTCTTCATGGCAGGCACCTCGAGTCCCCTTGGACCCACCCCAGCTTAGTCGACGATCTCCGTCAAACCAGCCTGATCACATCGAGGCTCAGCTCACCTCGATGACGACGGCGTTCGAGTACGAAATCGTGCCCGTCGTGAACTCGTAGAAGACGGCCTGGAGGGAAACCGAGAAGGGAACGTTGAGGGCAGGGATGGTGAGGGACCACCCGCCGGTCACGATCGGGGTCGGAGCGGGGGCCGGGGTCGACGGGAGCAGACCGGGGCCGAGGCCCAGGTTGTCGGCGAAGAGGAACGCCAGAGGATCTCCGACGAAACCCGCCGGGGGCATGGAGAAGACGCCCAGGCCAGGGAAGTTGAATGCCTGCGCGCTGGACGGAATCCCCAGGTAGCCGAACACCGCGAAGGGGATCGGATCGGTCACCAGGGACGGATTGGTGAGCCGGACCTTCACGTCATCGATGAGGGCGAGCTCGACCATCCGGTCCAAGCCGCCGACCTGGTCGTTGACGGTGAGATTGTCGTGTGGGCCGCCCTCGATCATGTTGGCCGCGAGCCCGGTCGACCCCGCGCCGATCCCGCTCGCGATCGAGGTGGCGTAGGGCGCGAACGGGTCGGGAGTCAGGAAGAGGGTCAGGTTGTCGGCGTAGCCGTCATTCGCGGACCCGGCGATGCGGGTGCAAACCAGGGTCACGATGACGGTGCGGGTCCCGACCGGAACGGCTCCGGTCGTGGCCTGGTGAACCAGCGCGGTGACGAACCCGCGGCCCGCGGCCAGTACGGGGCCGATCGTCGCGCTCGCCAGCAGAGCGCCGAGGCCATTCTGGAATTCGACGCTGACCCTGGCGTTGTCATCCTGGTTCAAATAGCCCCCGAGCCACGCTCCGAGGTCGTAGGCAACGCCGCCCGCATCGATGGCCGCCGCGCCCGAGCTCACGTCGATCGTCTGGGCCGCGGTGGAAACGGCGACGAACCCGCCCGTGAAGTTCGTTCGTCCCCGGTTCGCCGGGCCGGGGTCGGTCGGGCTCATCCATCCAGAGATCGCGCCCAGCACGTAGTCGGCGGGGATGATGTCTCCGGACGCGATCCACTCCGGAAGGACCAACGGAGCGATGTTGCCGTCGAGGCCGCCCCGCGCCTCCCCTCCTCCGTTGCGAACGAGGTTGGGGCTCTGCGCCCAGAGCATCGACGGCAGGACGAGGAGGAGTGCTGCGAAGTTCGAGCGTGGCATGGCGAGGTCTCCGGAGCCGCTAGCGGGGCCGCCGCGAACGAGTCCATCCTCGCCCTCCGGGCCCGGTGAAGCCAGGGTTGAACCGGAGGCCACACGCCATTCGTAGTAGGGTTGGGTTCAGGACTGGACCGGGCGGACCCGGAACGGGATTGCCGGGGTCGCGTTCCCCTCGCCTCCCCCCGCTGTGCTTCACCGCCGTCGATGACGGCGCAGGCCAGACTCGATCGATACGGAGCGGGCCGCGTCACCATGACGGAGCGTCGGGAATCGGAAGCCAACATCGTGCCGGACATCGATCGGCCGGTTCGCCTCAAGCGCGAGGCAGCCGTGGCTGGGCTGTTCGCCCTCATGTGTGTCGGGACGCTGATCATCGACTGCGTCTTCTCCGTGCCGCAGGTGGTCGTGCTCGGGGAGGCCGGGGTGGCTCGACACAAGCGCCTGGTCCAGTCACGGTTGATCGACGGGACGAGGGCGCGCCTGATCGACGAATACCTGAAGGAGACGTCCCGGGTGCGGCTGGCGGTGACGGGACCGTGGGCATGCGCGTTGCTCGTGCTCGGTGAAACGTCCCGCCCGGAGGTCATCCAGGGCAGCGATGGATGGCTCTTCCTCCGCGCGCGAACGACGCGTCGTGACGGGTTGACCGAAGACGGGATCGCCTATCTTGCGTCCGTCGTATCCAGTGTTCACCGGCTCCTCGCCCTCCAGGGAACGCGTCTGGTCGTGATGCCGGTGCCACCGAAGGGCATCGTCTACCCGCAGCACCTTCCGGCCGACGTGGACGCCCAGACCCGTGACTACTACGTGAGCTTCGTCGGGCATCTCCGCGACCGGGGCGTCCCCGTCATTGACGTACTCCGCGAGATGGAGAGGCACGCGGGGATTCAGCTCTTCTGCAGAACGGACACCCACTGGAGCTTCGACGGAGCGCGCATCGCCGCCGAAGCCGTAGCGCGGACAACCCGGAAGTGGATCCCGCCCGAGGCCAGGGCGACGGTCCTCGAGACAGCCCCGGACGAGGTCGACACCGGCGATCTCTTTCGCCTGCTCGGCCTCCCCACGAGCGAACTTCACTACGGCCTCGCACGCTGGGTCCTGGAGCGGGCCGACCGGCTCCACTATCTCCCCCGGATCGGCGTCATCCGCCGCGAGGGACGCGCGATTCCAGAGACCCCCGAGACCTCGTGCCGCCTCCACGGATCGAGCTTCAGCAATGCGTCCGGGTTTGCGGACTACCTCGCTCACTTCACGAACTCAGCGATCCGGATCCACAGTCAGCGTGGCGTCGGCTTCGTGGACGGGCTGCTCTCGATCGTCGGTGGCGCGGCGCCGACGTCCGAACCGACGACCGTGGTCTGGGAGTTCCCGTGGTTCCCCGCCCCCGTCAACAAGCCCACCTATCGGCCGCTCGGCGAGGTGTTCACCTCGTTGGCACCAACGAGTGGGACCCCTCTCGACCCGCTGGGTCCGATGGCCCGGTTCCCGACCTCCGACTCGTTGCGACCCGGTCAGCACCGACTCTACGAACGCGGGTCGTCGGCCCGTCTCATCGACGGCGGCTTCTTCCACTGCGGAGACGGTTCTGTTTTCGTGCGCCTCACGGGCACCGTCACCGGGGGCGACGTGCTGGTGAGCACCCGCGCCGGCTCCGACGCCATCGATCGGACCTGGCGGCGGGGGCAGGGCTCCGCTGTCGTCCCCCTGGTCGCGAGCGCGGGGACGTGCGAGAACGAGGTGCGCGTCCGCAGCCACGGTGGGCGACCGGTTCTCGAGCTCTTGGCTATCGATCTCGTGGCGAACCTCGTCCTCGCAAATCGCGCCGAGGTTCGGGTGTCGGCACCGGAGGTGACGGGCAACGGGTGGCGCCAGAGCGTCCGCCTGTCCGCCCCGCCCGGCGTCCGCGAGCGCGATGCGCTGGCCATCGCGCTCGACTACCGTTGGCCGGGCCGTAGATCGCTGATCGTGCACGTCACGACGCCGGAAGTCGCATCGTCGCCCATGACCTGGAACGTCGGCGAGCTGCGCGCCGACGCGCGCGGACTCATCACCGTCGGGAGATTCGCGGGAGCGCAGAGCCTCCATGTGGAGCTGCGCGGCGAAGGCCCGCCTCCAGAAGGAACGAGCCGGATCGAGCTCCTCAGCGCCCCCCGGTAGTCAGACCTCACTCGTTGACGCCTCCGACAACTCGTCGCACCATGCCGACCACGACTCGGAGGCAAGGAACCGGATTCTCGGAGAGTAGGATGGAAGGACCCTCGATGGCATCCATGAACCCCGTTCTCCTGGCTCTCGCATTGTTGGCTCTGTGCCTCGAGTGCAACGCGCAGAAGCCCCCCAGCCCGCCGGCGAGCGCGCAAGACACTGGAGCGGTGTTCTGGAATCAGTTCCGGGGCCCCAACGGTCGGGGGGTGATGGACGCTGCCGTACCAGTGCGTTTCGGACCCGACTCGAACGTCCGGTGGAAGACGCCCATCGACGAGGGCCAATCGTCCCCCGTCATCTGGGGCAACCGCATCTTCCTCACCACCTCGTCCCCGGATGACGAGAAAGAGCTGGCGACGGTCTGCGTGGACCGCATGAGCGGCAAGCTCCGGTGGCGCCGACCGATCACGGTTGCAGAGCGGGGACGGCATCACTCGATGAGCAGTCCCGCGGCACCGACCCCGGCCGCGGACGACAAGCACGTCTACGCCTACTTCGGGACCTACGGCCTGCTCTGCTACGACCACGAGGGGACCAGGATCTGGGAACGTCGGATCAAGCCTCCGACGAACCAGTACGGGATGGCGACCTCACCGATCCTCTACCAGGACAAGGTCATCTTGGTGCTGGACGACAACCGCCGGCGTTCACGGATCCTGGCGATGCATCGGGACACGGGCAAGACGGCGTGGGAGGAACCGAGGCCCATGTTCAGTGCGGGCTGGTCGACACCCATGATCTGGCGCCACGCCGGCGGCGACGAACTCGTCGTCCTGGGATCGAAGAGACTGACCTCCTACGACCCCACCACGGGCAGTGAGAAGTGGTGGGCGGGAGGATTCTCGATCGAGACGATCGGGGTGCCGGTGACCGGCGCGGGGCTCCTCTTCGTGAGCGACGCCGCACGAGGCGGCCGCGGTGAGTTGAAGTGGGATGCCGAGCTGACCTGGAAGATGACGCTCGACGACTACGACGAGAACGAGGACGGCAAGATCCAGCGCGAGGAGATGTCGAAAGGGTTCAGGCTCCCCCTTCGGCCCGATCTGGCGAAGACCCAGTCGGGGTCCGCCCTCCCCGTCGGCCCGGACAAGGTGGGCGGTTGGCTCAAGCACCTCGACAAGGACAAGGACGGGGTCCTCGGCAAGAGCGACTGGTTGGAGTTCATGGCCGGATTCGCCATGGACAGCAAGCCGATCGTCATGGCCATCCGCCCTGGGGCCAAGGGCAACGCGCGGCCATCGAGAGTCGCCTGGGAGATCCACAGCGCAACCCCGGAGATCCCGTCACCGCTGTATTGCCGGGGGAAGATCTACCTCCTGCGAAACGGTGGCCGCTTGACCTGCCTCGAGGCATCGAGCGGCAAGCAGCTCTTCCGCGAGCTGATCGGGGCTCGCGGGCAGTACGTCGCGTCCCCGATCGCCGCCGGCGACAAGCTCATCACGGCCTCGAGCCGTGGCATCGTCACCGTCATCAAGATCGGGGACAAGCTCGAGGTCCTGGCGCGAAACGACTTTGGCGAGAAGATCCTGGCGACCCCAGCCATCGCCGACGACGAGATCTACCTGCGGACCGCGAGCCACCTGTACGCCATCGGTCAGTGACACGCGAGACGCCCGAAAGCCGGCGTTCCTCGGTAGGCTATCCACATCCACCCAATCACAGACAATCTGGTCGTAGCGTCCGGCACGTGGTCCGGAGAGCACTGAGGGTTCCCGCATGAGCGCACGAGTGAGCTTCGTTCCGATCGCGGTCTTCCTGGTCCTGTCACCGGCGGTGGATGCCCAGTCCCGGGTCGTGTGGGAATCGACGCTCGAGCAGGCGCAGACCAAAGCCAAGCGGCAAGGGAAACCGATGCTGATCTCGATGCACACGAGCACCGAGGTCGCGTGTCAGCGGATGCTGAAGAACCTCTACACCGATCCTGACATCGTCCCCATACTCTCGGAGTTCGTGCTCCTGCCGACCTGCTTCGACGTCCACGAAGAAGAGACCCGAACCGTTGACGGCAAGAAGGTCTCCGTGAGTCCATGGTTCGGCACCCTCAACTGCCAGCAGCTCACGAAGAACGAGATCGACGTCCGAAGCACGTTCCTGGACAAGTCCGAAGTCAAAGTGCCTCAACACATCTTCGTCGACGGCAGCGGCAAGATCTTCATGACCAAGGTGTATGAGCTGAAGAAGCCTGCGTTCATTACCCTGCTCAACAACGCCCTCATCCTCTATGGCAGCAAAGCCGCCAAGGGGATGGACAAGGTCACCAAGGGACTCCTCCGCAGCGTCAAGCGGGGCTCCATGAAAGACAAGCGCAGATCCGTCATCGGACTGCTCGATCTCGAGGACCCGCGCACGGTCGACATCCTCTACCTGACGATCCAGAGCATCACGAGAGAACAGGAGAAGGGCGAATGCGTTCGCGCTTTCGGCAGGGACCTCTACACCTGGGCCTCTCCGACCGTGGCGAAGTGGCTGCGCGATCCCTCGGAGCACGTCAGGAACTGCGCCGTCGTCAGCCTCGAAGAGATGAAGGCCCCCGGGGTCGCACCGAAGCTGCTGTCGCTCTTCCAGAAGGCCAGGGACAAAGAGCTCAAGAAGGACATTCTCCGCGCGCTCGGGCCGTGCGGCGAAGACTCGGAAGAGATCAAGAAGGTCCTGCTCAAGCAGGTCAAGGACCGTCGGGAGGTGACCCGCATCGCCTGCTACCTCTCTCTTGGCTACTACCTCGACCAGGAAGACGTACGCGAGCTGCTGCACAAACGATTCAAGAAGGAGGGGCGGAGCGTCGCGGCGAAGACCGCCATCATCTGGGCTCACACCTACCTTCGAGACGAGACGCTGATTCCGTCGATGCAAGCTCTCGTTGCCAACGAGAAGAACCACCAGCTGAAGTACATGGTGGGTGCGGCCGAGCTTCAGATCAAGACCGGTACGGCCGTAGCGAAGAAGGACGGCCGGGGCGGCTACATCAAGCTGCACAAGGCCTTCGGCGTGATCTTCGGCAAGGACAAGATCCTGCGCAACAGCTACAAGTACTGGAAGGGCGACGAGTAACCCCAGACCTCCGCCCTGTTCCGGCCCCTCCAGGGTCGCATTGGAAAGCAGGCGCGCGACCCGGGCCCCCAAGTTAACGTGTGGGGCGCGTTCTTCCGGCCAGTATTCGCACCGAGGGCCCGGCCTTGATCATGAAGCCAGCAACCCGTTGCCTCCTTGTCTATCCCGAGTTTCGCTCCGAGTCGTTCTGGAACTACCGGGCCACGTGTTCGCTCGTCGGTGCAAGGTACCCCGCGGCGCCCCTGGGGATGATCACCGTCGCCGCGCTTCTTCCCGAATCGTGGGACTTGCGATTGGTCGACCGCAACGTGGAAGAGCTCACGGACACGGACATCGAGTGGGCCGACATCGTGTTCGCCGGAGGCATGATCTCCCAGCAGGCAGCACTCATCGACCTCATCGAGCTGATACGTGAGCGCGGCAAACCGATCGTGGTTGGCGGGCCTGATGCCACATCGAGCCCCCACCTCTACCACCGCGCCACGTACCTCGCGCTGGGCGAGGCCGAGATCACCCTTCCGCGATGGCTGGCCGACTTCGAGAGCGGCACGCTACGCCACGTCTATGAAGCCGGCGAAGAGTTGGCGGACGTCACCGGATCACCGATTCCCCGTTTCGATCTCCTGAAATTCAATCGTTACCTGCACGTCGGCGTGCAATACGCCCGAGGATGTCCCTTCCGGTGCGAGTTCTGCGACATCATCGAGCTGTTCGGCCGTGTGCCGCGCGTCAAGGGCACCGACCAGATGCTGGCGGAGCTCGACCGTCTGCACGGGCTGGGCTACCGAGGACACGTGGATTTCGTCGACGACAACTTCATCGGCAACCAGAAAGCGCTGACGTCGTCGTTCCTCCCCGATCTGAAGACGTGGCTCGAAGGCAAGAGATGGCCGTTCGAGTTCTCCACTGAAGCGTCCATCAACATCTCCGACAACGAGACTCTGCTCGAGATGATGCAGAGCGTCGGATTCTCCGCGATCTTCGTGGGCATCGAGAGTCCGGACGAAGACACGCTCAAGGCCACGCAGAAGCTCCAGAACACGAAACGGTCGATCGCGGACAGCGTCCGCAAGATCTACTCCTACGGCATCTTCGTGAATTGCGGCTACATCGTCGGGTTCGACACCGAGCACGATGGCGTCGCCGACGGCATCCTTCATCTCATCGAGGCAAGTGCAGTCCCCGTCAACATGGTCGGCATGCTGTTCGCACTGCCCAACACGCAACTGCAGAAACGGCTCGCCAAGGAGGGGCGCCTCTCCGACGGATTCGAGCTTGCGCCGGACGGCGCCGGCGACCAGGGCGCTTCGGGTTTGAACTTCGAGACCTTGCGACCCCGGGTCGACATCCTGCGGGACTACCGGCGCGTCATCGACGAGTCCTTCGCGCCCGACGCCTACTTCGAACGTGTGCTCGACGTGGGCAGCGCCCTCGACTGCAGCCAGAAGAAGCTCCGGCTCCCCCTCCGGTACGTGCTGCGGGACATGCGGGGGCTGTTCACCCTCCTCTTCCGCATGGGCATCACCAAGAGCTACCGCGGGCGCTTCTGGCGGACCCTGGGCAAGCTCCTCCGGCGGAACCCGAAGGGCCTGCGCTATTCCATCGCGATGATGGCCCTCTACCTGCACTTCGGCGAGTTCAGGCACTACCTCATCACCCGGCTCAGCGACGAGATCGGGCGACAGGAGAACACCGCGGTCGCCGCCCCGCGCGAGGAAGCGGCTTCGGTCTAACCACGCCGGCGCCGCGCCCCCTTGCCGCGGCCCAACTCGAGGGTCGGGCCCTCCGCCTGGATTTCGCGGTGCAGCTTCTCCATCTTCGCGCGCAGGCGCTCGAACCGCTTCGGATCCACCGTCCGCAAGTCGCGACTCTCCCCCGGGTCCGCTTTCAGGTCGTAGAGCGCGAAGCCCGCGAGCCGGCTCTCCTTGATGAAGCGCATAGGGGACCACCCCTTCGGCGGGCGAGCATCGCCGTTGCCGATCGGTCCCGCCTGGGGCGTCATGTGGGCGAGGAGCTTGTAGTCCCCATCCCTCATGGCCACCTGCTTCTTGCCCCGTGCGTGCCACAGCCACCAGAGCATCGCCGTCTTGCGGTCGACCTTTCCCGTGGCGGTGAGCGCGGGCATGACGTCGGCTCCGTCGATCGGACGATCCTGGGGAATGGGCGCGCCCGCGACCTTGCACAGCGTCGGCAGGTAGTCCGTGCCGTTGACCGGAGCCGCACAGACCGAACCGGCCTTGATGCGGCCGGGCCAGCGAACGATCCCCGGGACGTGAATGCCCCCGTCATGCATGTGCCCCTTCGCTCCGCGCGAAGGACCCGGAGAGCCAAAGGCCGTCGGCGTCCGATGCTCCGGGCCGTTGTCGGACGTGAAGACCACGATCGTGTTGTCCCGCAGCCCCAGCGCATCGAGCTTCGCGAGCAGGCGTCCGATGTGATGGTCGAGCATGGAGACACAGCCGAAGTACCGGTGCCGCTGGTCCCACTGGGCACGACGTCGCACGACCTGTTCACCGCCGAAACGCAGCGATCGAGCTGCGCGATCGCTCGCGGGGTTCTGATACTTCTCCTTGAATTCCTCGGCCGCGACGACCGGAGTATGCGGCTCGCTGAACCAGAGGAACGTGCAGAACGGACGCTTGGAGTCCCGTTGTTGAAGCCACGCGATGGTCTCGTCGACCACGATCTCCGCCATCCAGCCGGACTGGACCGGGAGGGCCTTCCCGTTGCGTACGAAGCCCTTCGGGTTGCGGCCGAAGTTGCGCGCGTTCGCGAACCAGTGTTCGAATCCGTGGTCCCCGGGGCCGGGCTGCGTTCCGTCCCTGAAACGACCCGAGCAGTGCCACTTACCCGCGAACATCGTCTGGTAGCCCGCCTGTCGCAGCAGCGCCGGAATCGTCCGCTCGGTCTTGGGGATGTGAAGCGCGGCGAAGCGAATGTAGTCGTACATCCCGACCCGATACGGGCTGCGGCCGGTCAGGATGCCGGTGCGCGCGGGAGAACAGTTGGGACTCGCCGCGTAGCACTGCTGGAGCTTCACGCCTTGGGCCGCGAGTCGGTCGAGATGCGGTGTCTTGATGACCGGCGATCCGAAGCAACCAAGATCGCCGTAGCCGAGATCGTCGGCGAGGAGGAAGACGATGTTGGGAGGGCGCACCTTCGCCCCGTCAGCCTGCGCGAAGAGGGGAACGACGCAGAACGTCAGGAGGAAGCACCCGCGGAGCGGTGAGAAGAAGGTCATGGTGTCGATTCCTCGTTCATGCGAGTCACCAGTATCTGCGACGAACGGAGCCAGGTCGTCCGGAGCGGACCTGGAGGTCCGCGCTCCCCGGGGAGACCGTCACGGGTCAGGAGTGATCGCGACGCGCAGCGCATCCGGCTGAGTGGCGCGGGCGACGGCGGCCTCGAGGTCCTGCAGTCGGTAGCTGGCGACGACGACGTCACGAAACGGCAGTCCGGCACCCTGGGTCGCCAAGTACTCGAGCGCGGCAACCAGGTCGTCCGGGGTGTAGTTGTGAATGCCTTCGATGCGCAGCAATCGGCGCACGACCCGTTCGGGATCTACGGACCAGCCGGGGGTCGGCGACACGGTGCCCGCGAGTACGTACGTCCCGCGGAGCGCGAGTCGTCCGAGGCCATCGTCGAGTGCCGCCAAGCTGCCGGACGCTTCCACGGCGGCTTCGAACCCCACTCCGTCGGTGAGCTGCGCAACCACCGCGTCGAGCTCCGCGTCATCCGGAGCGCGGGCGGCCTCGGCCCCGAAGCGCTTCGCCCACCCACGGCGATTCTCGTCCGGGTCGACGACGAGGACGCGCGCGCCGCGTGACGCCGCGATCCCGCAGACGGACAGACCGAGAAGCCCGCCCCCCTGCACCAGCAGAGTCCCGTCCGGCGGAAGGTCGGCGACTCGCAGCGTGGCGACCGCCGTCGCGGTCGCGCAATTGGCCGGCGCCGCGACGACGTCCTCCATCCCTTCCGGAACGGGCAGGATCGCGGTGCCGCGACGCAGGATGCACACCTCGGCCAGTCCGCCACTGAACGGTCCCGCGGAGCTCACAGACTCGTGGCCGTACTTGAACAGCGAGTCGCACTTCTGGGGAATCCCGCGTTGGCAGCAGCGGCAGTGACCGCACGACGCAGCGACGGCCCACGTAACGCGGTCGCCTACCGAAACTGGACGGTCGGTCCCGAAGAAGCACACTTCGCCGCCGGCGGTCATGACCTCACCCAGGATCTCGTGGCCGAGAACCGTGGGCTCCGCCGCCGGCCGCGCGCCCGAGATCGTGCGCAGGTCACTCCCGCAGATCGTGCAGCAGATGACGCGGACGAGCACCTCACCCCCGGACACCTCTGGAACCGGGTAGCTGTCGAGTCGCATCGGACGACCCGGCCCATCGTAGATCGCGGCCAGCGCGGTGGTCGATGTCGTCATGCTGCGCTCCCCGTCTTGCCGCGGAAGAACATGAATGCGGCGAGGCAAAGCCCAGCGGTGACCGCGGCGGTCGCGTAGCTCGCCCCGATGAAGAAGTCGAGCCAACTGATGTCGTGGGCGCCGAAGTTCTTGTAAAGCACGATGCCGATGCTCGCGAGATAGGCGATCGCATCTGAGAGGTACATCAGGTAGCCCACGTTGCTCTGGCGTCGGAGCAGGGCAATCAGGCGGTCGAACACCATCACGTGGAAGGCGATGTACGGGAGGTACGTTCCCAGTCCGACCGCGATGAACCACCATGCCGGATCGAGGGCACCGGCCTCGAACGCGGCCGTCGCCCCGGCAACGATGCCTGCGCCGAGGAACACCGACCCGAGGCCGACCCGGAACGCCCGTTGGTTGTCCCGGATCAACACCATGAGTGACGCGGCGGCGAAGACGAGGACCGCGATCGGCACTTCCGACAGCGTGAAGATGCCCGGCTTGTCTTCGTAACCCAGTGCGGCCCACAACTCGACGGCGAAGTTGTCGCGGAAGTCGCGATACGCGCCGATGATGGCGTAGATCGCCACGAGGAGCATGATCCCCGCCGCCAGCTGCCGAAAGAACGCTCGCCGTACTTCATGGTCCATGGGTTCCCGCGGAGCGCGGTGTTGGACATCGTCGCCGCTCGGCGCAGGAACGCGTGAGAGCATCCAGAGCGCCGCGATCAGGGGAACGACGAACACCGCGCCGGTCGCCGCCGGCATCCAGTACTCCGTCACCCCCTGTTCGACCATCAGCCACTTGCCAACCGACTTCACCACGCCGGACGCAAGGATGAAGCTGCAGCACAATCCGGCGCCCAGCATCTCCGTCGCCTGACGCCCCTCGAGGAAGGAGAACACGAGGCCCCAGACCATTCCGAGCGGCAGGCCGTTCAGAAACAGACACCAGAAGTTCCACGGAGCCGGGATGACACCGAAGAGGATCAGCGCCGCTTCGGCCACTGCGATCAGAAGCGCGATCGTCACGATCCGCCGCCCCGGCTTCATCTCCGAGACGACCTTGATCCCGCAGAACTTCGACAGCGTGTACCCGAGGACCTGGCTGATGATCAGGACGATCTTGAAATCGATATCCCAGAGCTCCTGCCCCGAGTACATCCCGACGGCGAACGGTTTGCGGAAGGCGTACATACAGAAGTACGTCGCAAAGGCGGCCGTCATGGACAAGCCGCCGACCACAAGACTTCGCCAGCGCATCCGGAGGATTGTCGAGCACCGCATCGCGAGGTCAAGCATCAACGCGACCATCTGGGCTACGATGGCGCTCGATCATGCCGTCATCGATTGCGCCTTCGTCTCCTCGCCCTCGCGGTCGTGGCACTAGGGGCGGTCAGAACATCCGCCGCGGACCAGACTTCGACGTTCGACGCCTTCGAGAAGGAGATCCGGCCGCTCCTCGTCCCACACTGCTACGCCTGTCACGCCGAGACCTCCGGCAAGAGTCGGGCGGACTGCTGCTGGACCGGCGGTCGGGCTGGGCGCTCGGCGGGGACTCGGGCCCGACCATCGTGCCCGGCAAGCCGAAGATGCCGCCGTTTGATCCGTGCGGTCCGCCACGCCGGCGAGCCGAAGATGCCGCCGTCGGAACGCCTCTCCGATCGGGAGATCGCGGCGCTTGGACGTTGGGTTGCAGCGGGCGCCCCCGATCCCCGCACGGACGAGATCCGGGCCGATACCCGACGATCCTGGACCTCCTCGGTCTCGCTCACGAACGACTGACCTACAGCTACTCCGGCCGCGACTTCCGACTCACCGACGTCCACGGCCGCGTCGTGCACGAGATCATCGCGTGGCGAAGACGGCTGAGCCTTGCGCCCGGGCTCCTCACCCAACCGAAAACCCGCAGTCAGCGAGCCAGCGAACCGTCGAAGAAGTCAACGATCCCGGTCTCCAACGAGTACTCCGCACCCACGACGAGAAGCTCCTCCTTCTGGACCAGCTCCTCGATGACATCAGACCCGTGTCGAAGGTCGTCCGCTGAGCCGCGAATGTTGGCGCGAATGGCGTGCCTCAACAGAGCATCCGGATCGTCTTTGATCTCCGTCGTCAGCAGCGCTTCCACGGGCGGGCGGACGCGATCTATGATCGAACCCAGATTCCGCGACTGACCGCCCGTTGGCTCTCGGAGTGCGTCGATCGTCGCCTGGACCGCCCCACACCGGGAATGCCCGAGGACCACGACCAGCCGGGTGCCGAACTGCTCCGCGGCGAACTCGACACTGCCCACCTGAGACGGAGCGGCGATGTTCCCGGCGACCCGGATGACGAACAGGTCGCCAACGCCCTGATCGAAGACGATCTCTGCTGGCACCCGAGAATCGGAACACCCGAGAACGATGGCAAACGGTTCCTGACGCGCCACCGAGGAACGCCGCTGGCTCGTGAACTCGCGGCCTCTTCCCATCTCGGATGCGAAGCGGTGGTTCCCGTCTCGCAGGCGTTGCATCGCTTCTCGCGCTGAGATCATCGGCTGTTCATCCCTGGCGTCGGCTGACCGACGAGAATCTACGTAGGTTCGACCTTGATCGCTCGACCATAGATGGCGTTCCTGCCGACCCATCCGTTGATCCGCCCGCGGTTGTTACCGATCTGGAATCGACTGCCGTCGATCGCCTTGACCAGGTGCAGATAGTCGCTCCCGCTCACGCGGACGAGGACGATGTCGCCAACGACGAGGTCATCTGCTTGCGCCGGTTGGAGCGTGACGAGGTCACCGTCGTTGACCTTCGGTTTCATCGAATGCCCGCGCGGCCGCACTGTCGTCGACTTGCCTCCACGGAGCACTTCTTTGGCTCGATCAGCCCAACTCATGACGGATGTTAGCCGGCGGCCAAGCGCAATAACAGTCGTTCGACTGCGTCGCGTTCTTCGCACGACGCTCTCGCACCGACGAGTGGCCGCTACCGAAGCTCGCGCCGCGGAATCGGGTTCCCGTCCGGCAGCGTCAGCCGGCAGCATGCTTCCCAGGCCTGACCCCCTTCCGAGACCTTGAGGAGCAGGGTGTTGCGACCTTTCTTCAGTCGGCAGCGGGCCCGGTCGCTGTCCAGCATCAGGCCCCGGTAGACGTCCTTGTGGAGGACCTTGTGGCCGTTGACCCAGATCGCGATTCCGTCGTCGCTGCCGGTCAGGAGAACGGCATCGCAGTCGCGGCCGGAGTGGACCGTGGCCCGGAGGTAGGCGACGACGCCGTCGTTCGGCTTCATGACCGCATCGAGATCAACGCGGCCGGTGGCCAGGCTCGCGGTGATGGGGCGCCACTTGACCTGGGCGATCGCGCCGGCGTAGCCCGTCTCGAGCTGCGCGTCCTGCTCCGGACCGTAGGGCCGTCGAAGACCACCTCGATTCCGGTTGTCGAACGGGCCGACGACGTGCCAGTCGAGGAGAAAGCCCGCGGACTCCAGACTCGTGCGGGCCTTCTCGGGACGCGCCTGCGTGTGGTGATGTGCTGCGAGTTGAATCGCGGCGTCCGCGGCCCACATCGAGCCCGGGAACTTGCTTACGAGGGTCTGAAGATCGACCCGTCCGCGCGCGGAATCGGAGCCACCCAACGCCGCCATCGCACGCGCATGCAAAGGAGCAGCGCGTTCGATCCCCCGTCCAATCACCGCGCGGCGAGACGGGAGGAGACTGAATCCGAGTGCCTCCGCGGTCTCGAGCGCCTTGCCGCCGAGGTGCTCGCTAATCAGCCAGGCCAGGACTTCCTGCCGGTGGTGAAACGACCCCGTCTCGGAGGGGATGGCCGCGGCCGCGCGAAAGAGACGCTTCACCGGACTCCAGTCGTAGACCCCAGCCCGCAGGGTGGCGGTCTCGAAGATCCGGTCGATCGCGCCTGCCCCGATGTTGTAGGGGCCGAGTTGGTCGAGCGTGAGCTTCGGGCGGAGGTACTGCATCTCCAACGCGTCACGGAAGACACCTCGATCATGCTCGAACGGGGCCGCCATGCCGAGGTGCTGGTAGATGTACTGACGCCCGATGTGTGGCCAGGCCTCGTTGAAGGTCTCGAAACGCGGCCGGATCGAGCCGGGGAACATCTCGTGTCCAAGCTCGTGGAACAGCATCGTCCACGGCGGGGGCGTGACCAACCACCGTTTGCCGAAGCGCACCACGGCCCCGAGAGTCTGGGCGCGTTCGGCGGGTTGCCCGGGCGAGAACATGACCACGATCCTGCGGGCCCGCGCGGCTTCCACCGAGCAACCGGTCAAGTCATGAAGGAGGATCATCGCCGCGTCGAGGTTGGCGCGGAGTCGACGCGGCTCGATCGCGGCCAGCCAGCCGGGGGGTGCGAGGATCAACACGTGGTGGCCGATTCGCGCCTGGAGCTCGACGCCCTCCCCGGCCACGTGATCCCGCAGGACCTCGAGGATGGCATGCTCGATGGTGCTGGGCGGGAAGACACTCTCGAGGTCTGCCTCGGCCATGGAACGGGTGACGTAGGCCGCGGCGCGGGTCGTCCGCTCGCTCGTCGCCGACGCGCCGAGGATCGTCTTCTCCGCCGTCTCCAATTCCGCGCGTGCCTTCCTCGCCGAAGACTGCGCAGAGAGGCCCGAAGTGACCATGGCGAGAACGAGACTGAGGGCGCCGAAGTGGGGATGCATGCCATCTCGGACGAATCCACAGCCCGATGGTTCCGAGTCACGTGGCCCAATTCGCACGTCGGCTCGTATGATCGGGCCCATGACTCCGCGAACGCTGCTGGCCGTGGCGATCACCACGATCGTCTGTCTCTCCGATGGTCGGGCCGTCACTCCACAGCAAGAGCCTTCCCGCCTCGAGATCGCCGGGCAGGAGAGGTCGCCATCGAAGTGGCGGAGCTACGTCGAACGCTGTCTTTCGACTCTGATCGCGCATGGGCGAGACCACTACGGTCCGGTCAAGTCTCCGCTGCTGATGGCGGTGATCGACAGCCGCACGCTGACCTCGCCGGAAGAGCCCGAGTTGTTCGCCAGCCTCATTCGGCTGGAAGAGGGTCGTCTGCATCGACGCGGTGAGCGGGGCTCCAATCCCTGGTACGACCAGGCGACGATCCGGTCCCTGTACCGGATGTCCGAGCTGACCGGGAACGCCGAGTATCGCAAGGCGGCCGACGCCTACCTCGCCTACTTCCTGAAGCACTGTCGCAAGCGGAGGGACGACCAGAACGTCTATCACAATGGGATGCCGGCCTGGGGCACGCACATCTACTGGGACTGCTACCGCGACCGGCCGGGCGGCGACCTCGACGGAGCGGGTCCCCACGAGATCCTCGTCTACCATCCCGAGTGGGCACAGATGCAGCGGCTCGACGCGAAGCGTGTCCGCGAGATCGTCGATGGCATCTGGAACTGGCACATCGTCGACAAGAAGACCGGCCAGCACAACCGTCACGACGACGCCCGTGCAGGCTGCGACTTCGCGTTCTCCGGCGGCAGCTTCGTCCTCGCCTTCGCGTTCATGCACCGGGCCTCGAAAGAGGCGGCCTTTCTCGATCGTGCGCTGCTCGTGGCCAACTGGCATTGGCAACATCGCGACCGGAAGACCGGCCTCGTTCCCGACGCGCCGTCGACTGGAGCCCGCTACGACGCAAAACACTGCATGACCTGCGTCACCGGCCCCTTCGCCTCCCAGCTCCTCCGTGCCTACGAGATCAGCGGCGAGCGGCGGCTCTTCGACATGGCTGCGAGCTATATCAAGGCCTACGATGCCCACGGCTGGGACGAGAAGCGCGGCAGCTACCACGGCATGCTCGCCCTCGACGGGACCCCGGTGGGCGGCGGCCTCGAACTCGATCGCACCGGCAAGCCCATCCCGGGCCAGACGCGAAAGGACCAGTCCAACTATGGTGCGTGGGCGCCGTCCGGACTGGTCGACATCTGGCGGACCGCCATCTACTCCTACGAGTTCCCCCTCGTCGCAGCCCAGGCGGCGGTCTACGCCTACGAGCTGTCGAAGTCCGGTGGCCACGCCGGAGACCCGGCTCTCCTTCGTACCGCCAACCGTTGGGCCCGGGCCATCGGAAACGATCTTCCACCACGAACCGGACGTCGCTGGAAACGGGAGCTCGAAGAGGCCATGCCCGCCGCCGCGAAGACCGGCGGCACCTACGCCGAGAACTACGGGCGCGCCATCTCCTTCTACGTCCATCTCGCCCGCGCCACCGGCGAGACGAAGCACCTCGCCCAGGCCGAGTCGCTCGCCCAAGAAGCCGTCACGAAGCTCTTCCGAAACGGGCTATTCTGCGGCCACCCTGCGAAGCCCTATTACGAATCCACGAGCGGCGTGGGGATCCTCCTCTACGCGCTCCTCGAGCTCGACTCCCCCGCCGAGTCCTTACGCGGTGCCTTCTGACTCCGCGGGCCTACTCTGGACTCCGATACTCATGGTGCTCGCCATCGAACCAGCAGTGGAGAACCGTCGACTCCCCCCTCACCCGCAGGCCATCGCATCGGATGGTCTCCATGAACTCCGTGGTGGGGCCCGGCAATCCGTGGAGTCTCAGGGTAGACATCCGATTCGTCGCGGCGTGGACATGGAATCCGTCGCCGCACTGGCACTGGCACCAGAGCCACGACTTCCGCGGCCATGATCGATCGGCCGCCGCAAGAACGGCGGCGGCATCGAACTCGGCCTGACAATGTGGGCAGTGGAGCATCTGGTCAGGTCGTCGTGCCACACTGGTCAGGTGGCCGGCTGCGACTGGCGCTCGAGAATCAGGATCATCTTGTCGGATTCGCCGAAGGCTCCAGACGGCGTGACGACTTCCCGCAGACGCCATCCATCTCCTGCCTCGCGATTGAGGGTGTTCTCGAGTTCCGGGACCCTGCGCGCTCTGAACAGGCCGGTTCCCTTCTGCTTGATCGTGACGGTCTTGTACTCGAATCGATCCATGCTCTTGCTCTCTGGGGTCGTTGGCACCGCGGCGTTCGTTGGCAGCACCAGGCGGCGCCCGCTTGCATCGCTCTGTTGGAGAGATCCTAGCGCATCCCGGACTTCGGTCCGCCCAGAAGGTGAAGCCGGGCGCGAGGCGAACTGCGCTGAGCGAGGGCTTCCTTCGAAGATTTGACGGACGACCGCGGGAATGGGCCGGAGTCCTGGACATGCACACCACCACGGACCGATGTGAACGACCATCCGCCCGACACCCCACCGGTTACATGGGTGAAGAAGCCGAGAAACGCGTCGAGATCCTCCGTCTGCGGTTCACTCCGGGGCTTCCCATTCGCGAGATCGCCAGGCTCTGGAATGAAGACGCACGTACCGTCCATCGCCAGTACGAGGTCGCCCGTCAGGAGTATCGCGAAGCACCTGCTGGGGGCAATCGCGTTCCATGACCCCGGTACGCCAGACGAAGTCGGAGGGGAATGTGAACGGCTGCAGGAGCTACTCGGCGCCTGACCCACCGGGTGCCCGCAGGGTAGTCTTCTCCACGCGCACCCGGCGCCGGAGCCGGCTTGCAGACTCCCCGACCGAGGACATTGACTTGCTGCACATCTTCGTCGACGCCGATGCCTGCCCGGTCAAGGATGAGATCTACCGCGTTGCAGGCCGCCATGGCCTCGAGGTCACGCTGGTGGCCAACTCCTGGATGCACACTCCGGACAAACGCTCAGTTTCAATCCAGGTCGTCGATCACGGATCGGACGCAGCCGACGATTGGATCGTCGATCACGTACAAGCTCACGACATCGTGGTGACGTCTGATATTCCGCTGGCCAACCGTTGCATCAAGGGCGGGGCAAGCGTGCTGGGCCCGACGGGCAAGCTGTTCACCGAAGACAACATCGGTCACGTGCTCGCCACCCGGGATCTCCTGACGGATCTTCGCGGCGCAGGTGAGATCACGGGCGGGCCACCGCCGCTGCGGCAGCGTGATCGATCCCGGTTCCTCCAACAATTGGACGTAGTGATCCAGAACATCCGGCGTCGGCATGCAGTCGATGACCCCCGGACACCGCCGCGGGAGCGGTGAAGGTGCGAGGGAAGTCGTGGACCTCACGGAGGACGTGTCCCTGGGCGACATGATCGCCGGGACCCTCAGCGAACCCGAGGTGGACTGCGTGGGCTTCGAAGCTCACGGGCCCGGATGCGAGGTCGGCGTCGAGCGGCCCGCCACGGTTCTGAACCAGACCATGGAGATCACCCGCGCCGGCGGGGGCGTCGGAATCCCCGGCCTCCAGGTGACCGAGGACCCGGGCACCAGGGACGACGCGGCGAAGATGGGCAACCGCTCCATCCGCGTCGGCCGCGGGTGGGCCAAGAGCCTCCACTTCACCACCGGGCAATGTCCCGTCATGCGCTGCCACCGTCAGCTCTTGGTGCGATCCGGCATGACGAG
>NZBC01000194.1 GCA_002687715.1 Planctomycetota bacterium | reverse complement strand
TGCCGAACAGCGACAACGCGAAGACGATGAACAGCACCGCGATCGTGCCGAGCGTGATCGGGCTCTGAGCGAATGATACGGCTCCCGTCGGCCCCAGCGCGGCCGTGAAGATCACCCCGATGGCCACGAACGAGATGATGATCCCCGCGCAGTAGATGAACCCCATGACCATGGGGTTCACCGGCGACGATTCGGCCTGCTTGGTGAAGAACGAGATCGTGATCGGGATCATCGGGAACACGCACGGCGTGAGCAACGCCAGCAGCGCCGCACCCATCGCGAGCAGGATGAACGCGGTGATGGGCTGGTTGACCACGCCCGACAGCGCGAAGTCGACGGACCCGCTCTCGAACGCGATCGTCCCCGTGAGGTCGAGCTCGGCCTTGTCCAGCAGGGTGTCTTTCACTTCCGCTGGAAACCGGAGCACGAGGCCATCGCCTACGGCCTTGACGACACCGTCGCCCGTGACCTCGATCTGGTCCGAGCCGATGAGCACCGCGTCCATCTTCACGGTCGCGCCGTCCGAGGAGACGCCTTCCGGCAGCGGGACCTCGACCGTCACCTCCCGGCCGGGCTCCGTGTCGCCCAGGAACGCCGCCGTCATGACGACGGTCACAGCCTCAGGCTCATCGTTCTCGTCCGGGTCCTCGACGCCCTCCATCCCGTTGCCGGCGCCGCCCGCCGGGACGGTGATCTCGAGCGGGACCTCGAAGGTCTTCTCGTCGAGGCAACCCGTCGCTTCGCACGCCATCACGGTTACCAGCAACACGACGTCGAGCGTCTGCCCGGCCTCGGCGTCCTCGATGCCCAGGGGCACGGTGAACGTGACGTCGCCCTCCCAGAAGCGATAGGTCTGATCGACTTCGAGCACAGCCTGGTGAGTCTGGGCGGGCCGCGACGGCGACACGGCGCCCGTCAGCCCGACGCGCCCGTACTCCTCCTGCGCCTGGAACGTCGTGGACGGGACCTCTTCCTCGTCGAGACCATAGATGTGATACGGGTCGTCGATCTGCAGCGTCACGACCGCGTCGAAGCGGCCCTTGGTCACGGCGCCCGCGCTCGAGGACTGCACCCGGACGGGATAATCCGACTTGGCTGGCGCCGCCCCGCCCCCCCCGACCGGAGAGTCTCCGACGACCTCGACCTTCAGCGCCTCTTCGAGCTGGCCGGGCGGCAGACACCCCATGTCCGTGCACGCCATGAAGTCCATGGCCAGCGTGAACGTGAGCAGGCCGGCCGGACCGGTGACCTTCACCGGGACCTCGAACGAGATCGCGCCTTCCCAATAGGTGTATTTGCCGGCCTCATCGTCATGGAGGTCGGCCGCGCGGGCGGGCTTGACCGCCCCGTCGGCGATGGACAGACGCTGACCGGCCCCGCCGACCGAGAACTCGGTCGGCACCCCGGTCTCCAGTCCTTCGAGCCCATAGATGTGATAGGGCGGGTCGATGGAGACCTCCACTTTGACGAGGAGGGTCTCCCCCGACGTGACCTGCGCCGGCGCCGTCACCTTGAAGGCGACGGGGTCCTCCTGGGCGGGCAGGTAGAGAGCCAGGAACAGAATCAGAAACAACGAGCTGAGCAACGATCGTGGACGCATAGGGTGGCTCCGCACGAGGGCCGAAAGGGGTCTCCCGGCCGTCCAACCCACTATCATGGGATTTTTTTTCCCTAGTTCACTCTTCGTTCTCCAAGATGTTCCGGCGGTTGGACCCCCTTGCACCCCGGGGACTTGCAGGCGAACTCCTGACGAGGGCCGCGGCTTCCCGGCGCCGGCCGTGGTCACGTTCTGGAAACCCGGCCGTATGGAGAAGCGTCAAGGAAAGGGGCCTCCTCTTCGGCAGTTCGCCGGGGGTACACTGGAACGTCCCCCGAGAGCTGTCGATTTCCCGCCGGCAAGAAACCCCGTTAGGGTGAAGTGAAAGCCAATGGAGTTGCTGGAGCGCTACGAATTGATTCTCTGCCAAGCTCTCGACGAGTTGGGCCCCGTGGACATGCCCACGGAACGGCACAAGGTCTTCGAGGTGCAGGCCGTACTCGCTCCGGATCTCGGGGACATCCTCTACCGGCTCACCGTCGAGCACGGAGTGGCTTTCACGCCGTTCCGCGAGACCGTGATCTCCCTCATCTCCGAGCCCTCGGAGGCGGTCGCCCGCCGGAGCGCCAGCGCGGGCCTCGACGGGCCGTTCGCGAACGACGTCGAGCACGCCCATCCGCTGATCCTGCTCGCGCTCGAGATGATGCCGCCGGACACTCCGTTCTAAGGCGCTGAGCTCCGCTCCAGCGCCTTGAGCCACCTCTCGCCCACCCTCCCGGGTTCAGAGTCCGAACGTGAAGAGCAGTCCGTTGCTCGTGTCGTAACCCCAGGGGCTCTGCGGGTTGTGAACGATCCACTGTAGCGCCGCCTGTTCACCGATGAGCGCCGGGTTGCCCGGCAGGCTCAGGTACGAAGCGCTCTGGCCCGACGCTCCCACGCCGGCGTTGGCGAGGACCACGAGCTCAGCAACCGGGTCCGCGTAGCCAAGAAGACCGCGCCCCCACTGGAACTGCTGATAGCTCGGCCAAGGAGATCCGAGCAGGAACCCGTGTCGCCACGAACCCGCTACGCCGGTGGCGTGGGCGTCGATCAGCAACGTGACGACCTGGGTCGACACCGCTCGCGGATAGACCGACCCCTCGAGCCTCAATGACGGACCGCCATCATCCCGATCGGGGTGACCGAGGCCGTAGGGCGTGACGCCCGTCACCCCCATGAAGTACGCGACGCCGTCATCCACCGTCCCTGCGACCTGGTCATAGCCCGCGGTCGGTACGGCGAACGATCCGCTGGAGAGCCTCTTCGCGCCGGCCACGTGCATCCAGCTCCCGGTCCCGCCCCCGTAGTGCTTGTCTCCCTCGCCCAGGATGTCGGACACCCAGGCGATGCTCCCGCTCGCGATCTGGACGATGACCCCGTCGTTCATCACGAGCGACTGGCTCACTGGCGGCTCGTGCAGACTCCAGCCGACCTTGCTCGGATGGCGGATCCCGACCAACCCGCTCGAGCCCGTGCCCACGGGGAGGTTCTGCCCCACGAACGAGATCTCGGGGTCGTCCGGAAGGCCCACGCCCCAGGACCGGAGATCCACCGAAGGCGTGCCCGTCTCGACCTGGGTGACCTCGACGAGCTGATCGAGGAAGCGCGGCATCCACACCGAGACGCCCCGGACCCAGGGTCCGGGAGCGATCCGCGACACGCTGGCCTGAATCGTGACGGTGCTCGCGGTCAGGACACCGCCGGGCGTGGCGAGGCCGCGGATGATCAGCAGCAGATTGTCGAGTTCGTGACTCGGCTGCAGCGAACCCGGGGTGTACCCCAGGGACCCTGAGCCGCCGAGGTCGACAGCGAGCCCGACGCAGGTGTCCGCAGAGAACCGGGACGGGGCGCGCCGTCCCCCGTCGATCAGCGAATGGGAGACCGCGACCCCGCGCACGGTCCAGGGACCGCCGCTGACCCGCTCGACGATGAGGAACCGGTCGTCCCCGGTGCTGACCTCGCCGTCGACACCCCGGCCGTGTCCGGCAAGGACCTCGTGGTCGTCCGCCGGGTCCGAGATCCTCACGACGGGCGCCCGGAACAGCTTCTCCCCGGCGTCGACGACCGCGATCGCCGGTGAACCACCAGACATGTCGATGAAGACCAGCGCGTCGGAGGAGGTGGAGGGTGACAGCGTGCTCCCGTCGATGTGCGCCACCAGGAGCCCGTCCGCGGCCACCGAGAGAACGTCGTTGGTCCGCACATCGGTCCACGGCGACCCACCCCCGACGAAGTTGCCCGGCAGCGAGACGGGGAACACGACCGGCGTCGTCGAACCGGCACCCGCGATGATCACCACGAGATCGTCGAACGTCCCGACGCTCTGGTCGAGCCCGGGCGCAACCGCCGCCACCAGTCCCGGACCGAACAGGATCGGCTCGGCAAGCGTCGCCCCGACGACGAGCGGGTGCGCGGTAGGCAAACCCCCGAGATCCCGCACCACGATCAAGGTGTCGTTACCGTCGCCCGCGGCACCTCCCGGCCCCGCCCCCTGAACCACGACCGTGGTCTCATCGACGACGGTGAGCGATGGGTTCGGATACACCGCCTCACCTACCGGGATCTCAATCTGCTGGTCCTGCGCCAGCACACCTCCGCAAACCACCAACACCACGACCCCGGCGACCATCCTCGATGCCGACATACGTCGACTCCTTCCTGAGGCTCGACGGGCCCTCCACTGACAGCGACACCAATGCGCCATCAGAGGGATGCCGACCGGGGGGCGAGCAGGCTTGCGCGGACGTCGATCGCGGCGTGGGCGGCCGCCTATCGGGTCCGCTCCCCCAGCGTTCCCTTCCTCTTTCGGAGCTGGCCCCCCCGTGTCGCGCTTCGTCGTCGCGTCGGTGACACAGCGGATGCCGGACCCATCTCCGTCTCTGTGGCAACCTTCGTCACCGACGGACGTCCCGGTTGAAGGTATTTCGGGTTCGAGCACTTCCGCGCGGGGGGAACGGAAGGACCGTCGTGTTGTTTGATGGCCCGGACCAACGTCGGAAAACCCCGGTCCCGCGAGCTGCCACTGCAGCCCTGCTCCCGTCTACAGATTCCGTCGGTACTCGCCGCCGACCGCGAACAACGCGTCGGTGATCTGCCCGAGGCTCGCGACGCGAACGGTGCGCATCAACTCGGCAAAAACATTGCCGCCAGAGAACGCCACGTCCTGGAGCCGCTGCAGCGCTTCCGACGTGTCCGATGCGTGTCGACCCTGGAATCGGTGCAGGTCGGCGAGGCGAGAGCGTTTCTCCTCGTCGCTGGCGCGCGTCAGCTCGAGCGCGTCCATGGCGCCCACATGGTCCGCGCTCTCGTCGACGAACGTGTTGACGCCGATCACCGGGAGCTCGCCGGAGTGCTTCAGCCGCTCGTAGTGCAGCGACTCCTCCTGGATCTTCCCGCGCTGGTATTGGGTCTCCATCGCCCCCAGGACGCCGCCGCGCTCGGAGATGCGATCGAACTCGGTGAGGACGGCCTCCTCCACGAGGTCCGTGAGCTCGTCGATGATGTACGAGCCCTGCAGCGCGTTCTCCACCTTCGCGATGCCGTACTCGCGGTTGATGATGAGCTGGATCGCCATCGCGCGGCGAACCGACCCCTCCGTGGGTGTCGTGACGGCTTCGTCGTACGCGTTGGTGTGGAGGCTGTTGCAGTGGTCCTGCAACGCCAGGAGCGCCTGGAGGGTCGTGCGGATGTCGTTGAAATCGACTTCCTGAGCATGCAGCGAGCGGCCCGACGTCTGGACGTGGTACTTGAGCTTCTGGCTGCGCTCGTTGCCCTCGTACAGGTCGCGGACCGCGATGGCCCAGATCCGGCGTGCGACCCGTCCGAGCACGGCGTACTCGGGATCGAGTCCGTTGGAAAAGAAGAAGCTCAGGTTGCGGGCGAAGTCGTCGATCTTCATTCCCCGCGCGAGGTAGTACTCGACGTACGTGAAGCCGTTCGCGAGCGTGAACGCGAGCTGTGAGATCGGATTCGCTCCGGCTTCGGCGATGTGATATCCGGAGATGGACACGGAGTAGTAGTTGCGCACGTCGTGGTCGACGAAGAACGACTGCATGTCGCCCATCATCCGGAGCGCGAACTCGGTGCTGAAGATGCAGGTGTTCTGGGCCTGATCCTCCTTCAGGATGTCGGCCTGCACCGTGCCGCGCACGACCTTGAACGCGTTCGCGGCGATCGCCTCGTGCTCGGCAGGGTCGGGAATCCGCCCGTGCTCGGCCTCGAACGCATCCACCTGCTGGTCCACCGCCGCGTTGAGGAACATCGCGAGGATGATCGGCGCCGGACCGTTGATGGTCATCGAGACGCTGGTGTTCCGGTCGCACAGGTCGAACCCGGCGAACAGTGCCTTCATGTCGTCGAGCATGCAGATGCTGACGCCACTCTCGCCGACCTTGCCGTAGATGTCAGGGCGCTCAGCGGGGTCACACCCGTAGAGGGTCACGGAGTCGAACGCCGTCGACAACCGCTTGGCGGGCTCACCGCGCGAGAGGTAATGGAAACGACGATTCGTCCTGTCCGGGCCGCCCTCGCCGGCGAACATGCGCTTCGGGTCCTCGTCGTCGCGCTTCAGTGCGAACACGCCTCCCGTGAACGGGAATCCGCCGGGGACGTTCTCGAGCAGCAGGTACCGCAGCACGACACCGCGATCGTCGGTGCGCGGGGTCGCCACGCGCCGGATCGCGTTGCCCGCGAGACTGGTCACCGTCAGCGGCTGGTGGATCTCCCGACCCCGGACCGAGAAGACGAACTCCTCGCTCTCGTATCGGCGCCGCAGATCCGGCCAGGAATCGACCAGCTTCATCGCGCGCGGGTCGATCGCACCCCGGACCTCCGAGAGCGCGTCGTCGATGGCCGGTCGCGTCGCCTCGGAAACGCGATCGCGCGCAATCTCCAACGCATCCAGTTCCTTCGCTAGCCCGATCTGCTCTTCGGCCCAGCGTCGGTAGCCCCGCACGGACTGCGCCACCTCCGCGAGGTAGTGGGTGCGGTGGCCCGGAATGAGCGGATTGCGGTCCGCGAGCCCTTCGGGAGGGTCGAGACGACTCGGCCAGGAGATCTTGGTCTTCTCCGCGACGAGGTCGAGGAGATTCAGGTACGCCGACGTGACTCCCGGATCTGCGAAACGCGCAGCGATCGTCCCGAACACCGGCAGCTCGTCGTCCGCGGGCTCGTGGAACAGCCCGTGGACACGCCGGTACTGCTTGCGAACGTCACGGAGCGCGTCCTCGGCGCCGCGCCGTTCGAACTTGTTCACGACGACCAGGTCAGCGAGATCGATCATGTCGATCTTCTCGAGCTGCGACGCAGCGCCGTACTCGGGCGTCATGACGTAGATGCTGACGTCGGACACGTCGACGACGGCCGACGAACCCTGGCCGATTCCGGACGTCTCGACGATGATCAAGTCGAATCCTGAGCCCTTGGCGACGTCGATGGCCTCTCGCAGGGCCTCGGAGACCTCGCTGGCCGCACCGCGCGTCGCCAGACTGCGCATGAACACCCGGGGGGAATACACGGCGTTCATGCGAATGCGGTCCCCGAGCAAGGCGCCTCCCGTCTTGCGCTTGGACGGATCGACCGCGAAGACCGCCACCCGACGGTTCGGGAAGTCCCGAAGCCAGCGGAGCAGCAGCTCATCGGTGAACGAGGACTTGCCAGCGCCGCCTGGCCCGGTGATGCCGATCACGGGCACGGTGGTCTTCGCCGCGGCGTCGCGGAGCGGCCCGAGGATCCGTTCGACCTCTTCGGGCGGACGAACGCCGTTTCCCTCCGCGTACGAGATCAGGCGAGCGATCCGCACCCCACCCCGCGCGTCCGTGCCGGCATCGACGTCGCGGCCCGGCATCGTGGTGTCCGGTGCCAGCCTCTGGGCGGGGTCGAACGCGCAAGCCTCGACCATCTCGTTGATCATCCCCTCGAGCCCGAGTCGGCGTCCGTCCTCGGGCGAGTAGATCCGGTCGATGCCGTACGCCTGCAGCTCCGCGATCTCGCGCGGAACGATCGTCCCGCCGCCACCCCCGAAGATCTTGATGTCGCCCGCCCCGCGCTCGATGAGGAGGTCCTTCATGTACTTGAAGAACTCCATGTGCCCACCCTGGTAGGAGGACACGGCGATGCCCTGAACATCTTCCTGGATCGCCGCCTGGACGATCTCGTGGACCGCGCGGTTGTGGCCGAGGTGGACGACCTCGCATCCGGCCGCCTGCAGGATGCGACGCATCACGTTGATGGACGCATCGTGTCCATCGAAAAGCGATGCTGCCGTGACGAAGCGGATCGGGGCCTCGGTTTCGGTCTTCGCCTGGGTCGCGCGGCTCATCCAGAGACCTCCGCGCGAACGTAACACGTTGCCACGAAGGGAACAACGGAAGAAACCGGGGAGGAGAGGGAGGACCCGCTCACCTAGCGGGTTGGAGGGCTTCGCGGTCCGGTGAGTTTGGGGAGTGAGGTGTGGAGTGTGAGTTTGTTTGCCGTTTCTTCTGAGGTGGGATTGGTGGACCGCGAAGCCCCCGTACCCAGTCCATCCGTATTGACGCGCCTCCACGCAGAAAACGGCGCGAAATCCGGCCAAAACGCGCGGCAATACGGTATTTGACCGGAAAGCTCCGCCCGAGCCAAACGAGGGTCCGGCGCGCCCGTATCACTTCTTCTTCCGCCGACGCCTGGCGTAGCTGTCGAAGCGCTCCTCCAGCCCCTCCTTCTTGAGGAAGGCCTCGTACGCTTCGTGACGAGCCTCCATCGCTTCGAGCATCCGGTTGGTCTCGTTGATCCAGAAGTTGTCCCGGGACCGCTGGCTCGCTTTGGTCTGCATCGCCCCCCTGATCAGCTCATCGGTGTCGTCCTGTCCGAGCCGCAGGACCTCCGCCATCTCGAGAATGGCCGGCCCCGAGGGGATGAACCCGTCGTTCAGCATCTGCGAGATGTGGTTCGCCGACTTACCCAGGAGTTGGCTGAGCTTGCGACCCGACATGCGCTGCCCGTCCTTCGAGTACCCATCGATGAAACCGACGAGCGATCGTTGGAAGGGGGTTTGAACCGTGTCCTTCTTGTTCGATTTCCGCTGGAACGGGTGCCGCATCTCCTTGCTCCGACCTGTCGAGCGCACTGCGCGCGTCGAGGGGCCACGTCGAACCTATCTCAATTGAACCGTAAAGGCAAGTTCATCGTGATGCTGGGCTTCCGTACCAGATGTCGGAATCCGGAAGGAGCGCCGCCCGGTGGTGACCGTTAAGCTCCCGGAACCCCGCCATGCTCCTCCGTGTCTTCTCCTTGTTCCTCGTGCCGCTGAGCGCGATCGTCGCCCAGGTCGGACCGCTTCGCGACGCCGCGATCGAGGACCTTGTCCGCGCCTCGTCGGGGCGCCTCTCCCTGTACGCGCGCAACGTCACCACCGGCAAGCAGCTCTCGCTCAACGGCATCGGGAGCCAGTACCTCGGGAGCCTGACGCGGGTCGTCGTGGCCGGAGCCGCACTGGCCGCAATCCGCACCGATGGGACCGCGGAAGCAACGCTCGCCTATCCGCCGGAGGCCTATCGGGGCGCCCGCGGTCCGCTCGGCGCGGTGCACGACCGCCGCTACGGCATCCGGGAACTCGTCGCGGCGGCCGTACGCGACGATGATCCCGCCGCCGTCGATCTCCTCATCCAGTGGCTCGGTCCGCGACTCGCGGCCTGGCGGGTGAGACGCGGCCTGAGGGCGTGGGGGCGGATCGCCTCGGAAGCGCAGCGCGATGCGTTCCTTCTGGGCCGGCTCGACGCGAAGTTCAGCGAGATCCCCGCGCACCTCGGCGCGCGTTGGCTCCACGACCGGGAATCGGCCGCCATCGTCCCGGCCTGGTTCCCGACCGATCCTCGACGCGACGCCGATCACGTAGGGCGCCTCGGCGCGGCGTGGGATGCGTGGTACGCCGACGGTGCGCGGCGCGGTTCACCGAAGGGGTTCGCCGACCTGCTGGAGAATCTGCAAAAGGGAGCGACCGGGTCCACCGACGACGTCGTGCACCTGCTGCACTTGATGCGCGGCGTGCGTCGGGTCGCGTGTGCACAGGAGCTGCCGCTGCACGTGACCGTCACGGGGCTCGACGCCGGATCGCACCGCCGGCGCACTTCAGCCGCGATCGTCGAGACCTCGAAAGGAACGATCGTCGTCGTCACTCACGCCAAGGGCTACGCACGGGACCGGGACGCTGATCACTTCCTCGCCATTCTCGGCCATGCCGCGGTGCGCCGCCTCGCACCGGGCGCGCTCCGGCCAGTTCCGGTCGTGAAGAAGCGACCGCGGGCGCTGCGCCAACTCGTCGTGCTGGAGGCGACCGGACAAGCTCCGACGGGCCCCCGCGATCGCTTCACGGTGGGTGAGACTGCCCGCGTAAAGGTCGACGTCGCGCCAACCAGCGACGCGGTGATCGTCGCCCGGTGGGCGCTCCCCGACGGCAGCCACCGGCGCGAAGCGGCGCCAGCCCGAGGCGGCGCGTTCACGTCGCTCGCCTTCGACCAGCCGCTGATGGCCGCGGGCCCGCACGACGTCGCGATCGCGCTTGGTGCGCAGGTTCTCGAACGGCAGCAACTGCAGGTCAGGAAGTAGGGCGCCCCCCGTCGGCCGCAGTTTGCGATGGCTTGCGCTCGGGTATTTCTGGTATTCTCGATCCCAGGAATCCGAAAAAGTCGAGTCTCGTCTCCAGGGGGGTAGATGAGCGTGAGATCCGGCAAGCCCGATCTCTCCGATGCTGCGACCGCACCGGAGAGTGTGGCGGAGCGGGTCATGGGGTGGCTCAAACGCCCGCCCGAACTGACCGACGGCCCGCAACCGCCCTTGGTCCAGGCCAAGCAGCTCGTTGCGTTGGCTCCGACCGACGCTGCGTCTCACGCGGCGCTGGGATGGAGCTACCTGCAGGTGGGCCGCGCCAGCCTGGCGGAAGCGGCGTACCTCCAGGCGATCAATCTCGACCCGACTCATGTACCGGCGCTGTTGGGGGTCGCGGCCGCATGCATCTGCGCCGGAAAGTCGGAAGAGGCCGCGCACTGGATGTCGACGGCGCGCCGCCCCGGTGACCTCGAGGACGCACCGCCGGTCGAGTCCACCACGTCGAAATCGGGCGTCGAATCCCAATCCTCGATCGCATGCGACGGCGAGAGCGAGGCCGGTCCGGACGCGACGCTTGAACGAGCCGTCGCCCTCGCCGCGGACGGGCGGCACGCCGACGCCCACGACGCCTACGCCGCGATCCTCGCCGCAGACCCCGACCACGTCCGCGCGTGGTGCGGATTCGGCGTGACGCTCGGCCGGATGGGACGTCAAGACGAGGCCATGGCCGCGTTCCGCGCCGCGGTCGAACGCGATCCGAAGTATGCGCGTGCGCTGACGAATCTCGGCGTGAGCCACCGGCGCCGCGGTGAGAACGACGATGCGGTCTCCTGTTACGAGCGCGCGCTGGCGGCCGACCCCGCGTGCCTCGAGGCGCGGTACGACCTCGCCGTCACGTACTACGAGCTTGGCAAGCACGACCAGGCCGCCAGCCTCTACCGCGAGGTGCTGGACCACGATCCGACCCACATCCGTGCATGCTGCGGTCTCGGAACCGCGCTGTACGAGGAGGGCAAGCTGAGGGAGGCCGTGCGGTGGTACCGCAAGGCGATCGGCCTCGATCCGGAAGACCCCGTGGCCCACTACTTCCTGGGGCTGGCGGAGGTCGCCGACCGGAACGAACCCGGCGCGCTCCGTGAGTACCGGATCCTCCAAGACCTGGACGAGTCGCTCGCGATGAGGCTCTTCGCGGCGCTGTATCCGGAAGAATAGGCGGCCTCCCCCGATCGTTTCCCTTGGACCCGGGTGTTGTCGATGATCCTGCACCGGCACCGACCCCCGGCTACCATGACGCTCCCCCGCCCTTGTTGGGGGCTCCCAAGGATCTTCTCATGAAGCGCATTATTCCTCTGCTCTCTCTCGTCCTCGTCTCCTTGGTCCTGTCCTCGCTGGCGCCGGCTCAGCCGGGACGCAACCGCAACCGCGCCCCCAAGGGCAGCGCGAGCTGGGCGCACGATGGCAAGCACGTGATCGTCGACGGAACGTGGCGCGACCCGGTGACCTGGAAGGAGGTCGAGGCGACGCCGCGGCCGAAGCGACCCGGGCGGTCAGCCGTCGCCAATCCTCGCAAGGCGTTCCAGAAGGCGCTCGAGGACGCTGGCGTCGGCGACGTGACCAGCGCGTTCACCCGCGGCAGGCCCAAACACCGCACGATCCCCCGGTCGCCCGAGGGTTCCCCCGGCCTGAAGACCACGAGCGACGGCAACGCAGCCGTCGTCGTCGCGGATCACGACCTGTGGGCCTGGAGCAAGGACAAGGGCGCGCGCCGCGTGACCCAGGGCATCGAGAAGCCTCGTCGGTTCGAGCTGGCGCCCGGCGGCGGGGCCGTGTCGTACATCAAGGACTTCGACCTCTACATCACCCGTACCAAAGACGGCGAGACGTTCCGGCTGTCGGACGACGGCTCGGAGAACACGTTCTACGGCGAGCTCGACTGGGTCTACCAGGAAGAGGTCTATGGCCGTGGCAACTTCAAGGCGACGTGGTGGTCGGGCACCGGCGCCCACCTCGCCTACATGCGCACCGACGAGGACGGCGTCGACACGTTCATGGTCGTCGACCACATTCCGCAGGCGCTGCGCATCGAGCACCTCAAGTACCCGAAAGCCGGCACCACCAACCCCCGCACGACCCTGTGGATCGCCAACGCGAAGACCGGCCGGAAGAAAGCCGTCGACCTCTCGAAGTACAAGCCGGAGGACGAGATCCTCATCGTCCGCGTCGGCTGGACTCCGGATAGCGACCGCTGCATCTTCTTCGTGCAGAACCGGGAGCAGACGTGGCTCGACCTGAACTTCGCCGACCCGAAGACCGGCAAGGTGACGACGCTGATCCACGAGAACTGCGACGACGGCTGGGTCAACCGCTACCCGATGCCGCGCTGGTTGAAGGACGGCACGTTCGTCTGGGAGAGCGAGCGCACCGGCTTCCGCCACTACTACCGCTACGACCGGAAGGGCAAGCTCGTCGCGACCATCTCGAAGGGCGAGTGGGAAGCGCGGAGGATCATCGAGCTGAACGAAGACGCCGGCTGGATGGCGTTCTACGGCTCGACTCCGAGCTATGCCATCGGCGACCACGCCTACATCGCGAAGCTCGACGGCTCCGGGTGCAACCAGATCACCAAGGGCACGGGCACCCACCGCGTCTCACTGAGCGCCGATGGAACGATGGTCATCGACACGTTCCAACACTTCTCGAACCCGGGCGAGCAATGGATCCGCAAGGTCTCCGGCGAGGACGTCAAGCAGACGGTGAAGCCCAAGAAGCCGGATCGCGAGCTCACCTTCATCTACGAGCAGGTCACCTGCCGCGACGGTGAGTGGGTCGACGTGCTCGTCCGCAAGCCCCGCAAGTTCGATCCGACCAAGAAGTACCCGGTGTGGATCGACACCTACTCCGGCCCCAACTCACCCACCGTTCGTGACCGCTACATGGGTCGGAGCCGCGGCGGCAGTGACTGGTTCATCACCATGAACGTGAACGTCCGGTCGGCCAGCCGTCGAGGCATGAAGTACACCAAGCAGTGCTACAAGCAGTTCGGCGTCCAGGAGCTGAAGGACCTGGAAGACGCCATCGACTGGCTCTGCAACACTCACGAGTGGGCCGACAAGAACCGCGTCGGCATCGGCGGCTGGAGCTACGGCGGATTCATGGCCGCGTTCGCCCTCACCCACAGCAAGAAGTTCAAGTGCGGCGTCGCTGGCGCTGGAGTCTATGGCTGGGACCTCTACGACACGATCTACACCGAACGCTACATGGCCAAGCCACAGAACAACGGGGAGGGCTACTCGAAGGCCTCCTGCGTCGAGGCTGCGTCGAACCTCCACGGTGACCTGCTCATCGTGCACGGCACCATCGACGACAACGTCCACATGCAGAACTCGATGCAGTTCATCCACGCCCTGCAGAACGCCAACAAGCAGAACTTCCAGTTCATGGTCTACCCCAAGTCCCGGCACGGAGTCCGGAGCGCACACCTCGGAACGATGCGCACCAAGTTCGTCCGAGAGCATCTGTGACGCACGTGCTGCAGAGCGACTCCCCTCGTCACGGTTAGACGAAAAGAACGCCGGCTCCCACGAGGGAGGCCGGCGCTCTTCGTTCGCGTCCTCTCCGCTAGTTGAGCTGGAACGCCATCGGGTCGGACAGACGGGCCGTCGACAGGTCGAGGACCTGCATGACGATGAGCACGGGCGGGAGGCTCGGCGCCGAACCGCCGACGGGCAGGATCCCGGACATGTCGATCTCGAAGCAGGTATCGCCGTTCTGGGCGTTGTTCACGGGATCGGTCCACACCGCGACGGGATTGATCATGCCACCGCCAGCGTTGTTGAAGATCAACATCGCCGCGGCCTCGAGCGGGCTGCCCGTCGGACCCAGGGGAGCGGGCGCGAGGACCGCGTCCTGGTTCATGAGTCCGAACGGGTCGACGTAGAGGTCCGGATAGCCAGGAAGGAACCCCGAGACGTTGGTGCGCTGCACCGCGGACCCGTTGCCGACGACGGTGAGGCCGACCATGACGGCGGCGACGGCACCCGGCGGCAACCCCGAGACGTAGCCGGTGAGGGTCCCGTTGTAGAAGGAGCTCGTGATGACCCCGCTCGTGGGGAATGCATCCAGGTGGACGGGACGATCGGCCATCGGATCGAGGTCCGGGGTGTGCTGCACGACGGCGAGGGCGTCGAGCGGTCCGCACCAGAAACCGGGGACCTGGTTGAAGGACGGGTCGCTCATGCCGACGGACGACGGACGGTCCATCGTCACTCCGTTCATGACGGCGAAGAGGCCGAAGGCGGTCGGAACCGCCGCCGGCGCCTGGTTCGAGTAGATCGCAGGCGCGCTCATGTTCTGCGTACCCGACAGGCTCCCGCCGCGGTTGTCGACGGTGAAGTAGAGGTTGGCCACCATGAACCCCGACGTGGGCGTCCCGGTAGAGCCGCCGCTGGGATCCATCGAGAGGCCGTAGCAGTTGGTGCTCGTGCCGCTGATCGTGCCACCCGCGTTGTTCACCATGGTGTCGAGGTTGGCGGACGTATAGACGAGCTCCGCCATGCCGCCCTGGGGCGCGGTCACGACACCGTAGGGGCCGGACGGAGTGTACGCCGCGCCCGGAATGCGCACGATGTCACCGCGGACCAGCGTGACGACGGCACTGTTGCCAGGCGCCGTGTTGACGGTGCAGCCGGTGATCGACGAGTTGTCGAACGAGCAGTAGATGTCGCCGTTGGTCGCATCGACCGTGAACGCGTTCACGTCGAAGCTCGTCGCAATCGAGTTGTTGAAGAACGTCTGCCAGTCAGCGAGGCGAATGAAGAACACCGGGGTCTGCGGCGGGGACGGATTGGGGTAGGTGGCGCTCGACGCGGGCAGCAGAACCATGTCCGACTGGAGGATCGAGCTGCCGATGTGGCCAGCGCTGCCCGAGCTGTCCGAGTAGGCCGAGACGAACACCTCGTGCATGTGGTTCGGTCGGCCGACGGCGGGAGTCACGATGTGCAGCGCATCGATGCCCGGGAAGTTCCCTGACTCGTGCGGCAGACCGTCCGCGTCGAGGTCGCCGATGTAGAGGTTGAACTGCGGGAAGTTCGCGACCTCCACGTAGTCCACGGTCATCGTCGCCGTCGGACTGTTGAGGATCGTCGTGTTCTGGGCACCGGGCGTCACATAGGACATCCCGGGAGAGTTCGCCAGAGCGGACTCGATCGCGAAGCCGATACCGAAAGTCGGCGTCGGCAGGCACGGGGCGGTGAAGCTGTTCCCGTCGCCAGCGCGGCCCGAAGCCGGAGTCTCGGTGAATCGCGTGGAGAAGTATGCAGTCTGATCCTGAGCGCACACCGCGCCCGTAAGAACCAGCACGCACAGCAAGCGCAGGCTGGAAGTCATGACGATCTCCGGATGATTGTCTGAGATGGGAAGAACGGCTCGGGGGCCGATCCAGGTTAGCGAACCTCCTTGGATCGGTCCCGAGAAAGCTCGGTGAGAACGGGGACAACGGCGACGGGAATTGTCGTCGCCGGAGGACACCCGACGCCACGCCACCGACCAGAGACCATCACCTAAGGCACTGCGGTGCAGCATCTTAACGAACGTGAACTCTGGGTTGGCACGGCTCGTGCGTTCTCTCCCCACGCCGGACGGGACTTCAACCCGCCGGGGACGCGCTGAGGATCGATCGGACTTCCCGCCGACCTCACCGTCTTTCTCATTGGACCTGAACGGAGTTCCAGCCATGAATACGAAGAAAACCCTCGGCATGCTGGCGCTGGTGTTCGCCTTGTCCCTCGTCATCTCGTCGACCGCGTCGGCGCAGTGTTTCGGAGGCGGTGGCTTCAGCATCAGCATCGGCGGTGGCGGGTACTACGGCGGCGGGTATTACGGCGGGGGCTCTTGCTTTCCGACGTACCCCACCACGTGCGGCCCCGTCTACTCGTACCCCTCCTCCTGCGGCCCGCGCTACTACCGGCGCAGCTTCCGGCGCAGCTTCCGGCGTCGTTGCTGGTAGGTCGTCGACAGCACAATCTGCTGCTGAGCCTCTCCACGAACGCGCGCCCCGGGGACACGGTGCGAGCCTCGGTGGGGGGGCTTTTTTTTGGCTCTCCTGACCATATCCCGGGTCACCAGGTAATAACGAGCCCCCCGCAGCATAGGTAGACCATGGACATCAGGGCATCGATGGAATGGAAACCGAAC